>NZ_JARWGJ010000161.1:0-25092 GCF_040409695.1 Longimonas sp.
TCTATCTGGTCCTGAAGCAGTTCAATTTGCATGTTCATAACGCTCAGCGGTGTCTGAAGGTCGTGCGCCACGCCCGCCATAAAACGAGACTTGGATGCATTGGCCTCCTCGGCCGTCTGTTTCGCCTCTTTCAGCACCTGCTCGTACTGTTTGCGCTCGGTTACGTCGCTGAAGTAAACCGATACGCCCCCCCGAAACGGATAGGCATGCACCCGAAACCAGCGATCCAGCGGGGGGAAGTATGACTCAAATTGTACGCTGTCTTGCTCTTCCATAACCTGCTGGTACCGGTCATGGAATGCCAGATCTACTGCTTCCGGAAACGCATCCCATATATTGGTACCGATAAGCTCGTCTCGCCCTCGCTCAAGCCATTTCTCAGCCTTGCTATTCACGTAGGTAAATCTCCAGTTGTCGTCGATAGCAAAGAACGCATCGGTAATGCTCTCCAGAATGTCTTCATGGTAGCGGTAGCCCGCGCGCAGTTCCATCTCGTCCACGGCAATCGCCGCCAGGTCTTCAAGACGTGCCACTGCTTCCGGGTCGGGCGTGCGCGGCTCTGTATCCAGTACACATATCGACCCAATACGATAGCCTCCCGGCGTTGTGAGAGGCATTCCCGCATAGAACCGGATGCCCTTTGCTTCACCAGCAACATCAAATCCCTCTGCAACAAGCGGGTTATCTGCAAAGCGCTCGTCTTCACGCGCATCCTCAACAACGAGCGGCCCTTCTTCTCCCACGTTGTATGCACAGAATGAGATGTCGAGTCCGACAGCATCGGGATGTGGGTCGGTTAAGCTCGACTTTGTCCACTGCTTGTCGCGTCCGATAAAGTTGATATATGCCAGCGGGGCATCGAAAATGTCAGCCGCCAGACGGGTAAGGCGATCAAAGGCTTCCTCAGGTGGGGAGTACGCGCTCTGGTACTGACGGAGCGCTGCAAGCCGCGCTTCGTCAGCCACGTTGAAATGCGACGCGGGCGTCTTGGAGGGATCAAACGTCATGTAATGAGGCTCAGGTCTGTGTTTTTGCAGGCAGAGGGGCCGAACCGCTGTGAGAGCGCTTTTCGGAGAATGAATGGCTCTACGCCGGTCTTATAACTTCGTGGCCCAGCGCTGTGTTTGCGCGAAGCTGCAGAATTATAACGGGTTGTGCACCTCTTTGGGTACCTTCTATGCTGTACGTGTACTGTGCCGAGTAACGTTAACAAGAATACTCGCCCGTTTCGTTCACTCGTTCAGCAGACGTTGCAGCACACTGCTTTGCTCCCTCGCAAACAAAACAGTATGTGAGATAAGAGTAAGGTCGTCACGCTCAACCTGTCCGATTGTTACCTGCTCTGGACATATTGTCACGAATTGGCCTGATATTCCGACCAGCTACCATTATGTTAATAGTCAGTCTATCGTAGACGTTCACACACGCCCCATCCCTATGTCGCTTTCTCTCTCTTTGCGTACAGCCTCAGTCGCTGCGCTTCTCCTATGCCTTGTGGCCCTGCCAGCTGTTGCTCAGTCGGAACGGCCCGCTGTTACACAGACGTTGGCCTTTGAAAACGCAACCGTCATTACCGAGCCAGGAAGCGAGCAGACAGGCGTTACGGTTGTTGTGCGTAACGGAATCATTCGCACGGTAGAGGCCGGCGCATCCATTCCGTTTGATGCCCGCGTTATCGACGCCGATTCGCTTTATATCTATGCCGGGTTCATCGACGGCTTCTCCCATACCGGCATAGATATGCCGGAAGAAGAGGACGCAGGCAGCGTCGACGATCCGGGCAATCCGTCTGCTGCTCGCGCCGGCGTGCAGCCCGAGCGCAACGCATCGGCTTTCTTCGACCCGGGAGCAAGCCGCGTTAACCAGCTTCGCATGCAAGGCGTTACTACAGCCCACGTTGCTCCCGAGGGCCGCATGCTACCTGGACAGGGAGCCCTTGTTAACTTGCACGGGTCCAATGCAGAGGCCGCTCTCCTCACAGACGGAGTGAGCCTCTTCGGACAGTTTCGCGGGGCACGCGGATCGTGGCCGAATGTTGTATCGCCCAGCACCACCATGGGCGTCATTTCCATGATGCGTCAGGTCCTCCGCGAAACCGAACGTCGCCAGCAGCTCGAAGCAGCCTATGCAGGCGACCCGCAGGGCCGGCAGCGTCCCCCACGCGATGCCGCCCACACCGCCCTGATGCCCCTTCTTGATGGCGAACGCCCGCTCATATTCGCCGCTTCGTCTGCAACCGACGCGCACCGCATTCTTGCCTTGCAGCGCGAAATGAGCTTTCCCCTTATGATCGCCGGGCTCAAAGAGGGGTTCAATCTCCTCGACGTCTTGCAGGATGCGGACGTGCCGCTCTTCTTGTCGCTCGATCTGCCTGAGCGCACCGAACTCGACGAGAACGAGGAGCCAACCGCGTACGACCCCATGCTGCGCGTGCACGACGCCAGCGATACCGAACGCGAACGTGCAAACCTGGAGCAACGCCTGCGCGCTGAACAAGAGCGCTACATCAATCAGGCAGCTACGCTCCACGACGCCGGACTCTCCTTTGGGTTCAGCACCGAAGGCGTCTCGCCAGGTGACCTGCACGGCCACCTGCGCACACTCGCTGAAAGCGGCGTTCCCCACGACGTCCTCCTCGCAGCTCTCACAACCACCCCGGCCCAGACCTTTGGCGTAGACCGCCAGCTCGGCCGCGTAGCACCCGGCTTCATCGCAAATCTTGTCGTTACCGATGGCCCTCTTTTTGACGAAGACACCGGCATCCGGCATGTTGTGGTTGATGGGCACCTGTACACGAAAGACGAAGCCGAGGCAGGCGAAGTAACTGGCGATGCAGAAGCCGTTACCGGTACGTGGACGATGACGCTCGAAACGCCACAGGGCGACATTGACATTGAGGTACAGCTGCGTGGTGATGACACCGGACTCACTGGCAGCGTCGTCGGACCCGACGGCTCTGAGGAGCGCCTGCAGTCGATCTCGTTCGATGGCGAAACGCTCTCGTTTGTTGTACCTGGCAGCCAGATGGGCGATGCACGCGTCTCAGGCACTATCGAAGAGGACCGCTTCGATGGTACGATCTCAGCCAGCGGCATGAGCTTCGACGTCACCGGACAGCGCACCAGCCCCGACCGCCGATAGCCGCCCTGCACGCCTTCCCTCTTCCCGTTTTTGCACCACGCCCCGAATCCCCCATGCGAACCCTCTTCCTTCTTCTGCTCAGTCTCGGTCTGGTATGGACAAGCACCGCCCAGCCAGGCCCCGACCAGCTGCGTGCTGATGCGCCCAATAGCGTGCTCATCCAGAATGCAACCGTTCACACCGTTACCAACGGCACGCTCGAAACCACCGATATCCTTGTCCGCGACGGAGTCATCGCGTCGATCGGCAGCAACCTGTCAGCGCCCAGCGGCGTGGAGACGTACGACGCCAGCGGCATGCATGTGATGCCGGGCATCATCGACGCGCATTCACACATTGCCATATCGGATGTCAACGAAGCAACGAGCCCGGTTACCGCACACGTAAGTGTGGGTGACGTGCTCGACCCCTACGACGTGCGCCTCTACCGCGCGCTGGCCGGCGGCGTAACGACCTCGCATGTAATGCACGGCTCTGCTAACGCCATTGGCGGGCAGAACGAGACGATCAAGCACCGCTACGGGATGACGCATCCCGATGCACTTCGCATGGAAGAGGCCCCGCGCACGATCAAGTTTGCACTCGGCGAAAACCCGACCCGCGTGCACGGCGAGGGCAGAAACATCGTACCCCGCACCCGCATGGGCGTGGAGTCTGTGATTCGCGAGGCCTTTACCGAGGCGCAGCGCTACCAGGCCATGAAGGATGCGTACGAGGCCGGCAACCGCAACGCGCCGCCGCCTCATAGCGAACGCATGGAGGTTGTTGCAGGCATTCTGAGCGGCGACGTGATGGTGCATGCCCATTCGTACCGCGCCGACGAGATTCTCATGCTCATGGACGTGCTGGAGGACTTTGGCGTAGACGAACTGGTTTTTCAGCACGTAAACGAGGGGTTCAAGGTTGCCCCCGAACTGGCTGCCTTTGGCGCTGGAGCTTCGATTTTTTCGGACTGGTGGGCTTTTAAGTTTGAGGTCTACTACTCCACCGCGTACAACGCAGCAATCCTGACGCGCAACGGCGTTAACACGTCGATTAACTCCGACTCGCCCGACCTGAACCGGCATCTGTACCACCAAGCCGCGAAGTCGCAGCGCTACGGCGGACTGTCTGACGAGGAGGCGCTCGCTCTCATCACCATCAATGCCGCCGAGCACCTTGGCATCGATAGCATGGTGGGGTCA
The DNA here is from genome assembly GCF_040409695.1 of Longimonas sp. Classification (GTDB taxonomy): domain Bacteria; phylum Bacteroidota; class Rhodothermia; order Rhodothermales; family Salinibacteraceae; genus Longimonas. The sequence goes on from NZ_JARWGJ010000161.1 coordinate 4,326, forward strand.
ATTGAGGAAGGTAAGCACGCCGATCTGGCTATTTTCAACCACCATCCGCTTTCCATCTATGCCGTAGCACAGCGCACCTACGTGGATGGCGTGGTGCGCTTCGACCGCGACGAGGACCCCGACGACATGCGCCTGCGCGTGGATCCTGAATCGGTTGTTGAAGAGACGTTCGTGTGGCACGACGCGGATATCCGCCATGGCGCGTGCATGCAGGGAACTGGCACGCACCTGCACGCCACCGAGTCGGGTCTGCATCTGCACCACTGATCGTCGTAACGGCCTCTTACTTCCCTCTTTCAGCCCGCGCCCCCTTATTCTACTCATGCCTCTACCCTTCCCCATGCTGCGAATCGCTCCCTTGCTGCTCTGCCTTGTTCTGTGGATGCCCACGGACAGCTTTGCCCAGAATACGCCCGCCCAGCGCACCGATATTGCCATCACGAATGCGCGCCTCGTTACCGTTACAAACGGCGTGATCGAAAACGGCACGCTCGTTATCCGCGCCGATACCATCGCGGCCCTCGGAGCTGACGTTGAGGTGCCCGATGACATTCCGGCACGGTTCAATGCGGACGGGCAGTCGGTCTATCCCGGCCTTATTGACAGCGGCACCCGGCTCGGACTCGTTGAGATCAGTTCGCTCTCTGAGACGCGCGACTTCAGCGAGATCGGCGACCTGACGCCTCACATGCAGGCGCTTACCGCCGTCAACCCCAACTCAGTTTCCATTCCGGTTACCCGGCTCAACGGCGTTACGACCGTCATCACTGAACCAAGCGGTGGGCAGTGGCCCGGCCAGGCGGCGCTGATTGACCTCTTGGGCTATACGCCCCAGCAGATGCATGTGGCGGGCGTGCAGTACATGGTTCTAAACTTTCCCTCAACCGGGCGCCGGGGCACTGGCGACACGCGCTCTGAAGAAGACATTGAGCAAGAGGCACAGGAAGCCCTTGAAGCGCTGAACGAGCTCTGGGACGACGCTACGCTCTATGCCGAAATTCAGGCGCGCCAAGACGAAGCTGAACCCGGACACTTTACCGAGTATGCCCCGGCGTACGACGCGCTCGTTCCTGTCGTGACTGGTGAGCAGCCCATCATGCTCAAAGCCGACAAGGCTGCCGACATTCTGGATGCGCTCGCCTGGGCTGAAGAGCGAGGCATCACAGATCAGATAGTACTTAGCGGAGCATCGGAAGGATGGCGTGTAGCTGATACGATCGCGGAAGCGGGGGTGCCTGTGCTTACCGGACCGGTCATTGCGCTTCCCTCCCGGCAGTCTGATCGCTACGACAAGCCGTACGCCAACGCGGGTCTCATGCATGAGGCGGGCGTTCAGGTGGCGCTTCGCACCGGCGAGGACAGCAACGTCCGCAATCTACCGTTCCACGCGGGCTTTGCAGCCGCATACGGAATGGGCGCTGATGCCGCACTGGAGGCCATCACCATCGTCCCCGCGCGGATTTTTGGCATCGACGACCGGGTTGGCTCGCTTGAGGTCGGAAAGCAAGCCACGCTCTTCGTCGCCGACGGCGATCCGTTTGAACCAGCTACGCAGGTCACCCGGCTGCATATCAACGGATACAACGTACCGTTGCAGTCTCGCCACACCGAGCTCTACGACGAGTTTATCGAGCGCTCACCCGGTCTTGACAAATAACGCCTAAACGCCTGGTAAGAGCTCCTGCGCGGGTCAGTCGGACGGTCGTGCAGGAGTGCTTGTTCACTACCTTGTTCATTACATACACAGCGTGCGCGCAGTGCCCCTTTGTACGGCTGGTGTACAACTGCACAGTGGCTCTCTGCACCTCTCTGCAAGATGCCGCATTGGTAGGATAGCACATCTGCTACTCGGGTACCGCCCAGGCCCACCAGTAGTCCTGCCGGCGGCCGAACGTGAGATGCCAGTGGTCATGGGGCTCGCTGCGCGTTACAACAGCGCGAGCGGTCCCGGTGCGCGCGTCTACTGCAAGCTGAATAGACTTCGGCGAGCACCGAAATCCGCTACGGCGTGCCTTTAGCACCGCCTCTTTAAGGGTCCACGCCAAGATGAGCTGCTCGTCGAACGAGCCGGGAAGCGTGTAAAGCGTGTCGCGATCGGTGGGAGCAAAGAGAAAACGTGCTACGTCGGGGTCGCGCGGCTGGATGCGCTCCAGGTCGACCCCGATGGGCGTTAGAGACAGTACAGCCATCGCCCAGTCGCCCGAGTGAGCGAGCGAGCCATAGAAAGGCCCATCGAGCAAGAGACTGTCATCCGGAGCCACGTGGATGTGTGCGTCACCGGGTGGTACGCCTCGGTGCTGTGCTACCAGACGTTTCAGGGCCGTTCGTCCCGCCACGAAGCTGCGCCGCCGGTCCGCATCCCCAAAAGAACGAAGCCGGGCTCGTTCGTCTGGACGCAGGAGGGCGGGCTGCCCGTCGGAGAGCGCACACCAGCGCGTGTATACCGCGGAGCGTTTCACGACGAGGCGTGATGTTTGGCGGAGAATAGTTCGGACCGGTCGGCTTTGCCAAGCGCGTTCATGATACGGCGTTCCAGGCTGGTCTTGAGAGCAGCCACCTCTTCTTCCACGCTTTTGTCGATGTACATGGCGTGGATGTAGAGCGTTTTGCCGTCTTCAGACACGTCAATGCTGAGGGTACCCGGCGTAAGCGAGATCAGATTGGCAAACAGGGTAATACCCAGGTCGGAGCGCACGTCGAGCGGAATGGCGAGGATGCCTGCCCGCATGTGATACCCGGGCGTGAGCACCTCGTACGCCACGCGTAGGCTGGAACGCACCAGCTCTTTTAGGAAAAACCCGATCAAGAACACCTGGTGGCGCAAGCGGTCGTCGTATGCGACATCGCCCAGGAGCGGCTGCATGATACGTAAAACGCCGTATCCGAGCACAAACCCGAACGCGAAATTACCGAGTGTGAACGCCCCCTGCACTGCCATCCAGATCAGCGCCAGGAGCAGGTTGAGCAATAGAGTCTTCATGGCCTAAGACGGCATCTATGTAAAGGTCAGCGTTCATGAGTTCGGTAGCGGCCTGGTTGCCCACCTCATACACCGGCCCAATGAAGAGACTGATGCCTACGATGAGCACGGCTACGAGCGCAATGGGAACGTAGAGCAGGCGTACGTTGCCCGCGAGCGGCGGTACGGTGTCGGGCCGGTCGGCTGGCTGGTCGTCGTCGGCACCGCCGCCTGGCAGAAAGGAATACATCCATATCTTGGTCATGGAGAACATCGTCATGATACCCACGGCGAAGGCGACCCCAACGATAATGTACTCCTGGGCCTGCAGTCCGGCAATACCCAGAATAAGTTTTCCCCAGAAGCCTGATAGCGGCGGGAAGCCCGCCAGGGCAAAGGCCGAGAGCAGAAATAGAATGGAGAGACCGGGGTAGTGCGCGTAGAGTCCTTTCAGCTTTTTGAGCGTGAAGGTGCCCTGCAGATGCCGCGTTACGCCACTGATGAGGAAGAGATTTGACTTCGCGAGGATGTTGTGGACTACGTAGTAGATTGAGCCAATGAGCGCGAGCGGCGTGAAGAGCGCCAGCCCCATGATCATGTACCCGATCTGACTCACGATATGAAAAGAGAGGATGCGTCGGAAGTCCGTCTGCGCTGCAGCCCCGAGCACGCCGGTAACCATAGTGAGGCCCGCAATCCAGAGCAGAATAGTCTGGGTATAGCCATCTTGCACGTTAAACAGCAGCGTAAAAACCCGAATCATAGCGTAGACTCCCACCTTGGTAAGGAGTCCGGCAAAGAGCGCCATGATCGTGGGCGGGGGCGTGTGATACGAGGCCGGCAGCCAGTAGAACAGCGGAAAGATAGCTGCTTTAATCCCGAAAGCAATCAGGAAGAGCATCGAGACTGTTGTGATAATGCCTGAGGCCCCCTCCATATCGCCGAGGATAGAAGCCACCTCTGCCATGTTCAGCGAGCCGGTAAGGCCATAGATAAACCCAATGCCTGCGAGAAAGATAAGCGACGACACCAGGTTGATGCTCACGTACTTGATGTTTGCGGTGAGCTGTGCGCGGGTGTTGCCAAGGGCCATCAGCACGAAGGATGCGATGAGCAGCACCTCAAACCACACGTAGAGGTTGAACAGATCGCCTGTCAGAAATGCGCCGGCAATGCCGACCATGAGCAGGTTCATAAACGGATAGAACCCAAACTTGACCCGCTTAGGGTCCATGTCGCCCATCGCATAGATAGCGAGCACCACCCCCATGATCGACGATATAAGCAGCATAATCACGCTCAGGTGATCCGCCACCAGCGTAATCCCAAAGGGCATCGGCCAGCCGCCGAAGGTCGTTGCTTGAATGCCAGCACTCGATACCCGAACGAGCAGTGCAACAGAGAGCCCTGCCATGCTGATCATGCTAACCAGGTTCACCCACGGCTGCACGGCTGGCGCACGCCGTAGCAGCAGCGCGATCACCGCAGCCGCCAGGGGAACGACAATGAGCAGGGCAAGCAACAGGTGGGTAGTCATGAGCAAGAAGCGTTAAAGCAGAAATACAACAGCAGGAGGCATGCGGGGTTACGCGGTGCCGTACACGTCGGGATCAACCTCCTCTTCGCGCAGCACATCAGAGTCGACGGAGTTCAGGTCGCGGTTTGTACGGTATACCAGCACGAGAGTGAAGGCAAGAAGCCCAAACCCAATAACGATAGCCGTCAGGATAAGCGCTTGCGACAGCGGGTTTGCAATAGTTTCAGAGGGGACGGTAGCCCCAACTTCAATGAAGGCGGCTTCGGCACGCGTCATGCGCCCCATAGTGAAAAGCAGCAGGTTTACCGCATTGGAAAGCAGTACAATGCCAAGAATAAGGCGCACCAGGTTGCGGCGCAGAATCAGGTACACGCTGATGGCGAACAGCGTACCAACAACAAAAGCCATTAGCGTTTCCATAGCACAGTCAGGCGGTTAAGCAACAGTATATATACAAATGCGGAGCCAGATGCAGAGCGGGTCGAGGGCGTTCTACGGGCCGTCTTATCGCAGGACATCTTGATATTCTTCTGGGACCTGCCCGCCCTCTTCCCGAGGAAAGAGCCCAAGGCCAAATAGATCAAGCTCGTAAATCACAGTGAGCACCATACCAACAACCAGCAGGTAGACCCCGATATCGAAGAGCAAGACCGACCCGACCTTCATGTCTTCGCCCCCGAGCGTGAAGTATGCCCACAATCCGGTAAGGATGGGCTCCCCGAAGAGGAGCGGGAGCAGCCCGCTAAGCAGAGCCAGGCCAACGCCAACGCTCATCAGTTCGAGTGGGCTTACACGAAGCGTTTTCCGTGACAGCGCCGAGCCGTATGCTGCTGCGTAGAGTGCAAAAGCCCCGGCCGCAACGAGCCCACCGATGAACCCTCCGCCCGACTCATCGTGCCCACGCAGGAGCAGAAAGATCGAGAAGAGCACCATCAGTGGTGTGAGGAGCTTGACCGATGTTTGAAGGATCAGAGAACGAATCATAGTCAGATAAATGTCGCGTTGGCAGCGAGCAGAGGGCGCCGTCTGAGGCTACGCAGTAGCAGCGTGGGGCGATGTAAGAGGGCTGGGCGCTTACGTATCGGGCTTGTCGACCGACTCAGCGATGTCGGCCCCGTTTGCATCGCCTGATGCCGGGGCAGCCGCTGGCTGATCGGCCGAAGCAGGTGCATCAGCCAGCGTTTCTCTACGCGGCTGATCGACCTTTCCTTCTGGTCCCTCAGAATTTCCTTCACCTTCAGAACCTGCGCTCTGGTACGACAGCAGCGTATAGATACCGAATCCAGCGATCATAAGAACGACGATCTCCCCGAGCGTATCGATGGCACGGAAGTCCACCAGAATCGTGTTCACAATGTTGCGGCCTTCGGCCTCCGTGTACGTATTGACAGCGTAGAAATTGGCCATGCTGCTATCGAACGGGTACTGCAGTGCGACCAGCATAAGTCCGGTAATCACGGCTCCTACGCCCACCGCAATGAGCGCGTCGCGTATGCGTCCGCCATTACTAACCGACTCTTTGAGGTTAGGGAGCTCAATGAGCACCAGCGCAAACAAGATAACGGTGAGCGTTTCGACCAGAAACTGCGTCATTGCCAAGTCGGGCGCTCCGAACGTGAGATACACCAGCGCGATACCGATACCCGATATGCCGAGCGAAACCACGGCTGCAAGACGTGATCGCAAGAAGATGATCGAGATGGCGCCACTCACAATGAGCAGGGCAATGGCGGCATCGTAGATCTGGAGGTCTGAGAAGTCGATGGCGAATCCACCAAGTTCATGGCGAAGGAATGTACCTCCTACGAGCAGCACCGTAAAGCCAAGGATCGTGGCCATGTAGTAGCGCAGCACTCCGTTCTGCAGGAGGCGCGTCTGCCACTTGGCAAGGCCGAGAATGCCATCGATGACCCGGTCGTACCCCCGGTCGAGGCCTGAGCCAAAGGCGCGCTCAAAACCTCGTCCGATAGCGTGGTTGCGCATCGCCGGGGTAGCAAAGTAGAGCGCCACCCCCGAAGCTACCGTGATCGCACTCAGAAGCAGCTCAATAGTGAATCCGTGCCAGAGCACCAGATAGAGCGAGGTAGGCTCCCCCATTACGGCGCCGACAGCCGGCCCGAGGAACGGATCGCCAAACCACCCGGGAAAGAGTCCGAGTAGCACACAGAACGCGGCCAGTACGACGGGGCCAAACCACAGCCCGGCCGAGGCCTGGTGGGCATGTTCGGCGGCCTCGCTTGGACTGCCCCAGAACGGTTTCAGGGCCAGGAGACCGGCTCCCGCAACGAGCGCGATGTTTGCGAGAACGGATATGCCTGCAATAGCTGTTTCTGCAACGCCCCCATTCAAAGCCGCTTCGTAGACGACCTCTTTGCCAATGAACCCAAAGAACGGCGGGATACCTGCCATAGAGAGCGCAGCCAATCCAGCTGCTGCAGCTGTAATCGGCATCTTGTGGCGGAGTCCGCTCAGCTTCGTGATGTCGCGCACATGGATGCCATGGTCCACGGCCCCTGTAATCATAAAGAGGGTCGCCTTGTAGAGCGCATGCACGAGCACAAAGAGCATACATGCTTTCAGCGCAATCTCAGATCCGATGCCAAGAAGCATCGTAAGCAGCCCCAGTGCCATCACCGTGGTGTAGGCCAGCACTCCTTTCATATCGGTGTACTGCAGCGCCAGCCAGGCGCTAAGTAGCATGGTCAGCGCCCCGAAGCTCGTCACGACGATCACCCAGAAGTCGGTGCCAGAGAGCGCCGGATGCAGGCGGGCCATCACGTAGATACCCGCTTTTACCATGGTTGCCGAGTGCAGGTATGCACTTACCGGCGTAGGCGCCTTCATGGCGTTGGGCAGCCAGAAGTAGAACGGAAACTGCGCTGACTTCGTGAAGGCCCCGGCCAGCACCAGAATTACGATGGCAACGTAGAACTCGCTCTGCTGGATGAGCGCGCCCTGCTGGATGATTTCAGAGATCTGATAGGTGCCCGTCACCATGTACATCAGAACAAACCCGACGAGCAGTGCCAATCCACCCGCTTTGGTGACAAGCAGGGCCTGCCATGCCGAGCGACGCGACTCGCTGCTGTAGTGGTTGAACCCAATCAGCATGAAAGAGGCGAAGCTGGTGCCTTCAAAGAAGATGTAGAATGTGAGCAGGTTATCGGCCAGCACCATCCCGATCATGGATGCCATGAACATGGACAGGTAGCTGAAGAACCGCCCAAGATGATGGTGACCTTCCAGATAAGCGCCTGCATAAATGTATATGAGCGCGCCCACGCCGCTAATCAGCAGTGCAAAGAACAGGCTGAGTCCGTCAAGATAGAAGCTCAGAGAGACGGTAAACGCCTCAACTGCAACCCAATCAAACGAGGCCGAGACGGCACCTCCATCTTGAACTGCCGCCGTGTAGGTCGCCAGATACGCTACGATGCCTGTAGGCACAAGCGCATACATCCACCCCGACAGGCGGCCCAACGACCGTGTAATCCACGGCGTAAAGGCAGCCAAGATAAATCCTGCAAAGACAACAGCTAAGATACCCATGAAGCACTCTCAGTCAAAGAAAACGACCTACTACGGACACACGTTGGGGCACACTACGAGGGAGACGAGGCATCGCGCGCCTCGTCGCCGTCGGCGTTCTGCGGGCGTACCGCTGCTACCTGAGGCATGGGCCCCCCCTCGGCTTTGCGGTCTTCCTTGAATTGGTCAATCACTGTACCTTCCCAGAGCGTTACGCCCATCCGTTCGCCAGAGGCGTATGATGCACGTCCCATCATGTGAGCAGCCACAGGAGCCGTAAGTAACATAAACAGCACCAGCGCCATTGCCCGTGTGAAGATGCTCAGTGTCGGATATGTCAAAAACACGGCAACGGCAATCAGCATGACGCCCAGGGTTCCGGCTTTGGTGGAGGCGTGCATACGCATCGGGACGTCGGGAAGGCGCACCACGCCAAGCGCCGCGATGAACACAAAGCCTGTACCTGCCAGCAGGAATACTATCAAAAGCAGATCAATGATCGCGTTCATAGAGCGTAAAGACTATCGGCAAGAAGAGTACAGTATAAAAGAGCAGGCGTGGACAACCGCGTCACGACGAGGTCGTGTCGGACGTGCTGCTTACGAACTCGAGGTACCGTGAAAAGGCTACGGTACCCAGAAACGCAATGAGCGCAAGCACGAGCGAGACCTCAAGGAAGAGGGGCTTATTCTCGGCGATGGCATACACCAACATGATCGCAATAGCAATGTATGCAACCAGGTCAAGCCCCACGATCCGGTCAGGAAGCGACGGACCGCGAACAACGCGGTAGAACGCCAGCAACACCGAAAGGCTCAGAATTGCCATCGATATGTAGATGGCTCCGTCGACAAACACATCCATTACTTTTTTGCCTCTTTACTTCAGGGGGCATTACCAGGTGCCACCAATGATAATGCTCAGCGCAGGGTGGGACAACGGCGCCGAGCAACTCACTAACGGGTAAGCTCGGGTACTCTGTTTGTTACCACAACATAACGGTTATTGTGTGTTAAACCGCACGTATGGTACGCGACAGCGCAGAAATATTCCAATGAGAGTCGCACAAAAAGCGCTTTAAGCCGCGGCTTCACGCGCAACTCAACGAAAAAAGGGAGAGGCGGAAGATTTCCACCTCTCCTTTAACATTGACCACACAAATGTGATGTGATGGAAGAGACAAGGTACTACATCTCTCCTTTTTTACGTCTGCTTGGTTAGAGTCAGCACGTTGCGCATCGTCAATTACGCATCGTCGACTGCGTTTTCATAGCGCTCATTGACGGCATCCCAGTCAATGATGTCGAAGAAGCTATCAACGTAGGTACCGCGCTCGTTTTGGTAGTTCAGGTAGTATGCGTGCTCCCACACGTCAACGCCAAGAATAGGCGTGTCGCCCTCCATGTACGGACTGTCTTGATTTGGCGTTGAGTATACTTCAAGGCTTCCGTCGGGCTGCGCCACGAGCCAGCCCCACCCGCTGCCAAACTGTCCGGTCGCAGCGTTCTTAAATGCTTTCTTGAATGCATCGAACGAACCGAACTGGTCGTCAATTGCGTCTGCAAGGGCACCGGTGGGCTCGCCGCCTCCTTCTGGCGAGAGAATGCTCCAGAACAGGCTGTGGTTGGCGAAACCGCCTCCGTTGTTGCGCACAGCAGTCTGAATGTCTGCAGGCAGGTTGTCAATGCCATGCAGCAGCGCTTCGATCGAGTGGTCGCTCAGGTCGTCGTGTCCTTCAAGGGCAGCGTTGAGCTTGTTGGTGTAGCCCTGATGATGCTTGCCGTGGTGGATGCGCATCGTCTGCTCGTCGATCGCAGGCTCAAGCGCGTCGTAGTCGTACGGTAGATCCGGAAGAGAAAAAGCCATAGGTTGTGTTGGGGTTGATGTGTAATGTGGGTGAACCATGCACGCTGCTCGGGCTCGCAATGCCCGCGTCAGTCTACAACGCGACGCTCTTCTCTATCAATCTCTATCGAGCGAGAATCGATTAGGAAGCTTTAGCCAGAGCAGCCAGCATGGAGGAACCGGTGTCGGATCCGATGACCGAACGATGCCTCTGGGGGTTTGTTTTCTACGTTGCGTGGCCATTACAACTGTACATAAGAGTCGTCCACATCTACCTGCCTTCTATTCTCGTATCCGGGTCCACGTGTGTGCCGATGGGTAGCGGTTCAATGGATGATTATCATACGGCCGACATCATTGGAGTCAGACAACCCCCTCTGTCTATCGACATCTCCCCCTTGTAAAAGGGGGAGAAATCCGACACGAGCCTCCAGGGCGCTATGGGGCGTCGTGTAGCTCTACGCTGGTGCTCTGGTGCACTGCGGCGACCAGGTCGGCCCCAAACGCTGTAGATGGCGTATGGTATCCTGGCGACGGGGGGGTCTTCAGCGCGCGGATCATGCACTCTACAGCTGCGCGTGCAGTGAGCGTGTACCCTTCTGGTCCTTTCCAACGAGCAGTATGCCGGGTGCCGTCGGGGCTCTGCACTTCGCCCCACACCCATGAAGCCCCCTCTCGACGCGTTTCTGCATCGGGGCCGTCGAGCGTCTGCTTCAGGAGGGCCTCAATGAGTGGGCGAACGCTGTTGCGTGCCCACGTGGGCAGATAGGCCGACCAGTACATAAGCTGACGCATCACGGGCGGCACGTACGTGTACACGCTAATGGTTGGTATGCCGGTAGAGTGGTAGGCGGTGCTGATGTCGCCCCACGGAATGGCGGTGAGCGTGCGGGAGCGCCCGGCAATATCTACCTGGCGCGTGTGCGTGCCTGGGGGGATGCGCACCAAGTTCCCGTTTCGGCGCATCAGGCTTCCTTCTCCCCATCCACGCAGTGCTGTAAGCGCGGTGCCCCGCGAAATCGACCCGAGCCCCACGAATCCAAGCGAAAGAGCCGTAGCGTCTGGGTAGGCCTCCGCGAGGGTAGCGGCAACGCAGTCGGTCGGCACCACATCGAATCCGGTACCGGGCAGCAGCACGACGCCTGCCTCCTGTGCGGCCTCGTGACGGGCACGCAGCGCCTCAAACACGCGCCACTCCCCGGTGATGTCCAGGTAGTGCGTGCCGGCTTTGAGGCAGGCCTCCACCATCGGGAAAGCCGTATCCTCGAACGGACCTGCACAGTGCATTACGCCATCCACCGTACGAAGCACGTTCACGAGTGCGTCGTGGTCGTCGAGCGAAACGACATGCCCCGGCACCTGCCACTTCGCTTGCAGGTCGGCGATGCGCTCTGCATCCCGCCCGGCAATGGCAAAGTCGACATCGCGCTTCAGCGCCTCGCGTCCGATGAGCCTGCCCGTGTAGCCGTATGCGCCATAGATGAGCCAGGTTGCCATAATAGATTGCGGAGACTGCTATTAGAGAGATTAGGGACACCACCTAACGGCTCAGCATCTACGGGCGATCCGTTTCAGCGGCAGATGCTTGGTTCGATCCTACAGGAGCAGGCAGGTCGTAGACAGATTGCGCATTGGCCGTTGTCGTTTCGACGATGGTTTTGAGCGTGTGGTCGGTCACCGCTGCCAGATATTCCGCCACGTGCTTCACGAATGCGGGCTCGTTGCGGTGCCCCCGCTCGGCCTGTGGTGCCAGATACGGGGCGTCGGTCTCCAGCACAATGTGCTCAAGCGGCGTGGCGCGCAGCATCGCGTCGTGGTCGCTATTTTTAAACGTTACGATGCCTCCAATGCCCACGTAGAACCCCAGCTCCCAGGCGCGCTGCGCCGTGTCGGCATCGTCCACAAAGCAGTGCAAAATGCCATGCAGGCGGTCGCCATCGGGATGCGCAGCACGCTCCTCAGCCAAGATAGCCAGCACGTCGTTGGTGGCCTCACGGTTGTGGATAACCAGCGGCAGTCCGGCTTCAATCGCCAGGCGGATGTGCATTCGAAAGAAGTGCTTCTGCCGATCATCGAACGAACGATCCCAGTAGTAGTCAAGTCCGCTCTCGCCGATCGCCACCACCTGCTCGTGGTCGCACCAGTCAGCCACCGTTGCCATGTCGGCATCGGCTGCGTCTTCTGTAGATGAGGGGTGGAGTCCGGTCATCGCAAAGACGTCGGCGTGCGCCTCGGCCAGCGCAACGGCCTGCTCAATCGAAGGCGTATCGATGGCTGGCAACACGATCGCCCCCACGCCTGCCTCGCGCGCCCGGTGCAGCACCGCCTCGCGGTCGTCATCGAAGCGGTCCAGGTAAAGATGGGCGTGCGTATCCACAAGCATAGTGCGGCTGTGTCGCTATGAAAAAGATAGACAAGGACGAATGTGTTGCCAGGCGCGGTGCGCTGCTGCCTCCCCATTCTTTCAGATGTTTGCGGAAAAGCTGCAACTTCGCATGGCCTTTTATATACTGTAGATTCCAAGGTTGCTCCATTCACCGGTCCATCTCCCGAACATTGTATAGTTCTGTGACTCTGGCTTCTTTTTGGTTGTGGATTCGCAGCGTATGCGCCTCTTTGCATGCTCCTCGCGCACGCAGCATTGCTCTGTTCGGCATAGTAGGGATGCTGGTGCTGCTGGATGCGGACATTGCAGCCGCGCAGGATGTTCGGGTGCGGGTCCTGGCCGATCAGTCGCTCGACCGGGTGGAGCTCGTGACCTCACGCCGGGTTCCCGTGCACACGCATCCCGATCGGTCTCCGCTATTTCACATTGAGCCGGGCACGGTTGCCACGCTGTCAGTGCGCCGGGGCGACGTGCACATCGAGCATGGCTCCGACCGCATCTCAGCTGCAGTGCTCTACCTGCACGCGCCTCGCCAGGCTGCCACCCGCTTTCGAAGCGGCGGCGTAGAGCGCTCGTACCGGGGCGTCTTCGAAGTGCGCCCCGACGGCAATACGGTTGAGCTGGTTAATGCGGTGCCGCTGGAGTCGTACGTCGCCAGCGTGGTGGCCAGCGAGTACGGCCTCGACGATAGAGAAGGCGCCAAGGCTATGGCCGTCGTGGCACGAACCTATGCCCTACGCGGAAGCGACAAGTTCGACGGTACCTACACCCACGTTGACCATACTCTCTCGCAGGTGTATCGGGGCCTTTCAACCATCACTGATGCCTCGCGCGCTGCTGCAGAAGCCACACGAGGCGAGGTGCTCACGTACAACGGGCACCTCATTGAAGCAGTCTACTTTTCGAGCAGCGGCGGGCATACCGCAAACAACGAGGACGTCTGGGATGCCAGCGAAGACTTGCCTTATCTGCGCGGCCGTAGCGATCCGTACGACTCGGTGTCTCCCCATCATACGTGGCAGTCTACAGCCAACCGCGCCACCGTGCTACGTGGGCTGGAGCGCCGTTTTGGTGGGGCGGTGCGGGGGTTCTTTCTTGGCGATACCGCCCACGACGGACGCCTCCTGACGCTTGAGCTACTGCGTCCGAATGGTTCGCGCGAGGCGGTGCAGGCTAACGCGTTTCGGCTTGCTGTGAACCAGGCTGTAGGGCGCGAGGTGCTGCGGAGCACCTGGTTTGACGCGCGGCGTAGTGGCAACTCGTACGTTTTCAGCGGGCGCGGATACGGGCATGGGGTCGGCATGAGCCAGTGGGGCGCTCACGGGATGGCCCGGGCGGGGCGCTCCTACCAGGACATTCTCTCGTTTTACTACCAGGGGGCTACGCTTACCCGTATCGACGACGTGCAGCAGCCCCCGCCCACGCTGGCTCTCGACGAGCCTGAAGCCCCGGCTCCTACGCCCGCAGCAACCGAATCCAGCCGACGTGAGTCGTCGACCCGTATTGGATGGTAGACGCCAGGATGATGCCGCGCCCGGGCTACTCCCCCTGCGCAGACACGTCGAGTCCAACAGCTACCAGATGCTCGGTGCCGTCTATGAGACAAACGGTGCCGTTTATCATGTACGGATACAGCGTCCCGTCTTTGGCCTGCAGGCGCACAGCCACCCCGAATGTGTCTTCTCCCGCAAAGACCTGATTCACCGCTGCCCGAACGCGAGCTCGGTCTTCGCGATGTACGAGCTGCGCAAGCGTGCGCCCCTGCATGTCATCTTCGGAGTAGCCCGTGCGTCGAACAAGCGTTTCATTCCAGTAGCGCTCACCACCAGAGCGGTTACACATGTAGAGCAAGGCAGGCATCGCATCGCGTGTGGCCTTGTGCGCGCGCAGTTGCTTTAACAGCTGCTTGCGCACCCGGTAGCGCGCGGTGATATCTTGCATCGCAAACACGACACGTTTCTCATCGGACGTGCCTGCGTCGAGAAAGGCCGCGTTCAGGCTCAGGTACCGGCGCTCTCCACTGGGCCAAGTAACCATGCAGCGCATGTCACGAATCGGCGCGCGCGTGTCCAGCACATGACGAAGCGGCGTGCGCGTTACCGGGTCGTCGTCGACCGGCTCGATCGACCACCCCAGCTGCTCGTACCGCCAGGCCCCATATGCCCCCTCTTTTTCGGCATCTGATACGTCCGTGCGCTGCAGCCCCAAGATTGCTTCGGCTCGTGCGTTGGCATATGTAACCTGTCCCTGATCGTTGACGACCGCGATAGCCGCCACATCTGTATCGAGAATCGCTCGAAGCAGGTGGTCTGTCTGCTCAAGCTCAGAACGCGTGCGCATCTCATCGGTCACGTCGCGCAGGGTGATGACGCGCATGAGTCCTGCTGCACCGCGCACGGCCTTCACGTGGACCTGAGTCGCTGCAGAAGATTCCGCAGGCCATTCAAGTACAGTCGTTTTTCCACGCTCGGGCAATTGGTTGACAAAAAGCCGTGGCAGCACGGCCCCTTCTTTGATTGGTCGCTGGGGGAAGAAGTCCTGAGCTTGCCGGTTACAGTGTTCGATGCGGTATGTGCTATCTATGACGAGCACGCCCCCGTCTACCTGATCCAGGAGTTCTGCCGGCAGGTCAGTACGGCTTGAGGAGGGGGCGGTGCTGGCCCGCATCTGCTCATGTCTCCCGATCGTTGCAAGCGCAACTGCTGCAAATAGAATCGACGCGAGCACAGGCAAAACACTGTAGAGCCCCATGCCTCCGAGAAATGTCCACTGCGCGATCAGATACACCAAAGCGATAGCAGGTCTGCAAGGGCAATATGCGTTTGCTTGTGTTCGTTCGTGTTTATGTGCAGCCTCATGCGCAGTTCGGCGGTCCCCCTCTGCATATGCACCAATCTGGTGACATTACCGCCTTCAGTTGTGGTACGTCGCATCCAGATGGCGCATCCATACCGTTACGGTAGTACCTTCTCCCTCGGCGGACTCGATCGACACGCTTCCCTGCATGAGCTGAGCCATCTTGTGCACGATTGCAAGTCCCAGTCCGCTTCCTTCGTGAACGCGTGCCATCCCGGTAGAAGCCTGCGTAAACGGCTGTGTGGCACGCGGGATGTATGAGGCCGGCATGCCCGCCCCCGTGTCGCGCACGGTGAGTCTGCTTTTCCCGGATTCATGACCGATGCTTACCGTAATCTGCCCCTCGCGGTCTGTAAATGCTGCTGCGTTCCGTATCAGGTGCCGCGCAATGCAGGCAACCGCTCCGCGATCCAGGCTGACATGCTTTGCGTTATCGGGGCCGTCGATTACCACCTTTGCCTGTGGTGCTGCGCTGCGCACTGCTTCTTTGATGTGTGCCTCTATGTCGACGGGGGCTGGCGAAGGCATGTACGTTCCCGCCTCCAGCTGCGAGAAAAGAAGGATATCGTCGAGGGTATTGAGTAGCCGCTTCCCACCGGTTACGATGTGGCTTGCAAATCGCTCTGGCGGGTTCTCTTCCTCAACCATAATATTGGCATATCCGATCATGGCTGTTAGTGGCGTGCGCACCTCATGGCTCATATTGGCCAGGAACGAGGTTTTCAGCGCGTTCATCTGCTCGGCGTTTGCACGCGCATCTTCCGCCTCACGGCGTGCCTCTTGAAGCGCTCGTTCGCGCTTGCGCTGCGCTGTGATGTCGAGCGCAACGCCTACAGCGTACGATGTTTCGTTGATGGTGAAACGCGCTCCTGTGAATACATACGGGACGCGCGTGCCGCAATGCGTTACCAGCTGGACTTCGATCCGAAACCCAATATTTTCTCCAAACAGCGTACGAATCGCCTCCCGCATGCGCGGCCGATCTTCTTCGGCAACGAGTTCGTCGAGCGTGTGGTCGTGGAGTTCATCTTCGGTATATCCAGCCACGGATTTAAGGGTCTCGTTCCACCGCTGGTACCGTCCATTCGCATCCACCATAAAGAAGAGCCCCGGCAGGCTATTTATGGCGGCTTCTGCAAAGTGTTGCTCTTTTCGGAGCTGCTGCTCTGCCTGATAACGACCCGTTATCTCTTGTACGGAGAACACGACCTGCGAGGGGCGCTTGTCGTGCGGGAGCGGAGCGGCGTTGAGCGAGATATACTTGCGTGTGCCATCAGGCCAGGTTACCGCGCAGCGCATGTCGCGCACTGTTTTGTGCGTATGCAGCACGTCATGAAGCGGACGCCGGGTCGCCATGTCAGCGTCAACAGGCGTTAGCGTCCACCCGATCTGTTCGTAGGTCCATGTACCATCCGTACCGCTTTTGAGTCCCAAGATGGACTCGGCCTGTTTATTTGCATATGTGATGGTTCCGTGTGCGTTAACGACCGCTACCGCGGCCACGCTGGTCTGCAGAATTGCACGGAGCAGGCGGTCGGTTTCGCGAAGGGTTGCCTCGGTACGGAGCACCCGGGTGTTATCGAGCAGTGTAATGACGCGATGCAGGCCATCGCTCCGTCGCAGCGTTTCTACCTGAACGCTTAGTGCTTTTCCGCTATCGTTGTGCCATCGAAATGATAGCGGTGCGCCTTCTTCGTTCAGCATGCGCTGCGCCAGCGCCTGCGGAAGCACTGCCCCCTCCGATAGGGCGTCGTCGCACAAAAGCGACCGGGCCCGTACGTTGACTTGCTCGACCTGGTAGGTGCTGTCGACGACCACGACGCCAACGGACAGCCGGTCGATCCATGCGTTGTGGAAGGAAGGCTCTTCCGGCGTATCTGCAGATGCTTCTTCATCGGAGGGAATCTCCTTCGAAACAGATGCCCGGTAGCGCCACCAGAGCGCAAGTCCTATCACCAGGAAAACAAGCAGGCCAACCCCTCCTACGGTGAGGACCTTATCTGCCACGCCTGTAATATCGTTCACGCCCCCGCTACTGTTTACGATTCCCGCGTGGCGTGCTGCGCTTATAGTGTTCATTGCACTGTATACATACACGAATCAAGCTGCGGTCTACCAAGGGCTCGGGGTTCCGTTTCCATTTAGTCGCTGATTTCCGTGATATGTGCGTGGCGAGCTGCGAGCCGCCACGCCCCGTCGCGCTCTCTCCACACATGCGTATAGCGGCGATGCACCGTACCGCCTGCATGGGGAGCTTCGCCTACTGGAACGACCGTTTCACGCCCCATGACGACCGCTACACCTTCGCTCACCTCAATGGTTTCAATCGCCTGCTCATACGATTCGTAGGCCGCTACCCCAGACCTGAAGACCTGCAAAACGGCTTCGCGGTTAGGTACGACCACGTTGCGCGGCGCGTTGACCATGAAACGCTCTGTCCAAAGCCGCTCCAGTGCATCGATGTCCTGCCTAAGAATTGCCTGGCGCATCTCGTCTTCTGCGGCCTGAACAGACTCAATGTCGGATTCTGGGGCTTCCTGTGCCAGAGCAGCGGGCCCGCATCCACCAATAAAAAGAGCGCTTAAGAGCACAATAAAGACCGTTCGGGGCATTGCTGCTAAGATTTGTCGATATAGGATGATCTATTATGTTGTCTTAAAACCAGCCCTGTGCAGTTAATGAAGGCCAAATGCAGCACAGGAAGAGTTAGTTCTCTGACTCAATGGTGTCCCGCAGCGCTTGGGAGATCACTTCATCTCAAAAGCAGAATACGTTCTTGCGGAGTGGCCACTATTATTTGCTCTGCAACGGTAGACTGGTCAAGGAGCGCAAGGTGGCATTTGCACCACTATACATGTTGTGAATGTACTGTCAATGGTACAAAAGAAATAAGACAAATGCAGCTCTACTTAGTTATGCGGCTCTACTTGTGCGGCTCGACCCATCTGCGCTGCGCCAACCAGCCCCACATGCAGATCCATTACATTGGTCTCTGTTGGACCGGGCTGATAGAGCCCACCAAGGCGCTTGAAGAAGGTGTAGCTGTCGTTGTTGGCCAGATACGCTTCGGGGGCTAAACCGCATGCCTGTGCTTTTTCGTGCGTTTCTGGGGTTGCCCATGCCCCGGCAGCATCGGTTGGGCCGTCGATGCCGTCGGTGCCCGCACAGAAGAGCACGGCGGCAACGTCGGATGCCCCCAGTATGGGCACCGCAGCAAGCGCAGCTTCCTGACTGCGTCCGCCTACGCCGGTGCCTGTCACATGCACGGTGGGCTCTCCGCCCCATACGAATGCACACGGCCCGCGGCTTTCTGTAAGACGCCGAGCGTGCCGGGCACCCACTTCGCTCGCCTCGCCCTCTATGCGCTTATTGACGTTTACAGTCGTGTATCCGCGCTTTCTCAGATACGCAACTGCGGCTGTACGTGCATCATCGTTGCTGGCGATAACGGTTGTCTGGGCACGCGACAGACGTTTATCGCCCGGCGGTACGGTTTCGGGATGCGTACCGCCCTTCCCTTCTACCAGATACGTGCGCACCGCGTCAGGAATATCGCTCCACAGATGCGCTTCGCGAAGCGCGTGAATCCCGTCGGCATAGGTCGTAGGATCGCCTACCGTCGGGCCGCTTGCAATGGTAGACAGGTCGTCGTCAGGCACGTCAGAGATGACGTAGCACCGTACGGCGGCTGGGTACGCAGCCGCTGCCAGACGCCCGCCCCCAACTTGCAGCACGTGCTTGCGCACCGCGTTCACGGCGTCGATGGGGAGCCCGCTCTGCAGCAGCTGTTCGTTGAGCATGCGCACTGCCGCCATCGAGATGCCCGCTGGCGGCAACGCCGTGCATGCCGATCCGCCGCCCGACAGCCCTACGATGAGCAAATCGCCGCGTCCGCATTTCGCCGCCATGTCGAGAAGAAGGCGTCCGGCGCGCGCGCTGTCTTCGGTGGGATGCGGATGCCCCGCATCCACCTGCTGCCATGGCTGCGGGAGCGCAGGCTTCGGGGCCGTGCTGTAGCCCTTCGGCGCGACGACACACCCTGCATCCGCCGAAATTTGGTTGCCCCACTGGCGCGCCCACGGCGCAGCCGCCTTTCCGATGGTTGCGGCGTATATCTGCTTTGCCTCGTGGATCGTGGTCCGTGTGTCGCCATCGACGCGATCGCTCGCGGAGGCGGCGTCCATAAGACGGTCGGGATGCACGGCCTGCACGCCGGCTTCGATGGCTTCTCGTGCGTCGGACAAAAGCTGCGAGTAGGGCATGACGGGCACCTGAGTAGTTTTGAAGAGAGCAGGTCAACTAACGCGGGTCTGCTGTGTATGCAGATGTGCGCATGTTGTCTCCAGATCCCTGCCTCTAATACCGTACGCCATGCCGAATTCGCTCCCCACCCCCGCCGTTGGTCGCCTGCATGTTATCACCGACTTTCGTCTCCAGCAGCGGTTTGACCATGCCGCACTTGCCGAACGTGCCATCGCGGGAGGTGCAGACACCATTCAGTTTCGTCAGAAGCATGGCGTGGTGCGCAACCAGCTCATTGCTGCGCAGCGCGTGCAGGAGGTCTGTGCCGATGCAGAGGTGCCCCTGATCGTGAACGACCGGCTCGACGTAGCGCTGGGTGTCGGCGCGCGGGGCCTCCATGTAGGTCAGGAGGACATCCCGGTCGCTGTTGCGCGCCGTGTGTTGGGGCCGGAGCCTGTCTTAGGCGCTTCGGCGTCGACGATCGCACAGGCCCAGGCGGCCGAAGCCGATGGCGCTACGTACATCGGCTTCGGGCCCATCTACCCGACGCAGTCCAAAGCAAATGCAGGTGCTACGCAGGGCTTGAAGCGCCTGCGGGCCTGCTGCAGCGCCGTGGACTGCCCGGTCATTGCCATTGGCGGCATCACCCGGCACCGGGTGCACGACGTGATTGCAGCCGGTGCCCATGGCGTGGCTGTGCTTTCAGCGGTGGCCACGGCAGAGAATCCGCGCCGGGCCGCACGCATGTTTCACCTCGCACTTGAGGAAGCAACGTCTGCTACCCAGTAGCCCGATTATAGCACATAATGCCGACGACGCCGCATTCGCGCGGCCTCTGCCACCTCACCTTCACATGCTCCATCGGGGGCTCGGGAGCGTAAATGCGAAAACAGCCACGCGAACGCAACGTCGATCTTTACCCACGCACTCGCCTTTTCTCTAAACCGGTCTCTACATTTCCTGTAGTGCAGCCTGCACGCCTTCCGGCGTCGGGGTGGGGGCCACGGCCACGACGGAAGCGCCCCCCGCGCGAAGCGCTGCCGCAGTGGTGGTTCCGATTGCCGCACACGGGTATGCGCTCAGGTCGTATCCGGAACGCTGTACGGCTTCTACTCCCGACGGACTAAAAAAGACAAGGGTTGCGGGCGGATCGGGCAGCGAAAGGTCGGTGCGGATACGGGTACGATATACTTCGACCTCGTCGAACGGACAGCCCGCTTCGGTGAGCGCTTGCGGCAAGGTGTTACGACGACGATTGCCGGAGAGGAAAAGAAGCGACGCTGGCGTATCTGCCATTGTATCTGCCATTGTATCTGCCATTGTATCTGCCATTGTATCTGCCATTGCATCTGCAATGATGCGCCGAGCCAACGCCGTTGCGTTGCCGGCTTCCTGCCCGACGGGCTGCCCGCCC
>NZ_JARWGJ010000162.1:0-25037 GCF_040409695.1 Longimonas sp.
ACACGGCGACTAAACACGTCGAGAACAACGGCCAGATAGAGAAAGCCCGCATCGGTTGGCACGTACGTGATGTCAGCCACCCAAAGCTGGTCGGGTTTCTCGGCGGTAAAGTCGCGCTCCACGAGGTCTGGAGCCGGGCGTACCGATGCGTCCCGGATCGTTGTAACGGGCCCTTTGCGGCGGCTTACGCCCACGAGGCCTGCTGCTTTCATCAGACGAGCTACGCGCTTTTTGCCCACGCGGATGCCTTTTGATTGCAAAGCGGCGTGGACGCGAGGCGCGCCGTAGGTCCCGCGGGACTCGTCATGAATGTCATGGATTTTTTCGGTCAACATCGCATCTTTTCGGTCTCGCTTTGAGGGCGGGCGAGTGCGCCATGCGTAGTAGCCACTGGTGGAGACCTCCAGGACTCGGCACATAACGCTAATTGGGAATTCGGCCTGATGCACTCTTATGAATCGGAAGATCTTGGCGGTAGATCTTCTGTCTCCCGAGCGAACCAAGCCGTCGCTTTTGCCAGAATGTCACGTTCCTGCTTTATCTGACGCAGCTTCTTCCGTAGCTCGCGGAGTTCCTCACGTTCATCCGTGGAAAGCCGATCGGCGGTTTTGCCGTCGTCGCGGTCGGCCTGCTTCATCCAGTTTCGAATGGTTTGTTCTGTTGGCTCGAACTCATCGGCCAGCTCTGAGGGCTTCCGTCCGTTGCGAGCCAGTTCGACGATCCGATCTCGAAAGTCTTGAGGGTAGGGGCGGCGTGTTCGTGGCATGAGTCATTCCGGTTCGTGAGTAAAGTGAAGGAATGTCCATCAAACCGGGTTAGGTCCAGTATGCGGCAAAGCGGTACACTGAGCACGGTTAGAGCACTCGATTCTCAAAAACTCACGGCGTTGGGTACATGCCTACCAGAATACCATACGTAATCACATTTGTATTTTTATTCGTTGCTGGCTCGCTCCTGTTTGCGCCTGCACAGGCGCAAGGACTACAGGGGCTGGGTGTAGAGGAAGACGAAGAGGAAGCGTCAGGGAGTCCGTTTATCCATGGCGTTAAAATCGGGTTCGGAATCAATACATACCAAGGAGACCTGAGCCGGAATCCGAACAATAATGTACTCAAGTATGCAACCTCTGCCAACCCCTCAGCAATGGTAGGTGTGGACTGGCGCTTCGGCGAGTTCGAGCAGTATGGCCTCAACACAACGCTGCAGTATAACCGTGTTGCGGGAAAGACGACCGGTCAAAATGTACCACTTGAGTTTACAAACAACCTTCTTGCCCTTGACTTTACGGCCGATTACGATCTGCCGTACATCCAGCAAGGGCTGTTTCGTGTTTTTCTGGGGGGTGGACCGCTTTTTGTGATTGAACCCACTTACGAGAACTTCCCGACCGATGACGATCGGTTCGATGAGCTTGGAAGCCGTGTCACAGGGTCCTTTGTAGCAGGCGTATCGATGTTTGACACATTTCGCATCGGGGTCCGCGTTCCAACATCAGGGATGATTGATGGGCACACGGGCATCGACGGTGTGAAGCGACCTGATTACGTTGGTTTTATCGACATTACCTACCGATTTGATCTGCTCCGTTAGGGGCTTGTTAGTACGCACCCGGAACCGAACGGGCGATCAATAAAGGGGGCTATGCACCTTGCAATCTGCGTAGCCTCTGAAGCAACCCGCCTCTGGATCTGCTTTCTGAATTCTGCACTTTAATACATAACCATGCGAATCAGGCACACTTTTTCAACGCTTACTGCACTGTTGGTAGCCGTGCTTATCAGTATGCCAACAGATGCGCTCTCGCAGCGACTCTTTGTCTCCGGCGGCACCTTGCTCTCTCAAGAGACAGGGCTCTCGGAGCTGGACGGCACCAATCCAGCTATTTCAGGCGGGTTTATGCTTGATCTGAATAGCGTAGCCCGACTTCGAGGAGGGCTCACCTATCAAGAGCTTACCTCAGCAGATGTTGGGGTTGAGTTTCACGTGCTTGGCTCGGATTCCCCGGTTAGCCCATACATATATGCAGGTTACGGTCGGTTCATATTTGGCGAGGAAACGGAGCGTGCACTGTTTCCGCTTGGACTGGGGCTTGACTACGCTATCGGTCGTGATGTCAGCCTGAAAGCCGAAGTTGCGGGTCGATGGGCCTGGACGGAGGAAATCAGTGGAGGAACAGTACAGCCCGAACTGGTGGCCAGCTTTATGCCGACCCTGGGTGTAGTGTATCGTCTGAATCGCATTGATCGTGAGGTGCCTGCTCGCGGAGTGCGCGACGATCGTGATGCATTGGCAGAAGCCAGTGCAGCGGAGTGTGGGCCTTTTGGATACTGCCCAAGCGACGACGAACTGGCTGTTTCCGATCTGGAGTTTGATATTCCTTACACTAAGCAAGAATTGGTTGCCAGTGGAAGCCCACTAACCCTGCCACGGACAGTAGAAGTCGCTCGCTTCTACGGTGAATTTGGGGATCCGGGGCGTCTGCCATATGACCGCGAAGTCGATCCCGATGAAGACATATTTGAGTTTGACGATCACAGCGACATGGTGCGTCTTCCCAGTGGCACATTTTTGATGGGGCCGACGGATCCACGCAGTGATCTGGATCAAGATCCGGGGCGTCTCCGCATCTCGATGAGCGGATTCTTTATGGATCAGAACATGGTCACGAATGCCGACTACCAGCGCTTTTTGGATGATCTGACCGGTGAAGAGCTCCAGAGTAACGAATTGAATCTCCCAGATGCAGAGGCAGAGCGCTACTTTGAGCGCGAGCCCGACTCGCCTGTCTTGCATGTTACCTGGGACCAAGCTGATGCGTACTGCGAATGGCGCGGGCATAGCCTGCCGACCGAGGCGCAGTGGGAGTACGCTGCACGAGGCGGTGTTCTCGGAGCTGCATATCCGTGGCCTGGGCTGAGCGCCGAGCGCCGAGGGCAGCCACTTGCCAACTTTAACTCGTCTAACCCTGACCCTGTTGGTTCTTACGAACCCAATCGGTGGGGGCTCTTCGACATGGCAGGCAACGCCTATGAGTGGACAGCAGATGCCTGGACGCGCGACTACGGGCGCCACGCAGAGCGTAACCCGCGCCACACCAACCCCCGTGAAGACCAGCGGGCCATACGTGGTGGATCCTGGCGTTCAGGTGAGTTTGAGATTGGCGTTGGCGTTCGTGAACGGGCTCCGCGAGACATTCCGCTGGAACGTGTGCGCGACGAAACGTCAATCGGTGGTGACGAAATCAGCTTCCGCTGCGCGGCTACACTTAGTCAGATAGATATTGATGCTTTTGAGGAGGAAGAGGTTGAAGCTCCTCCGGAAGCAGATGCCCCGGACGTTGGTACAGATGAAGAGAACGATATCGATCTTGAGTTTCCAGAGCCGTAGTGTCTAATAGCCAAAATCTCCTGCTATAGACACATGCCGCACAGTGGCTTCTGTCGCATGCAGGCCTCTTTGTCAATCAGAATTACACATTGCTTTTAACAGCTCACAAGTATGAAAACAGCAAAGAATAGACTGGCATATTGGCTCTCTATCGGTGCAATAGCGTCGGCAGCTCTGCTGGTGTTTATGGTATCGTTTGGAGGCGGTCAAAGCGCTGTTCTGGCAGATGTGGAGCGCGTGGGAGTCAGCAGCGAAAGTGACACTCCTGAAGAAAAGTCTGCTACAGAAGCAACGCGAGCAGTCTTTGCTAACGCTGCATTCAGTTCCACTGCCTCTAACGACGACCCCACGCGCCCCTCGTATGGTGACATGGTCCGTCTTCCCACAGGAACCTTCATTATGGGGCTGACGGACGAAGATGTCTACGATCGGGAGCAAGCCGGGCGCGTTGTGCTTGCTATGCCAAACTACTATATCGATCGGTTTGAAGTGACCAACCGTGAGTATCTGGAGTTTATCCAAGACCAAAACGATGCGAGCCTACTACCTGATGTCAGAGCATGGGGAGGCGATCGCGATGCCAAGCGGAGCTACCTCGCTCAGCCACAGTTTCAAGACCACCCTGTTCTCGGAGTCACTTGGGAGAATGCACAACGCTTCTGTGAATGGAATGGAAGCCGACGCCTCCCGACCGAGGCCGAGTGGGAGTATGCAGCTCGTGCAGGACAGATAGGGGCCGTCTACCCCTGGCGCGGATTCCGTACTACAGATGGACTCGGTCGTTATCTCGCCAATTTCAGCCCTGAAGGAAATCCTGCTGCAACAGGCTACTCCCGCACAGCACCCGTTGGCGTGTTTCCGCCGAATCGATGGGGAATCCACGACATGGCGGGAAACGCAGCAGAATGGGTCCAGGATACATACAGTCCGACCTACGACCATTACGAGTCAGGGCAATCTGATCCGGCTCCGTTTGTTGATGAAACCCGCAATGAGCGTGTGATTCGCGGCGGGTCTTGGGCGTCGAACTCTTTCGACATTGGTGTAGGGGTTCGTAACAGCCAACCCCAAGATCGAGGGAGCCAAGAGATTGGATTCCGCTGTGCAGCCGATCTCACCCAGGTTGAAGGAACAGGCGACATTCCGGATCTTCCAGGCGTGCAAGAAGCAGAACCTCAGGAAGAGCCACAGGATGATATGGAGTTTCCCGAGCCTGATACAGAGCCTGAGTTTCCCGAACCTCCTTCGGACATGTAGGGCAGCTAACCGTTAGTTTCGAATCAATACCCTGATGCTGGTGTGAGATTTGCTCACGTAGACCTCGTACCACTCAGGCAGTACCACTATAGCATCGCTTCAAACCAACAACATTTAAGCATCATGGCTAGTAGTCAGAAAGAATACATTCTCGAGCTGACAACAAAGGTGCTCGGTTTCTTCATTGGAATCTTCGGTGCCGCCGCAATCCTCGGGGTGTTCTTCAAGATCTGGGATAACCCGGCAGCTGAACCCTACGCAGATACGTTCATGGTCGTAGGCTTCCTTGGTGAGGCCGGAGCTTTTATCATCATGGGAATGCTTGAGCTTGTCCAGGCTTTCTTCATGGAGCCTTACGAAGAAACGGAAGAGGGCAAAAAAGCAGCCCAGGGCGCGGCGAGTGCTGCCGTTGTTCAAGCAGCTCAGGGTCCTGCCCCGAGTGCCTCAGCGCGCAAAATGATGGAAAAAAAGGTCAATGATGACCTTAACGTCATGATGAGTGCGCTTGGGAAAGAAATTAAGCAGTTTGGTGGAGAAATCCATGACATGGCTGGTGAGATGAAACGAGCCCGTGTAGCCGTGAAAGACATGCGTACGAAGCTGTCTGAGGTAGCAAGTGGTGAGCTTGCAGAAGATGCGAGTCGCCTCGGAGAAGGAATGCGCACGCTCGGAAACGAAATGGAAGGCGCGGGGTCTACCGTAGAAGATATGCGGAGTGATCTGGACGAGATGCTTTCCCGCTTCCGTACATTCAACTCTCCCAACCAAGGCAATGGAAAGTCTTGAGAGATTGACTAAGGGTTTTGCCCTGCGTGGATGCCTTCGGAGTAGAAACACTAACGCTGCTCCCTGAGCCCACATCATCCTGCTATCTGCCCGTAATGTGCTTCTTTGAGTACCTTCTTTTATGAAAGACGCAACAATCAGAATCAAAACGCTCAGGTACCAGATTATGCTGGCCCTGTATTTGCCGATTCTGCTATACGCCTTCAGCACCTTCGATATTGATGCCAGCACTCCTTTCTTCCAGAGCATTGAGTCTCTGGTCGTAGGGCAAGAGAACATGGTGCTTGGTCAGACTCACCAGGCCGGTGCTTATCTTGCGGCTGCACCGACCGAGTATGAGATTAGGGTCGATGACGACCGTCTTCGCGTCGAAGAGATAGAAGGCCGAGATGGTGTGACGCGCTCCATGATCGTTATGGACACTGGCAACCTCCTCGAAGAAGGGCAAGACCGCGCTGAGATTGAGTACGAAGCTACGCTCGTCTATCGCGACGTAGAAGGGAATTCGATCGAAGAGCCTGTGAGGGGGAGCTTCGTTGTGAACCGTCCCGAAGTATTGGCCCAGACCGTTGCCGCCGACGCGCTATACAGCAACGTCCGCAATGAAGTCCGTATCCAGGTGCCAGGGTTAGAGAACGAGCCTCTGCGTATAGAAGGAGAAGGACAATCCGTTGAGGGGATGGAGCGAACACTTGCGCTCAGTCCGGCTGGTGGACAAGAGTCAGTTGAGGTGTTTGCATACTTGCTCCAGCAGGATGGCAATGACATCGCACTCGGAAGTCAGTCATTCGGTGTGATTGCGCCGCCTAACCCGACTGTTAGCCTTGCCCGTGCAGATGGACCAGCACTTGAGGCTGGGGAAAGCCTTAGAGGTATAGGGCAAGTTGAAATTGAGGTACAACCGAATGCAGAGTTCGCAAGTCGTTACAGCAGCGATGCCAACTACTTTGTGGATGGCGTGACGGTTAGCTACCGAGACGGGATTGGATTCCGCGACTTTGACGACACGGAGTATAGTCTCAACACGAGTACAGGTGTACTGGACATGACGCAAGGACTGAATAACCGGGGCATCACACCAGGCACGGATATTCGAATTCGGATAACGGGCATGTACCGGCAGAATTATGCTGGGCAGGCAATCAGAGGCGAGATTGATCTTTCGCGTGTTACGTCTTCATTTAACGTACAGCTTTAAACCAGTGGCATCTGCGCCTCATTCTGAAGGAAATCGAGACAAACCTGTCTTCCGCTTCAGTAGAGCAATGTAAAAGTCACTGGTGCACGGAACGATAAGAAGAATGTAACGCAGTAGCGCCGGCGTCAATTAAGATTAGTGGCACAGGCTTTGTGTAATCCATATTGCGAATGCCTACTCTACATAACTCCCTGACGCCAATGACGGAGCCGGTACTACAAAAGCCTACATCATTCCCCGAATGTGCTAATGCTTGTTATGAGGGGGAACATCAGCCTGCCAGTTCCTGCAAGGGGTACAGTTGGCCCGGTTCCCAGTACGCAAGCGTTTCAGATACCTATAACATCAACAGATTCAATATGTCTAAAGTAAGTAAACTGCTCTCAACGCTTTTCTTACTGCTGTTCGTTTCGCTGTACATAACTGTCGAAAGCAATGCACAGTGGTCATCAAACGTGCAACTCATTGTGCCGATGTCTGCAGACCGGTCTGTTTCTAATGCCGACTTACAGCAGGCTGATGAAGATGCCGAAGACGCAGACGGGGTAACGATTAGCTTTCGGAATAACGACTTGGTTCAAGAAGCACTTCAGGGACTCTTTGAGAGGATGCGCGACGAAGATGTCGAGGTGCTTGTTTCTGAGGACTACGTTAGCGGCGACGAGCCTGTTGAGATGCCGATGAACGACATGTACGACACGATTAGCCAGCACTCGCACTTTCAGGGGCTTGTTCGGGGTGCCCTTGAGAACGTAAATGAGATCATTCTCGGGTACGATCTGCGCACCACACGGCGCGGTCCAGTGCAAGATATCTCAGAGATACAGATCGCAATTACAGACCGAACGGGTACGCAACGGACTGTAGCACGAATCGAAGATCGGCAGCTCATTGAGTCACTCATCAGTACGGGAGAAGTGAACACAAGCTACATCAATCAGCAGGAGACGATGACGTATGGCGACGTGCTGACTTTCGAGAACGTTGTTACCGATCCCCGCCGAAGCGTTACCCTCTACCGCCTCAATGGTAACGACCCGAGCGTGATGGTCAATCAGCAAATGAACGAGGAACTGAATCGCCAGATCCTCCAGGAAGTACTGAGTGAGTGGCGCAATCGCCGAGATCGCCGAGGATAAGCGCGACTTCCTACAGCATCAACAATAAACCCATCGCACTTTGAGTGTGCCATACGACAGGCTCCCCCTTCTGCTTGTAGGCAGAAGGGGGAGCCTTTTTGTGCATACTGCCTGTAGGGAAGGTTTGCTCAACGCCGAGAGCCGCATCGAAAAGATGGATAGATTTCGATCAGGGGCTCTATGAGCCTGTTTTGATTTCTTAATTTGGGCGCCCCAGGAGTACGTCCTCCCTGCAGCCAGGGCGCTTCGAGCGGCTCCGCTGGGCTGGGGCCGAAGGTCATGCCTCTGGTGCAAATTGTCCCCGATATACGGGCGTCAGTCGGGCTTGCGCCCTTGTGTCGGCCTGTAGCCGGGGTTGCGGGCCGATTTCTGTGATACGATTCTGGATTGCAGGTAAGACGGGCAAGATAGGATAAGCTACCCGTCTGGAACTGACGGGATAGAAATGAACATCAAGGGCTACGTCGGAACCTGATGGTTCGAAGAAGTCAGGGTACTCGCTATATGTATCCATGCATCTTCATAGATATAGCAGAGATATAGCAGAGCACTGGCTCCGTCGTTGCCAGTCGTAGGCTGAGGCGATACGACACGTTGAAACTCAGCGACTAAAGTAGAAAGGGTCTGTGTATAGCAGCTCGTCCATTTCCCCACGCGAAAGTGCTATTATATGCCATGAGAGACGTACGTCCTAAAAGAACTACTCGCGGCGCTCTGTTGCCATAAGCACACGCAGCTCAAGAGCCTGTGCAGCTGAAGCAACGGTGGCAAACTGACGTATCGTGGCCCCTTCATCAGCTCGCAAGATGACG
Source organism: Longimonas sp. (assembly GCF_040409695.1). Lineage (GTDB taxonomy): Bacteria > Bacteroidota > Rhodothermia > Rhodothermales > Salinibacteraceae > Longimonas. Next base: position 8,580 of record NZ_JARWGJ010000162.1, read on the forward strand.
GTTGTGGTCTCTGTGCGACGAGCCTCGCGAATGCGCTGACTCAACTGCGCTTCAGGTGCAGGCTCTCCATCTACAAAGTAGCTTCCGTCGCTTGTGAGAGAAACAGTGATATACTGCTGTTCTACCGGGGCAGAGGCATCGACCTGGGGTAGCGTGACCTCGATGCCAAGCTGGGGGACAAAGCTTGAGGTGAGAAGGAAAAAGACGAGAAGCAATAGCACCACGTCGGTCATGCCCGCGAGGCTGATCGACGAGACAGGGGGACGAGACGGCTCAAAGTCGAAAGCCATATCTTTGGGATTCAGGCAGTTACAGAGAGCAACAGGTTGGCGTCAGGACGAGTTTACGTGACAGGTTCCTGAAGCAAATCGATAAAGTCTGTCGCCGAGCGCTCCATTCCGTTTGTGAGACGTTTAATACGATCCAATAGGTAGTTATAGGCCAGCGAGGCAATAATCCCAACGAAGAGGCCGGCTGCAGTTGTAATCAGTGCTTCCCAGATCCCGCCAGCCAGAACACTTGGATTCACGTTCCCTTGAAGACTTTGGATATCCTGAAAAGCGCGAATCATGCCCAGCACCGTTCCAAAGAAGCCGAGCATGGGTGCTACGCTTGCGATGCTCGCGAGGATATTGGTGCGCTTCTCCAGCAAAAACGTCTCGTGCTTGCCAGCTGCTTGCACGGCATCTTGAATCTCAGATATCGGACGCCCGAGGCGCTCCAGGCCCTGGCGAATGACGCGCGTAATAGGCACGTCTTTCCGCTCGCAGTATGCGATGGCGCCGTCGATGTCGTTCGACCGAATGTAATCACGCACTTGATCTGTGATCACTTCAGGATTGCTTGACGCTTGCCGGATCGTCAGAAGGCGCTCGATAAAGAGGTAGACGGCAATGAAAGAGAGCAGCAAGATGGGAATCATGACCCATCCGCCCTGAATCAAGATATCGAGCACCGACATGGTGCCTTCATCGGCTGCTGCCGCAAGCGTGTCTTCAACAATACCGGATGCGGGCGGAGCCTGGAGACGAAGGTACATAAGCAACAGCGTAGATAGAAGAAGACGAAACGGTGATAAGCTAAAACAAGGTCAAGAAGAATGGGATGCAACCCCATCTGTTACGTAGAGCGCACAAGTCGCATTTTCGTACAGTCCTCGCCTAACCCATAGTAACTCCTGGCGCCACATGCAAGCAACGTAGTACACAGCAAAATCAGTACAGCGGGCGCGATCTTTCAGGAGCCCCCGCGTTGCAAGTTACAGCTGGAGAGACCAGGCATCATCTGGCATGAGGGCGCTATGGAGCTCGCGTGTCTCCTGCGCTTCCTCCTGAGAGGAGAACTGCCCGATGACAACGCGGTAGCGCATCGTTCCATCTGGGCCCTCACTCGGAAGAATACTCACAGGCAGGCCTGTACCCTGAAGCGAAGAGGCATAACTTTCCTGCAAGGCCTCTGCCTCCGACTCCTCCGTACGAGAGGCCACAACGAGGGTCCAGCCCCCTGCACTGGGGTCAACATCAGGGGCGGGCTGCCCAGTTTCGTCAGCCGGGTCCGAGGGAGGCGCCTCATCTGTATCGGGAGAGGCGCCATCGTCTTCGCTGTCTGTAGAAGCAGGTGAAGACGGTTCGTCAGCTGTTTCGGCATCTCCAGCGTCGTCAGCATCGGCTGTAGCTGGTGCCGGGTCGGCATCGGAAGAGAGCGACGTTCGCAGCGTTTCGACGACGGCACCGGGACCTGGCACAGTGCCACGCTCTCCAAGCACAATCCACCCTCCAATGAGGGCGGCTATCAGCAAAACAGCTACAAAGGCGATGCGCCCTTTGCTGCTTTGTGGAGAAGCATCCGCTGAACTCTCGACGGACGCAACGTCTTGTGGATCGTCAAGCTCCCGGGTTGATTGAGATGAGGCTCCTGATGAGGAAGCGGATTCCGTTTCCTGAGACGCCCGTGCTGGACTCTCGTCGGAGAACGATGCATCCGCAACGGATGCCGACGACGCACTGGCTCCGGTTGTTTTGGCTTCCTCACCCTCAGACGTATCGCTAAAATCCTCGTCGGGCTCGTCGCCAAAGGCGACACTCGAAAGGTCCCACTCTCGATCCCGGCTCCAGAAATCGTCATCCAGCGGGTCATCGTCTGAAGCGTCCGTGTCTGGCAGGTTTTCGTCAGGAGGATGCTCTGATTGCTCTGAGGAGGATGCTCCGGATGATGGCTCCGTTGGCGTTGTTTCGACTGCGTCGGTATCCGCGGCTGCTTTAGAGGCAGGCGCTTCGTCATCAGAATCCGTTTTCTGGGATGACGATACAGGGCGTGGGGATGCAGATTGTACCGGCCAGAGGGAACCGGTGTCAGCTCCCTCGTCTTTTTTAGATGCACCGGACGTCTGAGACGAGGAGGGCGAGGGGGCTGTAAACTCTTCGGTTGCATCATCATCTCGCTGACTCTGCGACGCTTGCGGGGAGGCACCAGAGGGCTCTGCTGCACCAGCCTCCTGAGAGGGTGAGGTGCTTTGAGAAGTCGACTCGGATGCCGAGCCCGGTACGTTGCTGGAAGCCTCGTCACCGGGCGTCTCAGTTGGTACAACGGGCTCCTGATCCAGACCAGCATACGCCTCATTGGCCGCCTCTTCAAGAGCAGGTGCGGGGTCGAACTGCAGATTCCCGTCGCTATCCATAGCAAACGTACCCAGATCGGGAATGGTAACCCCCGACTTTTTCTCGGCACGCTGGCGTATCTGTTTGAGCAGCGCCTTCAGTATTGGGGCTGTCTTGGATTCAGGAAGCTCCAGCCGTTTCGACAGTTGAGATAGCAGGCGATCGGACATAATGACCAGCGAGCGTTCATGAATTAAATGACGAGTCGTCATGGGGCACGAACGTAATTCGACCCTGAGGCGGAGACCACACAGGCGAATCCGATGCATTCGCATCCTGCACCGTGCTGGATGCATGTTCTACCTTCAACGTGCCAAGATAAGGCAGTGTCACGTCGTTCCCTTCTGCCAGTTCTTCCTGAACCACAGCACAGAACGACTCAAGGACCACTTTCGGAGACGGACGAGCCATACAAGTTTAGGTACTGTTTTGAGTTATGGTGAAAGTCTGCCTACTGTAGACTACCACATTTTCCGGCCATCGTCAACAAATAATTCGTAATGCTCTTATCTGGAGGAGCTCAGTTATCACAGGGTTCAGTTACCACAGGATACGCACGCCGCCACCCACACGCGCTACAGGGCGCGGATAGCCCGGCCATTCGGTCATGTTGTTAGAGCCAATGTCTTGCACGTATCCGGTAAACTCAATGTTGGGCGTCACCTGAACGTCGCCCGAAAGGCCCACCCCAACAAATCCTGGGGCCGACTGCATCCCCTCGCGGTCCAGGTCGCGGGGGCCCTGACCACGCAGGTGGACCTGCACGCGCGCCCGCCGGTCTGCAAACTGATAGCCGACGGTTGCCTCGGCAGAAGCGCGAGGTACAAAGGGAAGCCCATCCGCATCCGCAAGGCTGCCTTCGGTATAGGTGAATGCGACGGTGCCAAACCAGGGAGAGAGCGCCTGCAGTGTTGCATCCAGGCCAACCTCCCACGCGGTGGATTCGCGGTAGAGCGTAGCGTACAGTCCCGTAGCGTTTGCGATGCCGAACTCAAAAAACTGTCGTACGGGGCTGTAGCGCACGCCGCCGTACAGATCAACGCGCAGCGGTCCGGGCGACCACGATGTACCTGCGGTTGTGTTCAGCGTGTGTACGGTACCCCCAAGGTCAGCTTCGGTGCTAAGGTAGGGATTGGTGTGCAGAAGGTCGATGGGGGTATGAAGCGTAAGCGTAGGGCGCTGCTCAGCATAGAAGCGCCAGTCTGCGGCAGGCATCCACTCCACGAAGCCATACGGTGCGCCATACGTGCTCGTAGTAGGACCATCGAAGCCGGGGCCTTGCTGGCTGGTTACGAAACTCATGAGCGCTGCGCCCGCCTCGACCGTTAAGCCGGGACGGTCAACAAGACGTGCAATTCCGTACAGGGTACCCTGGCGGCTGTCTCCAGAAAACGCGCCGTTGCCATCATGCCCCACGAACTCTGTTTCACCCTCCAACATGAAGTCGAAGACAGCAAGCGGAAACGTGATATCGAGCGCCGACGCAAAGCGATGCGTTGTCGCTTCGGTAGCAGGGGGCTGCGTTAGAGCCGGAAGAGGATCGGTCTCCACATCGTGAACGCGATACCCGACTGTCCATGCAAGCGGCAGGCCCTGGTGGATGCGCAGCGTGTGCTCGGTTCCAAGAGCATATGCACGGCGAGCCGGACTTTCGGTAGCGTTCGATGCCGCTGCCTGCAGCGCATAAAGGTCGTACTCGTCGTAGGCCCCGTCTACGGTCGAGGTAAGGCTCCACGATGCCCCCCGGTACGAGAGGTCGATTCCACCATCGGCGCTGTCATAGGCGGTTCGTGCATCACTCTCGGCAAACGGGGTGTCGCCGCGCATCCCTTCATAGTCGCCGTGGAGGCGCAGCGAGGTGTTCGTGCTGACTGGAAACTGCAGCTCGGTGGCCACGCGGCGTTCGGTGAATCGGCCGCCGCTTCCCTCCAGAAAGCCGTTCATGCCGTCGAGCAGCGCAGGCACAGGTAGGGAGCCGCCGCGATCTGCAGGAGGCGCAGAAAGGTCGAGCGGAGGCAGGGCATCAACGCGAAAGTTAAGAGGGGAGGCGCTTGGGAGGTCGTCGAGTGGGAGCGCTTGCACGCGCGTACGTGGCTGCAGCTCTTGCAGGGTCGGACGCTCCAGCGAGGGGAAAACCACGCGATACTCGCCACGGATCTCAATCTCGCGGGGCGTAATTTCGGGGAGTGCAGGCTCGGAGTCAGGGGCCTGTGCCCAGGTAGGGCCAGCGATGAGAAGCAAAAAAGTAAGCGTGAGGGGGGCGAAGCGCATCATATAAAGCTTGTAGAGCGTTCGGAGGGCAAAAATGAAGAGGCAGAGTACAGGACTCCAGGTCGTCAGGCAGCCGGGTAGTCGGGCAACAGCGTGCTACAGGGCATCGCGAGCCTGGCGGGCTTCGTCGGCGAAGGGCGTGCCCCGGTACCGGTCGATGACGCGGTCGTAGAGGCGCTGGGCTTCGCCCCGCTGACCGAGCTGTTCGTACGCGCGGCCCTGTTCAATATAGCTGCGTGCGATCCAGTCAGGAAAGCCCGAGTAGAGTGCGGGGATGCGTTCAAGTTCTGTGATGGCCTGGTTCGCCTCGCCAGCCTGGCGCAGGAGGCGGCCAAGACGATAGCGCGCCTCGGCACCGCTCTCCCCCTCGTCGGCTTCAGCGACCTGGCGGTAGAGGCGCTGGGCCTCTTGCAGCGACCCGTCTTCCTCGGCGATACGTGCTAGTCCAAGACGCGCTGAGGCCACCAGGCGATCGGAATCCTGTGCACGTACGATCTGGCGGAGCAGTTGCTCGGCTTCCTCGGCGCGGCCTTGCTGGAGCAGCGCCATGGCTTCGCCGTAGCGTGCACGGGCCACAACGTCGGTCGGAGCTTCGGGATGGTCGCCTGCACGCATGTACGCCTCCAGGGCCTGGCTGTAGCTACCGTCTTGCTCGTACAGCTCGCCAAGGCGCAGCGCAGCCTCGGGCACACGCGGATGGTCTGCGTAGCCGGAGACGAGCTGCTCAAAGAAGGTGCGTGCCTCAGCGGACTGCTGCTGCTCGGCATGGCCGCGACCGAGCAAGAAGTATGCTTCGGGTAGGTAGGTCTCCGTGTCGGCAACGCGTACGAACTGGCGCAGCTGACGCATGGCGGCTTCGATATCTCCGCTCTGGTAGGTTGCTTCGGCAACGCGGAAGCGAAGTGCGTCGCTTCGTGCGGGGTCGTCGATCCGAGAGGCAATCTCATCGATTAGGTCGCTTGCCCCCTCCATGTCATCTTGCACAACAAATGCAAACTGGATGCTGGACGCTGCATCGGCAAATACGCCGCTTTCCGGGTGCTCCTCCAAGACGACGCGGTACGCAGCGATTGCATCGTCAAAGTTGCCCATGTTAAAGTGTGCATCTCCGATGCCGTACTGGATGCGTGGCACACGCGGATGGTCGGGGTAGGTCTGCAGAAACGTATTGAAGGAAGCGAGCGCCGCGTCATAGTTCTGCATCTCGAAGTGCACGCGCCCGCGCCGAAAAAGCCCTTCAGGGTGCCACCGGCTTTCGGGAAACGTGTCGACAAGCTCGTCGAAGGCAGACACGGCCTCTGCAAACCGTTCACGCAGGGCATGGGCCTCTCCGATCTGGAAGAGCGCGTAGTCGCGGCCGGTTTCGTTGACCGAGGCGTACGCGTCGATCGCGTCATCGTAGCGCCGCTGCGCAAAGTAGCTGTCGCCAAGGCGAAGCTGGGCATCGGCGCGGTAGGGGATGCGCGTGTCCTCGTCATACGCGTCGAGGAAGCGCTCGAAAGCACGGGCTGCGTCGGGGTAGCGCTCCTGCTTGAAGTATGACCAGGCAATGGTGTACCGTGCCGCAGGGGCCGAAGCGCCCCGCGGGTTGTTCTGAACGTAGCGCTGCAGGCGGGCACGGGCGTCGCCGTGGGCCCCGGCAAGGAAAAGGCTCTCGCCTGCCCAGAAGAGCGCCTCTTCGCGCTGGTCGAGGCGTCCGGATTCGTGCACGCGCATGAAGGCGTCTGCGGCATCGCGATACTGACGGCTTTCGTAGAGTGACCAGGCCTGCTGAAACTCAACGGCATCGCGAATAGAGTCGGGGGCGGCTCCCAGTTCGCTGGCCCGGTCAAACGATTCGAGCGCCTGGCCCATATCCTCGCGCTGAAGGGCAACGTTTCCGAGCACCAGGTGCGCTTGCCCTCGCTGGGCAGAGCCGGCATACGACCTGAGGAGGCGCTCCATAGTTGCGCCCGCATCGTCGTAGTTGCCTTGCTGGTAGTGCAGGCGCCCCACTTCGAACAGGGCCTGGTCGGCTCGCTCATCCGAGGGGTTCCGGTCGATGTAGGCCGCATAGGCTTCGCGGGCGGCATCGGGGCGGCCGGCGAGCTGGTAGTTGCGAGCGGCCTCGAAGCGGGCCGTCTGTGCCAGGTCGTGGCGCGACTCGGCGACGCGGGTGAACTGCTCGGCGGCGCGTACATGGTCGCCCTGGTGATGAAGGGCCCATGCCTGGCCGTAAGTGACGATCGGAGAGGCGCCATCCTGCCGCTCGGCGTCGCCAAACGCCCGAGCTGCGCTGTTCCACTGCTCCGTATGCAGATAGGCATAACCGAGCAGTGTGTTAGCGCGTGCAGTGCGCTGGGGGGCAGCCTCCAGTACAGCGATTACATCTTCATGCTGCTCAAGCTGGGCGTAGGCATGAGCAAGCGGTTCGCGTGCCTGGTCGGCAAAAGGGCTGTTCGGGTAGCGGTTGATCACTGCCTGGAAAGCCCGCACTGCGCTGTCGGTACGATCGCCCTGCAGGTAGAGCTGCCCGGCCCGAAAAGCCGCTTCGGGGGCTTCGTCGCGCTCGGGGTGCGACTGCACGATCTCCACGTAGTGCTGCAGCGCGGTGCGCATCTCCCCATCGCGGTGGGCTTGCTGTGCCAGCATCAGGGTTGCAGGCACAGCCACATCGGGGTCGGCGCTGGTGCGCAGGCGCTCCAGGTACGAGCGGGCCGTTGCGGCATCGCCACGGACAAGCGCCTCCTCGCTGATAGCAAGCAGCAGGGTGCCTGCTTTTGGATGGGTAGGGTACCGGCGCTGCAGTACTTCGGTAAGGCGAAAGGCCTCGTCGGTTCGTTCGAGCGCCTGCATGGCACGAATCTCCAGGTAGAGGGCCTCGGGGGCCGCGCTATGGCGTGGATGGGCATGACGGAACGCATCCAGCTCGTGTGCCGCGGCGGCGTAGAGGCCCCGGTCAAAAAGCGTTTGGCCGCGCTCGAAAGCTGACGGCGCTGTCGTCTGGGCGGCACCGGGGAGCGGTCCCAGTCCGAAAAAGAGAAGCACAGAGGCAACCACAGTGAGGCGAAACCAGTGCATAAGCGAGTTGGCAGATACAGAGCACATAGAACAGAGCACAAACTAAACGAATCGTGTACACGCACCACCGGCGTGAATCCTGCGTGCGAACGCCTTAAACCGGCATGCGTGGTTGCGAATACGGGTCGTATCCCATACCCTACAGCAACAAGGTACAAGGCACAACCTACAATGCATAACGCAGACACACCACATCAGTCTCCGAAAAACTGCTATGGATACGCCATCCGCTGATCACCCGTCCTCCGATCCGTCTTCCGGATCGTCCTCGCAGCCCTCGTCGGGGCCCGCTCCCGACTCGCCCTTCGACACCTCGCCGAGCGAGCAGTTTCAGGGGCCGTCATCGCCTGCGTCCGGACCCTTCTCGGGCGGCGGCTCGCCGTTTGGAGCGGAGCCGCAGGGCGGGAACGACCCGTTTGGAGCGCCTCCGGCGTCGGTGTCAGACGATTGGAGTACGCTTGCTATCCCGGCATCGATCGCCGTAGACATGGCCCGCGACTGGGTGCGTGAGCGCCAGACCCCCGTGATGCTCGGCGCATTTGCAGTGGGCGTGTTTGTCAGCGTGCTGTCTCGCTAACACACCGCGCGCTAACACTCCACGCGCTAACACCGGTACCTCAGGCCAGGTGTTGCCGGGCACGACCCGAGCCGCAATCGACGGGGCGATCGTCTATGCTTGTGCCGGTACACATTGCCGATACTGCCCATAATTGGCCCGTACGTCATGTCCTTTGCGTATAATTCGAAGCCTGTAACCAACGTTTTATCGGCGTACTGAGTATGTTGGCTTGTTCGTCGCCGCCCATCCTTAACTGCCTTCAACCGCCTGACCTGTGAGCATACTCACTGTAGGAACCGTAGCCTTCGACTCCATCGAAACACCGTTTGGCAACGCGCCCCGTGTACTCGGCGGGAGTGCTTCATATCTCTCTCTTGCAGCCCAGTACTTCTGCCCTGATGTGCGGCTGGTCGGCATTGTGGGGGGCGACTTCCCGGAAGAATATGTCCAGCTGTTTCGCGATAGCAACGTCGACCTGCGAGGCCTGGAGGTAAAGGAGGAAGGCGACACGTTCCACTGGAAAGGGCGCTACCACTACGACCTGAACGAGCGCGACACGCTCGACACGCAGCTTAACGTGCTGGTCGACTTTGAGCCGACGCTTCCTGAAGACTACCGGTCGAGTAAGATCGTGTGCCTGGGAAATCTGGATCCGGCTGTGCAGCGCCATGTGCTTGAGCAGGTCGACGACCCGGAGTACGTGCTCTGCGATACGATGAACTACTGGATCGAGCATACCCCCGACAGCCTGCGCGAGACGCTTACGCTGGTTGACTGCCTTGTCGTGAACGATTCAGAGGCGCGCGAGCTGGCCGACGAGCCCAACCTGGTGCGGGCAGCCAGCATCATCCGAGACATGGGGCCTGAAACGGTAATCATCAAAAAGGGCGAACACGGAGCGCTGCTTTTCAACGGCAGCACGGTCTTCAGCGCCCCGGCATATCCGCTTGAAGACATCGAAGACCCCACCGGCGCCGGCGATACGTTTGCGGGCGGACTGGCGGGCTACCTGGTGCGTGCCCGTGCCTATGGCTCCCAAGAGCTGCGCCGCGGCATTATCTACGGAAGCGCTATGGCGTCGTTTGCGGTAGAACGCTTCGGCCCAGGCCGGCTGCTTGAGCTCAACGAGGATCTCATTCTGGAGCGGGCCCGCGCCTTTCGCGAACTCGCGGCCATCCCCAAGCTCCAGGCCTTCGAAACCGCATAACACGCTGCTACCCCCGTTTTTGCTCCGTTTGAGGTTTCAGGAGGATGCGAGACGTGTACGCCCACCTGCATGACCGCCTCTACTACGAGGCGCCCCTCTGGCTACAGCGCACGGTCTTGCGACCGCACAATCTGGGCAGCACAGGACGCCATGCGCGCGCTGCTAAGCTGGTTGCTACTCACGATTAGACCCAAGTATTTATGTACGGCACCGTTCGGCTCATCAACGCCGTGTTCTACGGCCACCATGGCGTCATGGAAGAAGAACATCGGCTTGGCGGCCGCTACGAAGTCGACGTGGCGGCAGATATGGACCTGTCTGCAGCTGTTGCGTCTGATAACCTGAAAGACACGGTCAACTACGAGGCGATCTACACGATCGTTAAAGAGCAGGTAACACAGCATGAGTACGCGCTCATCGAGCGCCTCGCTGGACTGATTGCGCAAGAGGTGGCGGAAGCACATCCGGCGTTAGATGCGGTTGAGGTAACGGTGCGTAAGTGCGGGCCACCAGTAGGCGGACTGGCAGGGCGGTCTGAGGTAAGCCTGCGTCATGAGGCGTAGAAAAGGGCTGTGCTGCGCGCATCTGCACCATCGGTAAAGCGCAGACGCTGCTCATCCGGAAGGGGATGTTTTGTGGGTTCACGAATTGTACGTATGCGCCGCAGACTTTGAGAGAGGCGGGGCGTTTTGCATCCCCCTGACCCCATGGCTGTTATGGATGGTTTCACATCCTGGCAGATCCTGGCACATCTTGGTAGGAGCGATCTACCCCCGGCACGTAAAAAGCCGCCCGAGGCAGCTGTGCGCTGCGTCGGGCGGCTCGGATTGGGCTGGGGTATGCCGTGCGAGGGCAGTATTAGCTGGCAGCGACCCAGGAGTTGCACCAGCCATCGGGGTGCACCGGTCCGGGGAAGAGATCGCAGCCGCCGCACTGTTCACCTGCTTCTGGTTCCTGCCAGAACGCGCAGTTGCTACAGAGTTCGTCGGGGTTCGGGGTTTCTTCGACGTACTGCAGCGCCTGTACCTGCTGCTCCCGGGTCTGAATTTCCTGATCGCTCAGCCCTGAAAGGTCGTCGCACGAAAAGTCTGCGTCGGCCGTGTCTTCGGCAGGGGCAGCGTCGTCGCCCCCGCATGCGGAGAGCACGGTACCTGCGCCAACGCCCGCAACGCCCAGTGCGCCGAGCCGCTGCAGGAATGAACGCCGTGATACATTATTGCTATCACTCATGGGTTCAAGATGTAAATGGATAGAGGGTAATCGGATGGAAGTTGCAACGCTTCCGGACATACAGGTTTCAACATAGCACTCCTAATTACAACCGTAATTCGGGAAGGACCTGCAAAATTGTAGCAACGATCCCATTTGGTAGAAAGGAGGATGAAGATGAGGCCGCTGGCAGAAGGGGAGTACGACAGGTGATAGAACATAAAAGATAGATTACATGAAATTGCCATTTCGGATCTTTCGGTTCTGCTTCGAAGAGATGTGTGTCAACCAGCCAGCTAAATAATGCAAAAGAGTGTGTACTGAGCCGGGTAAATTGTACACATGTGTGTGGAAGCGCTTTCAAAAGTAGTTGATCCTGCGCCGTTTACCGCTGATTGGTAGCTTATAGGTGCGTATACGCCGTGTGTATGCTCGGTGTAAGGAAGAAGTGAAAGAGGGCGACGTAGGCGGCAATGCAGGGTGGTTCTATGGCCAATTAGGCAGAGGCAGAGGGGAATTCCATTGTTATCGTATCTTAATGCACACGATCTTTATTGCCTTCTGCACGCAGAGCCGCTATTATAAGAACGACCTGTACACGAAAAGCGGGCACTCTGACGAATGCTTATCTTGCCTCTTGCTGTGTGTGTGTTGGCGTGAGCGCGCCCTGGCGCGCTCCGTATGCTTAGCATACATTCCAGGATGGCTACCCACCCTTTTGGTTCGGGCGCACTGGTCGGGCGCAGAAGTAAAGACCGCAGAAGTAAAGACCATGGTACCTGGTTCGATTGCGAGGAGCGCAGATCGGTAGATCGACCGCTTGCTCCCTGGCATGCACCTGGTTCTGTGATATGTGCTCTGCCGCCCTATATGTCCTAACAGATATGGCAGCCAAACGAGACCGCCCAGGTCCCCTCGATATCCAACGAACGTGACGTGACGTAAATACAATGAAGCCCTTTCGATCGCTACTATTTTTAATGCTGGGACTGGTGTTGACGGTGGGAATCGTTGACGTGCAGGCCCAGGGCACTCGCGCGTCGATCTCCGGCGTTGTGCTGGATGAAAACGGGGAGCCGCTCCCCGGTGCTAACGTGGTGGCTGTACACGAGCCGTCGGGCACCCAGTACGGAACCTCCACGCAGGCGAACGGGCGCTACAACCTGCAGGGACTGCGCGTAGGCGGGCCGTATACCATCACGGCCTCGTTCGTCGGCTACCAGTCGGTGCGTGAAGAAGACATTCGCCTGACGCTTAACGAGCGCCGCGAAATCAACTTCGACCTGCAGCTCTCTTCCGACGAGCTGGACGAGGTGCGCGTGATTGCCGACCGGGCTACGATCATCAACCGGAGCCGGACCGGCGCGCAGACCAACGTCTCCGAAGAGGAGATTGAGCGCCTGCCAACCATTAGCCGGAGCCTCTCCGACTTTGCACGCCTCACACCGCAGTTTAGCGGTACCGACGACAACAGCATCGGCGGACGTAACGAGCGCTACAACACCGTACAGGTGGATGGCGCTACGCTCAACGACGTGTTCGGGCTTGGCGGCTCAGGTGGCGTTCCCGGTGGACAGGCCGGCACGCAGCCGATTAGCCTCGACGCCGTGCAGGAGTTCAACGTCGACATTGCTCCATACGACGTGCGCACAAGCGGATTCACCGGAGGACGCATCAATGCGATCACAAAAAGCGGCACCAACGAATTTGAAGGCAGCTTCCGCTTCCTGGGGCGCGACCAGTCGTTTATTGGCGACCTGGACGGACAGTCGTTCGGCGATGAGTTCAATGAGCAGTACTACGTTGGAACGTTTGGCGGGCCGATCATCGAGAACGAGCTGTTCTTCTTCGTCTCGGCCGAGCTATTCCGTCGCGGTTCACCATTGGATACGCGCGTAGGCCTCAACATCGACGGCTCCAACTTCTTCCCCGCCGATCCTACGTTCCTGGATGAGATCCGCCAGGCTACGATCGACACCTACGATTACGATCCGGGAGGCATCGACCCGTTCACGCAGCGCACTGACAATGAGAAGCTGCTTGTGAAGCTGGACTGGACGATCAACGACCGCAACAACCTGTCGCTGCGGCACAACTTTGTGAATGCAGGTAACGACACGGGCATTGGACGCGGGTTCAACTCTTTCGCGTTTGCCAATCGTCAGTACGAGTTCACCAGCGTGCAGAACTCAACCGCGCTGGAGCTGAACAGCCAGATCAGCAACGCGCTGTTCAACGAAACGCGGCTGGTCTACACACGCATCCGCGATGAGCGCACGCCCAACGGCGGCGCGTTTCCAAGTGTTCGCATTGAAACAGGCGGAGACCGCATACAGGGGACCCGCAACATCGATATGGGTATTGGCCGCTTTAACCAGGCCAACCGTCTCGACCAGGACCTGATCGAGTTTACAAGCAACTTCTCGTATCGCCTGGGCGATCATAACATCACGTTCGGGACGAACAACGAGGTGTTTAGCTTTAACAACCTGTTCATCCGCGACTTCTACGGCAACTACACCTTCGAAGCCTTCACGGCCGCTGATGGCACGCAGGTGTCTGCGCTCGACGCATTCCTGCGCGGACAGCCGACAGAATACTCGCACAGCTTCGCAAACCCGGAGATCCATGGCGATAACTTCAGGCCGGAAGCCGACTTTACGGGGATGCAGTTTGGCCTGTATGCGCAGGATGAGTGGGACGTGACCGACGATCTGCGCCTGACCTTTGGGCTGCGCGCCGACATTCCGTATCTCCCGGAAGATCCGTCGCGTAATACCAATGTAGAAGACGCTTTTGGATTCCGCACCGACGAGGTGCCGGAGACGCAGGTGCTCTGGTCGCCTCGCTTCGGCTTTAACTACAACACCGGAGCCGAGCTGAACACCCAGATTCGCGGTGGAGCAGGCATCTTTAGTGGACGCCCCCCCTTCGTATGGCTGTCGAACCAGTACAGCAACACGGGCGTCGACTTCCTCCGCCTCGATCAGTCCATTGATCCTGAGTCTGCTTACGCAGATGACGTTGACGCCAACGGCAATCCGCTCGGATACAATCCGGATGCCAGCTGCTTCGACGGCAGCGGCGAGCCGGGTGCTGCGCCGCGTCCCGGAGCGGGCGACTGCGTGAACGCCGCAGGCGAGGAGATTCTGGGCACCGAGGCGACCACCGAGGTGAACCTGACCAACCCCGACTTCAAGTACCCGCAGTCCTGGCGCTTGAACCTGGCGGTTGACCAGGAGCTGCCGCTCGGGTTTGTGGCCACGCTTGAAGGACTCTACTCGTCGACGATCAACGACATCAGCGCCCGCAACCTGAATATTGAGCAGGTTGGCGAGTCGGCTTACGGACGTCCGATTTATGGCACGCCGAACAATCCGAATCGCGTAGATGATCGCTTTACTGAGGTCATCCTGCTTGAAAATGCAGGCCAGGGGTATGAATACAGCCTCACCGGTCAGGTGCAGCGCCGCGTTCCAGGCGGTATCAACGGAACCGTAGCGTACACCTATAACCGCGCCCGCAGCGTCAACAGCGGTACATTCGACCAGGCCGTTTCGCTATGGCAGCAGAACTTTATCGTAGACTCGAACGACCCTGAAATCGGGACCGCGGTCTTTGAAGCGCGCCACCGCATTCTGGGCACGGTCAACTACCGCTGGCAGTGGATGGACCGCTTCGCCACCAGCCTCGGCCTTGTGTACGAAGGCCGCTCGGGTCAGAACTTCAGCTGGATCTACGACGGGGTCGACGTCAATGGTGACGGATTCCGCTTCAATGACCTCGTTTTCGTACCCGAAAACGAGCGCGACGTGGTGCTCGCCAGCGAAAACTGGGAGCTGCTGGATGCCTTCATCGCAAGTCAGCCAGGGCTGAACGACTTCCGCGGCGACTTTGTGGATCGCAACTCGGGGCGTGCCCCATGGCGCCACCAGATTGATCTGCGTTTCACGCAAGAGATCGCCACCTTCGAAGGCCAGCGGATCGAGTTCATTATGAACCTCGAAAACGTACTCAACATGCTGAACGATGATTGGGGACGCATCCGGTTCTCAGGCTTCAACAACCAGTTTGCCTGGGGCTTTGATGGGTATGTCAGCGAAGAGGATATCGGCGACGCCATCGGTGGACGTGTCATTACGGCCGACGACATCGGCAAGCCGATCATCGACTTCGAGGACGAAGAGGCGCTGCGCCGCTCGCTAAACGACACGCTGTTTGGCACGGCAAGCACTGCCTCACGCTGGCAAATGCAGCTGGGCGTACGGTACACGTTCTAACCCTACCGGCACTTAGACCTGATAGCACGGGGCGCTGCGCCGTGCGCATGCATGTGCAGCGCCCTCGTGGTATCTCACGATCTGCAACCTACTGACTTTACTTTTACCTGGTACCATGACTTTTTTACGCCGTTTTGCTGCACCTGTAGCGGGTCTGTTCCTGCTGGCGTTCTTCGCTGGGTGCGATAGCGGGGATAGCGTCTCTGATCTCCAATCTGAACGTACAACTGTCGAGTTTGCGAATTCGGGTGCCGGTGCGGTTCCCGAAGATGGAGAAGTCTCGTTCGACGTTGTTATTCGCAACCCGGATGGGGAGCCTGTCTCTGTTGAGGTGCTCTACGCTGCGCAAGCAAGCACCGCAAACCTCGAAGCCATTGGAGGATCCTTTGGTGAGAATAACGTTCTTCCCGTGTCGTTTGGCCCCGATGCTGAAGATGGCGACCGCCAAACCATCACCCTCGACGTATCCAATGCCGATATTACCGGAGGTGCGCTTGAAGCACGCTTCGCGCTGCAGCGTCTCGAAAGCTCCGGTCGGGCCGAGTACGGAAATAACCGCGAGTTCACGCTCAGCATCGGGCCTATCCCGATCGCCGAAGCGCTGGAACGGGGCACCGGATCGGTTGTGACGATCCAAGGTACCGTTACCCGTGCCTTTGGCGACTACGCCCGCATCCAGGATGTGAGCGGCGACGTGGGCGCTACCGGAATGACGATCCGCCAGACCTTTGGTGATCTCGAAGAGCAGTTTTCGGATGACATCGAAGACGGCACGATCCGGGAAGGAACCGAACTACTTGTAACGGGCGAGCTCTCCGTTTTCAACGGACTCTTCCAGATCAATAACACAGATCTGAGCCAGTATACGGTGCTCGAACAGGGGCAGCCGGTTGATCCCATTCCCGTTACCCTGCAACAGGCCTCCTCAGGCGACTTCCTGAGCGTGCTTGTCCGCATTGAGGGTCTCGAGCTCACGAGCCCACCCAACACCTTTTCGAGCGGAACGAACTACGATGTGATTAGCACCGACCCCGACGACGATACCGAACTGGTACTCCGCATACAGGGCGGTGGCGAGTCTAACGTAGGAGGAGCCCCCGCTCCGCAAGAAGAGTTTACGTTCGAGGGTGTCATGGGCGTATTCGGAAGCCCACAGGTCCTCCCGATCTTGCGCTCCGACATCATCACCGACGAAGAGCTCGACGACCCAGACGA
>NZ_JARWGJ010000163.1:0-5498 GCF_040409695.1 Longimonas sp.
GTGATGTCGAAGGCGCTGCCGCTGGCCGGACAGCTCTTTATGGGCATTAAGCCGCAGGCGCCCGAGGTGCGAAGCGTGCACCCGGCGCTGCGTCAGCAGGCAGAGAAGCTCTCGACGCTCATCCAGAAGCACTCGCACTTCTTCAAGATGGCGAGCAAGTGGGAGCGCGAGAAGATTGTGGAGCATCAGGCGCAGCAAGCGCGCGTGGCCGACAACGCGATCTACCTCTACGCGCTCACCGCGTCGCTCTCGAAGATGGACGACCAGCTGCGCACCGGCGAGTACGGTCCGGCTTTCGAACGCGACCGTGCGGCGTTTGAGTACCTCTTCGAGTGGTTCGAGAACAAGATCTACACGAACTTCGGCCGCCTGCGCGACAACGCCGACGACAGCATGCGCAAAGCTGCCGAGGCCGCGCTGCGCTACAACGACACGCTGCCGAACAAGGAGTTCTACATCCACGAAGGCAGTCCGCTCGGACGCGACGCAGGCAAGGAGACGCCGACGGAGCACATCAAGCAGTTCCCCGGCGACGGCGTCGACCCGCGCACGCAAGACCGCGCGCCCGGCGAAACCGATGAGCTGGAGCTCGACGACGTGCCGGCCGCCTCGGGCGATGGCGCTCCTGAAGAGCCGAAGCCTGCTGCTGAAGACGGTGTGGCGTAAGCACGAGACCCCGCTTACTGGCTATACAAAATCACCGCCCGGTGCTCTATGCGGAGCATCGGGCGGTTTTTTGTTGGGGAAAAGCGGCAGGGCCTGCGTTTCGTGCGTATCTGTCGCAGGCATGCAGTTGGGTCCCCGATGCCCGGTAGACAGGGCCCGGGCGTGCCGCAGGAGAAGCGCATCGCTCTACGGAAACGGGATGCTGGTCGATGGGATGTACTTGCGGTCTCCTCTTGCCGGGAAGAGCACGGATGGGCGGTTTCCATCCGTCCGTTTTCCTGTCCACGCCTTCACCGGCCTGTGCCTACACGCGCTAACGGAGCGTGTGGAGTTGGCATGCGTCCACTACTCCCAGAACTCCATCCAGAAGAGAATCGTCACGATGAGCATCACGATGCTCAAGAACATGTTGGTAGCGGTAATCCACCCCTGCTGGATGGTGGCCAGTTTATCCTGGCAGAGCTGGTAGGCCCGGTCGTAGGTCTGGTTGGCGCTGTCGAGCACGATCATCGTGAAGTTGTCTGCGTCGGTGTTGGGCGTGTCAGGATCGGCAGCAATGACCAGCGCCAGCTCTTTCACGTCTCGCTCCAGGTCGCGCAGCTGGGGCTGCAGGCGTCCGAGCTCGGCCATCAGCTGTTGCAGCCGCTTGCGGCTGCGCAGGCTGTAGAAGGACGTAGAGCAGCCGTATGCTTTATGAAGCACCTCATTAAGCTGCCTGTCGAGGTCTCGCCCGGCCCGAATCAGGTGTGCAACCCAGTCCCAGTACTCCTCGCGGGTCAGGTCCCACCCATCCGGGTCGTCGAGCACGTCGGCCAGCGAGAGCTCGGCAGCCCGAGCGTCGCGGTCTTCGAATGCGCTACGCAGCGCGTCGCCTTGCTCGTAAGGCGCTGGGTCTGTGCTCGAGGTATCCGTCGGACGCGGAGCGGTTGAGGGTTCCATACCACACATGTGACTGTTACAAAAACAACGGAATCGCCTCTACGGGCGCTCGTGCTTCGGGTTGGGGGCCGCGCTGTGTTTTTAAGCTGCTTTCGTTCTTCAACGGACTGCTCAGTCATGCGGATGAAACCGTTTTACCGCATCTTGAACGGCCCGCTCATCTCCTGCAAACGTGAGACGGTCGCCTTTCTTGAGCGTGTCGTCGGCCGAGGGAACGAAGGTGGTGTCGTCGCGAGCGATGACAACCACGATGCAGCCGCCCGGAATCTGCTTGTTGAGCTTGCGGATGGATTGCCCCACCAGGTCGTTCGCTGTTATCTCGACTTCCTGGATGTCGTGCCCCTCTCCCAGCACGTTCATCCAGTGGGTGATCGCGGGCCGCTCGATCTCATTATCGATCGCGAAGGCCGCCGCCATAGGCACATCAATCGCTGTAACGTCGAGCGTGTCGAAGGCTTCCATGTTGCCCGACTCGTTCACCCGCGCATACACGTTCTTGACACCAAACTTTGACCGGGCCAGCTGGCAGATGAGCAGGTTATCGTTGTCGTTTTCGGTGACGGCGATAACCTGTTTGGCATCTTCAACGCCGGCTTTTCGCAGCACATCCGGTTCGGTGCCATCGCCGACCTGCACGGTGAACCCGTCATCGCGCATCCGACGGGCCACCTGGTCATTGGCTTCGATAACGATCACATGCTCACCGCGTTTTTCGAGACGTTCGGCCAGGGCGCGCGATACACGGCCGCCGCCGATAAGGAGTGTTTTCATAGGAGACACCGAAAGGGCTTGTGCAATCTGTCGTGCAAGACCGGCCTGGAGCACGACGGTGAAGAAGATGACGAGGAAGACCGCTCCGGTCAGCACGTCGGCCATAGCAGCATCCCCCTCCGCGGCCAGTTCGATCGCGAAGAGCGTAGCCACGCTGGCTGGTACGATGCCACGCGGTCCAACAAGTCCAAGAAAGAAGCGCTCCGGCATGGTGAACCGGTCGACGCCCAGCGTGGCGCCGGCAATCACGATGGGCCGGATGACAAGCACGATTACAAGCACGACGGCAACGCCCCACACGCCGAGCGCCAGCATCGCCTGAATGTCGATCAGGGCCGCAAGTGCGATGAAGATAAAGGAGAGCATGATGAGGGTAAGGTCCCGCCCAAACGTCTCCATCGTCTCCTCGTGAGGCAGTTTCATGTTTCCAAGCAGAATGCCCGACGTAGCCGCTGCCGCGATCCCCGCCTCGGCAGCCACCGCCTCGGCCAGTGCAAACGCGCCGAGGGCCGCGCTCAGAAAGAAGAACCGCGCGACCTGGGGGGCATCGCCCGTAATCAGATCGCGCGTGAGCACGAAACGGACGACTCCTGCGGTAATCCCCCCGGCCAGGAGGCCGAAGCCCAGCCGCTCGGCGAAGGCCACCAGGCTCGCCGTAGCGCCTGCATCGCCGATAACCATCGTCTCGTAGATGACGATCGACGCGATGGCCGCCGTTACGTCATTGATGATTCCTTCGGCCTCCAAAACAGAAGCCACATGCTCGCGCACGCGCACCACCTCCAGAATGGGCGTGATAACCGTGGGTCCGGTAGCCACCAGCAGGGCCCCGACCAGGAGAGCTATAGACCAGGGCACATCCAAGAGACCGTAAACCGCGACGGCCGTGCCCGCCAGCGTAACGACTGCGCCAAGCGTCACCAGTCGAATCGTAACAGTAGGCGCCTCCCGAAGTCGTTCTCTGCGCAGCTGGAAGGCTCCGTCAAACACGATGAGAGCCACGCTGAGTCCCACAATGACCGAGAGGCCCTCTCCAAAGAGATCGTAGGTGACGATGCCCAGCCCCTCGCTACCAAGCGCAACGCCAACAAAGATCAGAAACAGGACACTCGGGATCTGGAGG
Organism: Longimonas sp.; assembly: GCF_040409695.1. Taxonomy (GTDB): domain Bacteria; phylum Bacteroidota; class Rhodothermia; order Rhodothermales; family Salinibacteraceae; genus Longimonas. The sequence continues at coordinate 3,500 of NZ_JARWGJ010000163.1, forward strand.
CGGCGAGCAAGAAACTGGGCAAGAATACCCAGTATGAAAATGCCTGCGACGATGGGGAGAAGGTACGCGTCCACGAAGAGTCTGCTAACCCGATGTAAAAAACTATATGTGGGCCGGTCTCTGCTATCTGAGCCTGAGCGTATCGCTCAGGGCCCTCTCAGGTCGGTTCTCCTGAAGGTCGGTTTGGAGCCCTACGTTTGGTAGCCGGGGCTCGATTTTTTGTCTTTCCACACCACGTATAGGCGCTGCAGCTTTATATGTTGTACGTGGTTCCTTTTACAACACGTATGTTGCCCCACAGAGGGTTTATAGTATTTTTAAGGTGTCCTGCCTCCTAACAGATCTTGTACAGGCGCATCAGCACGACGAGACGAAATTGCAGGGAGGCACCATGGATACCTGAACCCTGACGTCCACCTCCCACCACCTCTAATACAGAAATAACTACTACCTACAACGCCAAAAGTCTGCTTTTAAAACACCAAATGCATTAGTATAGCACGTTCCTCTTGACTTACGTTTGTCTACGATATTTGTGGTCACCATACATATATTTACTGGCCTTAGCGTATGGTCGCTTACTCTACCTCCTCACATGTACCTCGTGTCAGCATAGGTCTCCCGGTATACAACGGAGCCGCTTACCTTCAAGAGGCGCTCGACTCGGTGCTGAGTCAGACCTTTACAGACTTTGAACTCATCATCTGCGACAATGCCTCAACCGATGCCACCGAGGCGATCTGTCGGGCAGCCGCTGAGCGCGACAGCCGGATCCGGTACGAGCGGCACCCCGAGAATCTGGGCGCTGCCAAGAACTATAACAGCACGCTGGCCAGAGCCCGGGCTCCATATTTTCGGTGGATGTGCCACGACGATGTGCTTGCCCCGACCTGCATTGAAGCCTGCGTAGACGTGCTGGATACGCACCCTAATGTGGTGGTCGCGCACACGAAAACGCAGGTGATCGACGCCAATTCGGACTGTGTTGCGTCTCCGGGATGGATTCGTAATCTCCATCTGGTAAACATGCTCCCCCAAGACCGATTTGCAGCCTATTTGGATGCCTACCTCTGGGGCGGTGATGGGGGTGAGTTATTTGGGTTGATGCGTACCGAAGTCTTGCGCGCCACGATGCGCCACGGCGACTTCCCTTCAGCCGATCTCATACTGATCGGCGAGCTAACGCTCTGGGGAGATGTGTACCAGGTACCTGAAAAGCTTTTTCTCAAGCGCTACCACGACGAGAACTCCATTCAAGGCACGAACCAGGAGATTGCAAGGCTTCTGACCTGGTTTGACCCTGGCCACGAAAATGTTGTGCGTTGGTTAGAGTGGCGGTGGCTTCGCGAACTCGTCCGTGCCGTGTGGTATGCTCCGCTTTCATCGTCCGAGCGCAGGCGCTGCTTCGTCGCGTTGATGCATCGCTATGCGATACCACACGCTCGCAAATACATCAAGGAGATCGCATATGTAGCGAGCGCTCGACTGAAGTTGGGTGCCCACAGACATCCGCAAAAGGTCGTAGGGCTGAACACCATGTACCGCATCTTCTAATCGCACTTAGCAACCCCTTATAATCAAAAATCAGGTAGACTGCAAGCTGTTCAACTGACCTTCGTAGCAACGGCTCTTTGGGATGCCCTTGCAGCATCGCCTCACCATGCAGACCCCCGGCCCGATTCTTTTTCAATCCCCCTACTTCATGAACGTTCTCATTACTGGCAGCCAAGGCTACATCGGTTACCCACTCGTACAGTTGCTACACGAACGTGGCCACACCGTAACCGGGCTCGACACCGGATATTACACCGACGGCACGCTCTTCGAATCGCCATGGCCCCCGGGCGTCCGTCAGATGTGGAAGGACATCCGCGCTATCAACCGCGACGACCTGGCGGGCTTCGACGCCATCTGCCACCTGGCAGAGCTCTCTAACGACCCGCTCGGGCAACATAACGAAGCCAACACCTATGCCATTAACCACGCGGGTACGGTTCGG
>NZ_JARWGJ010000164.1:0-24817 GCF_040409695.1 Longimonas sp.
GATTGAGCGGGTGGGCGGCGCTGCTGACCATGCAGGAGATCCTTCGACTTGGCTGCGCCTCGCTCAAGATGACAGCCTGTGTGCAGTGTCATGGTGAGCAAGCGAAGCGCGTCGAACCATCTCCTGCTCTATCGTCAAGTACCTGCCAGGTGCAAGGCCATGTCGGGCGTGGGGGAGATCCTTCGGCTGCGCTCAGGATGACAAGGTGCAAACGGATGTCTTGGTGCGCAAGGGCATGCATATCCCTCCGCGCTGCGCCGGACGAACGGGCCTGAGCTGAGAGCTCAACCTGCGCGACTGGAGCCCCAGTGCGGCGATGGAGCCTGTGGAGTACGCATCCGTATGTTGGGACGGCACGACGTTCCGCATCCCCCTGTATTCTAACCCATACGAACAGACAGTTCATGGCAGATACGACGACCTATACCGGCAAAGACATTCAAGTGCTCGAAGGGCTGGAGCCGGTGCGCAAGCGGCCCGGCATGTACATTGGCGGTACCGGTAAGCCCGGGCTGCACCATATGCTGTGGGAGGTGGTGGATAACGCCGTTGACGAGGCCACCAACGGCTATGCCTCGTACATCGATGTGGTGCTGCATGAGGATGGGCAGAGCATGACCGTGCGCGACAACGGGCGCGGCATCCCGGTGGATATTCATCCGGAGAAGGGCATTTCTACGCTGCAGCTGATCCTGACCACGCTGCACTCGGGCGGCAAGTTTGACGGCAGCAACTACATCACCTCGGGCGGACTGCACGGGGTGGGCGCTTCGGTGGTGAATGCACTCTCGGAGGAGATGGTGGCCACCGTGAAGCGCGATGGCGGGGCGTACCGGCAGCAGTACCGGGCGGGCACGCCACTGGGTGACGTGGAGCAGATTGAGGACGATCCGCACGGCACCGGCACCGAGATCTTTTTTCGTCCGGATGCGACGATCTTCGAGTCGACCACGTTCGACCCGGCCTGGATCAAGGAGACGCTGGAGGTGAAGACCTTCCTGAATCGGTCGCTCAAGATCGTGTTCAAGGATGAGGTGAACGACGAGCGCCACGTCTTTCAGCATGAGGGCGGCATCGTGGAGTACCTGGAGCACATCCTGGAGGACTTGCAGGTGGCGCCGATCCACGACGATGTGTTTTCGCTGGTGGATGACGACTTTGAGGGCGACGGGCGGCTGGAGGTGGCGTTGCAGTGGACCGATGCGCCGAAGCCGAAGATTCTGTCGTACGTGAACGGCATCCCCACGCAGGACGGCGGCACGCACGAGCAAGGGCTGCGCCGCGCCGTGCGCACCACGCTGCGGGCGTACATGGACACCCACGACCTGGTGCCGCACCGGCTCGACATTGCCAGCGACGACACCCGCGAGGGGCTGGTGGCGATTGTGAACCTGTTTCATGTGGATCCGCAGTTTCAGGGTCAGACGAAGGACAAGCTCAACAATCCGGAGGTCCGCTCGCAGGTGAGCAGTTCGGTGCGTGTGGAGCTGGAGCAGTACCTGAACGACCATCCGACTACGGGCGAGGCCATCGCCACGCGTGTGATTCAGGCGGCCAAGGCGCGCAAAGCCAGTCGGAGTGCCGCCTCGCGGGCCCGCAAGAGCAGCAGCACATCGCGTCGCCTGAACCTACCTGGCAAGCTGGCCGACTGTTCGTCGGATGTGCCGGGCGAGTGCGAGCTGTTTATCGTGGAGGGCGATTCGGCGGGCGGCTCGGCCAAGCAGGCCCGCGACCGTGCGACCCAGGCGGTGCTTCCGCTGCGCGGGAAGGTCCTGAACGCCGAGCAGGCATCGCTCAAGCGCGTGCAGAACAACAAGGAGCTGTCCAACATCGTGCAGGCGCTGGGATGCGGGCTCGGCGAGGGCTTCAACCTGAATCACCTGCGCTACCACAAGATCATTCTCTTAATGGATGCCGACTCGGACGGGCATCACATCTCAACGCTGCTCCTCACCTTCTTCTACCGCTACCTGACGCCGCTGATTGAGGGCGGCTACGTGTACATCGCCCAGCCGCCGCTCTACCGCATCGACGCCGGCAAGGAGACCCACTGGGCGCTCGATGACGCCCAGCGCGACGCGATCATTGACGAGATCAAGAGCGACGGACGCAACCTGAATGTGGACATTCAGCGCTTTAAGGGGCTGGGCGAGATGATGCCGAAGACGCTGAACGCCACCACACTCGACCGCGACAAGCGCCGCCTGCTGGAGGTTACGATTCCGGATACGGAGCGCCTGCACACCGAGCAGACCATCACCGATCTGATGGGCCGTGATACGTCGGCACGCTTCAATTTCATCATGCAGCACGCGACGGAAGCGGATGAACTGGATGTGTAGGGGGCGATTTGTTGGGGACGCTGGAGCGTCCGTTCTCGCGTGGCGACGCGGAGCATCGCCACGAGATACAGAATATTGTCGCGCTGCAAGTCATCCTGACGCCGCCAGGCGGAAGGATCTCAACGCCCTGCCTACGGGCTCGCCTCGTTCGGTGCGCGTAGGGTGCACCTCGCGGACACTGAGCAGCAGAGCCCCTGGCCACACAGCGCTGAGATGCTTCACTACGTTCAGCATGACAAACATGGCATGATGTCCAGCGAAGTCTAGTGGTTCGGTACGCGGACCAGCTGCATAAACCATAGCTTGGAGGCGAGTTTAAGCAGAGAGATGGGTCCACGTCTCGTCAAAATACTGCACTTCTCGTCGGATGTTATCGGTGGCTGGACTCTCCTTGAGGGCTGAAGGCATCCCCGGGTCAACGTCGCGGTCCAGCGAGCGTTCGAGGTAGCGCTTCAGGTTTACAAACTCATAGAGCGTAGGCGTTTCGGTAAACGTGACGAGCAGATCTACATCACTTTCAGGGGTTTGGTCGCCCCGCACAAACGACCCACAGATGCCAATCTGGTCAACGTGGTAACGCTCCCGCAGGTACGGCATCTCGTCGCGAAGGGCCTGTTTTAGGTCTGCGAGGGTCGTCATGGCACTGGAAATCGCATTCATGGTGTTTGCTTCATACTCGATACCCGACTTGCAGGATTCGGGGCAGTATGCGACGTACAGGACGGTTCGGTCGATCCACAAGGCAGGAACGGACGTCCTAAGCGCAGGGGAGAAACGACTCTGAGATGCGATGTCACGTACGCTGGTTTGTGGCCTCTGCTTCGATGGCAGCCGCGGGGTGCGACACTGAGGCGCTGAAGGCCTGCGGACGCGCCGCAAACATGGGTTTTACGGTCGCCCACGCCGCCTTGAATAGGTCGCTCTGCCGGTAGGTCTGCAGGGCGGCATCGCCGGTCCAGTGGCTGTGGGTGATCATTACACTTGGATAGGAGGCATTGGTCCACAGCTCCAGGTGCGTACATCCGGGCTGTTGGCGGATCTGTGGGGCCACCTCGGCAAAGTGGGCCTTGAAGTCGGCGACGCGAGACGGGTCGAGCGGCAGGCGTACGATGCGAATGAGCATAGCAAGAGCAAGTCGGTAATAATCATTGGACGTGCCCATAAGATAGCTGCAAGATAGCCGCCCGTGCATACCAGGCGCTACGAATTGCCAGTGAGAATCGACGTGCCGATGTCGCATTGCAGGCAGCGCCCCTCGGTGCAATACGCTCGATACAGCTCATGCATCCCCTGCGCCATCACCGTGTCGTCGGCCCGCGTGCCCAGTTCGCGATAGAGGCGCGTCACCCGGTCGGAGGCTACGGGCAGCGCATTGAGCGTGTGCCAGACCGGGTCGAGCGACCCCCCGGTCGCACGGCGGTGGCGCAGCAGCACCGGCACCAGCGCGTTCAAGATGAGTGTGTCGCGGCGCCGCGTGCCGAGCGTGGGGCGGTACGGCTTCGATGTGCGATCGAGGCGCCGGTGGGTCTGCCAGAACAGACCGGGCTCGCTGGCAAGCATCGACTGTAGCGCAGCGCGCGGATTGGGTGCTTCAAGTGCGCTGTTGGCTGTGTTTATGGGATGCGCACGCAGCCACCCTCCTGGTGCGATCCACCGGGCCAGCTGGGCAACTCGCAGGGGCGGCACGTTATTCGGGCGGAGGCGAAAGAACGTCCATCGCTCGGTAGACATCGGCGGTGCGTTGTGCGTCTGACGCAGGCGCCGGAAGATGTCGCGTAGCCGCATGGCGTAGTCTGCGGTGGGGCGGTCGGCCTCAACGAGATCTTCCGGGCCAGGCAGGAGTCCGGCCCAGCCGAGCAGGGCTGCTTCGATGGTCTCGGCGTCGGGCAGCGTGCGCAGAAAAGAGAGCGGACAGCGGGCTGACAGGGCGCTCATGGCCTCATCATTCTTGGCGTAGCCCATGCCGGCACAGACACGCTCAAAGAGCGCTTTTTCCAGCGGATCCGTGAGCGCATCGGCTTTCTGGCGGATGCGCACGCGTCCGAGCTGGCGCATCCAACGTGCCGCAACGTCCGTATCCACCTGATCCCATTGCGAGGCGCAGAGCAGGGGCGCATCCGGCTGCGTCAGGAAGCGGTGCAGGGCCGATCGTAGGGGAACGTTCAAGGCCCGGTCGAGCACCATTTCGGGGAGCGGGGAGCCATCGGACCGCCGGAGCCGACCGGTCCACATGTCGGTGGTCAGGGTTACGTGCAAGACCACGCTGTTGTAGCGCGGGTCGCGGTCGTGCTTGTGGGCGATCCAGCCGTGTGACTGGTTGTGGATCTCGACATCGCCGCGCCAGGCCATGGTGCCAATGCGAAGGTGGGCATCCCGGAAATCGGGCCCGGCATCGGTGTTGAGCGTGCCGGGGTCGAGGACCTGCACGAGGCGCCCGTCTACGGTGTAGCACTGGTCTGGGTTGACCGACTGGCGGGCCCACAGGTCCTGCACGAGCGCCTCGGGAACGCGCTCCGGGAGCGACCGGGCGGGTTCGTGCAGCGTAACAGCGACGTTCGTGTCGTCGATGGTATACAGGTAGGCGCGCGGTCCTGAGGACGTGGAGGCGGGCGGAGGCGTGGGGCGGGGGGGCGTAGAGCGAGGGGGCGCAGGGCGAGTCATGATACCGGGAGGAGCTTGTCCAACATAGGGCTACTATGAAGACTCCGGGTATCTATAAAACGCAACGTTTCAGATCGCTACCGCTTCGGCTACCACTTCACTCGACTTGGCGGTTCAACGGGGTGGCCTGGGCGGCTGTGGTTGAGATTGCGAAGGCGGCTCAACGCCGGGGCGCTCTTGCGAGGGGGTGTGGTCGGCCAGGCGAAAGGGAACGGGCAGCTCCATAGCCACGTAGGCCGGCTCGCCCCGATAGCGGCCGGGCGTCCAGTCCACCTGCTGCAGTACCCGCATGGCCTCGCGATCCAACCCGGGAGAGACCGACTCAACGATATCGGGCTCGTAGACCAGCCCATCGGGGCCCACGATAAACGAAACGAGCACGACGCCCTCCACGTCCGCATCATAATCGACACTGGGGTAGTCAATCTCGCGGATGAGCGCCTCGGTATCGCCGTCTATATCAGGCACTTCATTGGCTTCTTCAGACGTATACACCGAGGCATCATCAGGCACGGCGCGGTAGACGACCGGAGCGTTGTCGGCGGTGTAGGTCACATTGTCGGCAGAGCTTCCGCATCCCCCGATGGCGGTAGCAAGACCAGCAAGGGCGACGCCGATAAGCAATGGAATGCGGGCGAACAGGGTATGCATGGTATAGAGCTTGGGGAAAGAGAACAAGCGACAGATAGGTACACGGAGGCACCGCTGTAGCGATCCGAGGCGGGCTACTCGCCGTCAGCGTCAAGAATCAGGTCATCGCGCAAAACAGGAAGCAGCTGCGGCTCTCCCTGAAACTGTCCGACAACACCCTCATAGTTGAATGTTCCTTCCGGAATCGCCATTCCGGGCAGTTCGGTTTCTGAGGGGCGCTGCACGCGGAAGGTTGCGGTGCGATCGTCTTGCGCAACCACGTAGTTGGACTGCTGCTCAAACGTCGGGCCGTCGGCGCGAAGCTGCAAGGTGCTGAGGCGTACAAGCACGCTTTCGTAGGCAAGTCCGTCGTCAGCAATCGTGGCAAGATCGACCTCGAGAGGCGAGGGGAGAGCGTGCGTATCGCCAACCTCATAGTCCCGCAGGTTCTGCTCGTTGATCTGAAGGAGGCCGTTGAAGTCGGAGAGCGTGCCGCTTACCTGCACGGCGGTGCCGGCAGCAAGCTCGCCACTGTTTATGGCATCGTGAAACGGACCTGCGGTACGGCGCACTACGATGCCGCTTGCACCGAGCGGCCCGCTTTCATCCTGCAGGCGCACGTAGTCGCTATGCGCGCGTGTGATGATTCCTTCGACGGTGACCTCTACGGGCCGCTCGTCCTGGTAGGTAGCGTAGCATGTGCGGGCGTCGTTAATGGATACGGATGCAAACCCCGTGCAGGCATCGGCCTCCTCACCGCCAAAGACCAGCCAGGCGGCGAGTCCGGCCATCAGCATGGCGGCTACGGCACTGATGAGGAGGGGTGTTTTGCTGCCTCCAGTGCTTTCTGTGCTTTCTTCGCTAATCACAGTGGCTTCGGCAGGCCCGCGGTCGTCTTCGACGGGAACGACGACGTAGGCTTCATCGGAATCGTCGTAGCGTTTGGATGCGCGCACGAGCGTCTCGCGCAGTGCGTTGGCCGACTGGATGCGCTTAGAGGGGTCGACCCGCAGCGCCTCCAAGAGCACGTCGCGGACCTCGGGAGAGGTGAAGGCGTCGGCATCTTGCACGAGCAGTTCCATCGGGTCGGCGGTGTCTTCCGAGAGCCGCTCGGTGGCTTCGGGCGGGGTTGTGCCCGTTACCATCATGCAGATGGTGGCGGCGGCGGCATACACATCGGTTGCAGGACTCTGCGCGGCGCGGGGCGTGTACTGCTCAATGGCGCTCGTGCCCGGCTGGATAAATGCATCCAGCGTATCGAGGTCGCGAGCAAGCTGCAGGTATGCACCGCGAAAGCCCGTAACGAGAACTTGCCCGTCGGGCAGCAGCCGGATCGTTTCGGGCGAGATGCTGCCGTGGTAGAGGCCTTTCTGGTGTGCGATATGCAGGGCTTCAAGCACAGGCACCATGATGGTGAGTGCAGCTTTTTCCGGGAGCGTGCCCTTTGCCGAGAGACCTTCCGCAAGCGACATGCTCGGATGCTGGTCACGTACCCGGTAGAGCGTGCCGTTTGCCTCAAACACATCATATCCTTTGGGAAGCGCCCGGTGCTGCAGCTGACTCAGAACGGTAGACTCCTTCTCGAAGTAGTCGAGCCCTTGCTCGAACGCCTCTTGCTGGTCGCTTCCAGTAAGCTCGATAGAGGTTTTCCCGGCACGGCGGCGCACCAGGGGAGCCGGAAAAAACTCGCGTATGATAACCTCTTCGCTGCTATTAAATCGCTCCCCCAGGTACTTATAGTCGAACGGGCTGGAATCTTCGAGGGTGCGCCGGACAGTGTACTTTTTGTCCAGCACGGTAAGCGGGGTCAGTTCCATGGTGGGTGGGGTAGATATACGGGAGGTCGGTTCGGGAATAGGGGACTACGTGGCACATCCAGGTGGCACATCCAGGTGGCACATCCAGTAGGGGGCGCCGCCCGAGAAGATCTTTACAACCGGTTGCAAAGATGCAAACCAGGCAGCGAGCCAGTGGTGGGGCTGGCAGAGCCCAGCGGGATGGTGTGCCAATGCAAAGGCCCAGGCAGAGCCCACAAAAAAATAGTCTCGCACGTTTTCACGCAGCGAGCAGCCCTGTTTTCTTGCGAAGAAACGTACAAGGGACGTTGTCTTGGTAGGTAAGGTACTGGATAGAGCGTATGGGCTGTGTTAACAAACAAAAATGATCTGACGAGAGAGCAGGAAAGCCCGATGAAGACCCACCGGGGGGAACCCCGAACGTGCATTAACGCCGGGTATGAGTCACCCCTGGATCTCAGTGTTCAGATCGATCTCCTTTAGCACAGACTGCACTTCAAAGCATTCCTGAAAATCCCCCTCATACACGCGGGCCTTGCCGTTAGTGTGCACACGCCACGTGAGCGATTCCGCCTTCGACGGAGAGCAGCCAGTAGCCTTCATAAGCTGCCGGGTGACCTCTTGAAAGGTGTGCACGTCGTCGTTATACAGGATGACCGACCAGGGCGAGTCGGTGTCTGTGCCATCATCTTCCTTTTCGATGACTTCCACATCGGGGGTAGCCGTTTCGGGAGCGGCACAGGCAAACGAAAAGGCAGACGACAAGATGGAGCGTTCAGAAACACGCATAGAGATCAGGGAGCCAAAACCGAACAAGAGCGCCACACGCGTAGCGAGGACAATACGAAGACTACGGACAGCGGTGCCCGTGTCCGTTGATTACCGCGGCTGCGAGAGCCAAGACTGTTACGCCGAGATGCCAGCGGGCGCTTCGACTTCAATGGCATAGTTCTCCATCACCGGGTTCGCGAGCACGTTCTCGCATGCCGTTTCGGCGATGCGGTACGCCTCGCTCTCGGTGTCGGCTTCAATATCCATTTCGAAGCGCTTGCCAACCCGAACGTTGGCGATAGACGTCTGCCCCAGGTTCTGCAGGGCCTGGTGTACAGCCTTGCCTTCGGGGTCAAGGATCGACGGACGGAGCGTAACAGAGATCGTTGCGTGGTAAGTCATGCCAGGCACAGGTTCAGAAAGCGGAAGGAGAAAACAGAAGAAGACCAAGAACTCATTGCAGCAATACGTTGCAACGGGTCAACACGTTCGCGGGGCAGGCAGCGCGCGGCTACGATGCGCTCACCGGCGTCATGAGTGCCTTCCCCAGTCGATAGGCCGCTTGCCCCATGCCATGTGTTACATAGAGCGTTAGCGCAACCAGCAGGCCTACTTCTTGCAGCGCTATCACGAGCAGTCCGGCCAGCACGTAAGCAAGCACCTTCTGAGGGCGTTTGCGGATGTACGCTACGGTCGGGCGTGGAATCGCGTCGAAGTCGATGCTCGACACCATGAGGGCCGACAGCACAATCACGGCGGGCACGATCACCTGAAGCTGGGCGAGCAGCGCCCCCCATGCGGCGTTTTCGGCGGTCAGGATGAGAGCGACCAGGGCAACTGCCTGCACAGGGATGGGAAGGCCCTCGAAGTAGTCTTTCTTCTCTCCGTCGAAGTTCATGTTATAGCGCGCCAGGCGTACCGCCCCACAGAGGGCAGGAAGCGCAGCCACGATAAACCCCAGCGGCCCAAATTCGTGCAGGCTGTACACATACACCAGGAAGGCGGGCGCCACACCGAACGAAACGACATCGCTCAGCGAGTCGAGCTCTACGCCAAACGGACTCACGGCGTTGGCCAGGCGGGCCATCATCCCGTCGAGAAGATCCAGGAACCCGGCCATTACGATCAGCCAGCAGGCTATCACAAAATTGCCTTCCCAGACCTGCGTAAGCGCGAGAAACCCGCAGAACAGGTTGAGCAGCGTAAAAAACGACGGCACCGCGACGCGGGGCGGCGGCCGCTCGCTGCGCAGCTCGCGCCGGGTCTCGCGATACGCGTTAAATCGTTTTCGGATCTCCCGGCGACGTGACGCGCTGTCGGGCGAGGCACTGGGCGAGGCAGAAGCGGTGGCGCGCATAAGAGAGGCGCTGGTGATGAGCGGGTACAGAGACTATACGGCGAAAGGCGCTACGCCGACGATGCCGAGGCACGCGGTGCAGGCGCATCGTCGGCTGCAGGAGCGGGCACATACCCGATGATCGTTTCGCCGGCGCGCACACGCGTGCCAATGTCAACCGTCCACGACACCGAACGAGGGACCAGGATGTCCATGCGCGAGCCAAACTTCACGATGCCGTAGCGCTCGCCGGCCTCCACCTGATCGTCGGCCTCCAGGTGAAACTCAATGCGCCGCGCCACCGCCCCGGCAATCTGCTTGAAAATAATCGGGATGCCGGAGGTGTGGTGCATTCCGATCTCGGAGCGCTCGTTCTTCTCGCTCGCCTTCGGATGCCAGGCCACCAGATACTCCCCTGGAATGTAGCGCGTCCAGGCAATGGTACCTGTTGCTGGAGCCCGGTTCACGTGCACGTTCAGTGGCGAAAGAAAGATCGACAGGCGCCGCACGGGGCCCTCGATGAAGTCTGACGACTCATCCTCTACGATCTCAACGACTTTGCCATCGGCAGGGGCTACCAGCGCAGTACCCGTACGCGCCTCGCGGGGCGCCTCGCGCTCGGGGTCGCGGAAGAACCACACCGTAAACGCCAGCGCGGCGCCTCCCACCGTGGCCAGCAGCACCAGCCAGATGCCACCCAGCCACAGTCCAATGCCAGTAAACAACGCAGCGAGTGCCGTAGCACCGCCAATAAGAGAATAGCCTTCAGGAGCAAGACGCACAGAACCAAAAAGGATCTTACATGGGAAAACAGAACGCGGGGCCTCCAAGCGCCAGGAGATTCAGGTGCATGAGATTCCTGTACTTTCGAAGAGCCCCGCCATATAGCTACACGGTGTATAGCTACGATATAAACGCAGCAGAGTTACCCGGGAGTTACTCGCTGGCTGCCGCATCCGTGATGCGCTCCACACGGTACGTGTTTTCGCTATCGATAGCCATATCGATCTCCATCACCTCATTCTGGCCGGGCGCCGTAAACTCAGCAAACCCTGAGATCGATCCGCCCTGCTCATACGTCATCATAAGCCCGGACTGCAGGTCCACCGTCATCGTACCCGTCTGCGAACCGGAGAGGAACGCCTCAGCGGTAGCGCCCGGCCCCAGTTCCATGGGAGCCCCATCCGAATCCATCTCAATGGTTACATCGAGGGTCGCGAGTCCGTCGTCGACTGATGTGAGCGTGTAGACGCTTACGACCGAAAAGGGAATGCCCACGTTCATCTCGGTGTCAGCGGTCCAGCTGTCGCCGACCGACACGGGGTCTTCGGGGTAGAACTGAAACTGACTCAGGATCGGGTCAATCAGCATATCGGCCGATACCATCGCATTGTCCTCAGCACCTCCCATCATCGACGCGATCTGCGCCTCCAGCGTATCGCGGTCGCCTACAAACGCGCCCGACGGGCTAAGCTCCAGGCGGAGCGTCTGGGCAATCATCGGATCAAACTGCGCGGCGAGGGGACTGGCCTCGTCTTCGGCGTCGCTGTCGTATGAAGCGGTCTGTCCCATGCTGCCGCCTTCGGCTTGAATGCGCTCTATGGTATTCTCGATCACGGTAATGCCGTCGGCCGTGTAGTCGGCAATGTGCATCCGCTGGGTGATGGTCTGGTTCTGAGTCACGTCAATCTCGTTGCCCGCAACAACCATGTTCATATCGCTCATCTGCTGCTGCGTAACGCGGTAGGCAGACGCTGTTTCGGGGGCAAGACGCAGCATGTACGTGCCATCCCCCAGGTCCCAGACCGGCCGCTCAGCAACAGGAGCCGCTGCCTCGGTGGCAGACTCTGTGCTGCCACAGGCCGTAAGCCCGATAAGTAGAAACGCTCCCAGAAGCAGGGGAACGATGGATGTACAGGTCTGGGATAACCGTATCATAGGAGGCTCGAAAAGATAGTAGCATATAGTGTGTACCGCACGCAATATAAGCGCTCGAAAGCAGAAAGTCAGTGTGCGTAATCGGAATATTTATGGAGGGATGCCCACGCACCTGCCTCTTAGAGTGAAGAAGCCGTATCCCGTCTCCTCACAGCCGGGTAGCAGGGTCCGTATCGCGTAGACGCAGGCTCCCGCCCTGCAGAGAAAGAGACAAAGCGAACAGGAAGCTTTCGAGCACGCTCGCGATGAGTAAGGCGCGGGGGCCTCAGAAGTACTCGTTCGCTCCGCTCCTTCCTCGCGATGACAAATCCGGGGAACTCTGACACTGCCGACACCCCCAGCACCACAAGTCATCCCAGGCGAAGCGGAGCGAAAACCCGGGATCTTCCTTCGGCGAAGGACCACCTCACCCTTTGGGCACCCCTTCTTTCCGGGCTGGCGCCCGGTAGGAGGGGACTCTGCAGCGCCGCAATTCTCCAATAAGAGTCGTGAAAGAAACCCATCCCGTCCTCTTCAGAGGAGAATGTATGGGCATCGGTCGTGACGACCGCGACACGATCCTGAATCAGGTTGTAGGTCGCCGAAGGCAGTGGATGAAGGCCTGCTCACGTCTTCACACTATCCCGCCACCGTCATCGCCCGCATGGGGTAGGGCTGCTTGAGGTGCTCCTCCTGCATCACATCCGTGAAGATAATCGCCTCGCCGGTGGAGCGCATCTCGGGGCCGACCTTCTGCGCGACCTCTGGAAACTTATCCCACGAGAAGACAGGGCGCTTCAAGGCGTAGCCGCTCAAGGTCGATTCGAGCAGGCCTTCGTTGCGCATCGCGGCGAGGGTGTCGCCGAGCATGACGCGGGTCGCGATGGCGGCGACGGGCGCGCCGGTGGCTTTGGCTACGAAGGGCACGGTGCGCGAGGCGCGCGGGTTGGCCTCGATCACGTAGACAGAATCATTGTGCACCACGAGCTGCACATTGAGCAGTCCGCGAACATCCAGCGCGCGGGCGATCTGGCTCACGTAGTCGCGAATAGTGTCCTGAATGCGGGCAGGGAGACTGTACGGGGGCAGCACGGCGGTCGAATCGCCCGAATGCACCCCGGCCGGCTCCACATGCTCCAAGATGCCGCTGATCCAGACATCGGTGCCGTCGCAGATGGCGTCCACGTCGACCTCGGTACCGCCTTCCAGAAAGCGGTCGAGCAGGATGGCGTTATCCGGCGTGCGCTGCAAAATGGAGGTGACGTGGCGCTCCACCTCGGCGGGCGTATGGGCAATGCGCATGCCCTCGCCGCCCAGCACGTAGCTCGGGCGGATGAGCACGGGGTAGCCGATGTCGGATGCGCGCTGCACGGCTTCGTTGGTGCTGTGTGCCATGCCGTACGGTGGCGAGGGGATGCTCAGCTCCTGCAAGAGCGAGGAGAAGTGGCCGCGATCCTCGGCGCGGTCCATGTCGCCGGGGTCGGTGCCCAGCACGCGGATGCCGTGCTCTTTGAAGCGCTCGGCGTACTTCAGCGCGGTCTGCCCGCCCAGCTGCACGATGACGCCTTCGGGCTGCTCGTGGTCGATCACGTTCATGATGTGCTCCCAGTAGACGGGCTCGACAAAGAGGCCGTCGGCCACGTTGAAGTCGGTTGAGACGGTTTCGGGGTTGCAGTTCAGCATCAGCGCTTCGTAGCCCATCTCCTGAGCGGCGCGCACGCCGTGCACGCAGGCGTAGTCAAACTCGATGCCTTGCCCGATGCGGTTGGGGCCGCTGCCCAGAATGAGCACCTTGTCGCGGTCGGAGGTGGGGCGCTCGTTGCCGGCGTCGTAGCTGGAGTAGTAGTAGGGCGTGTCGGCAGGAAACTCGCCCGCGCAGGTGTCTACGACGAGGAAAGACGGGGTAATGTCTGCTTTTTTGCGATGCGCACGCACGGTATCGTCGTTGAGGTCGCCTTCAAGCAAGAAGGCAAGCTGCGCATCCGAAAAGCCGTAGCGCTTGGCCTCACGCAGCAGGTCGTTCGGGAGCGTGTCGAGCGTATGCGTGGCGATCTGCTGCTCCATGGCGACGATCGACTCGATCTGCCGTAAGAACCACCGGTCGATCTTCGTAACGTCGTGAACCTCTTCGACCGAAGCCTCGTGGTAGAGCGCGTGGCGCACGTGCAGGAGCTGGTCCCAGTACGGCGCTTCGAGGCGTTCGCGTACGGTATCGCGGTCGGGAATCGGGCGGTCGGCGCCGAGTCCGTGATAGCCGATCTCCAGGCTCTGCCATGCCTTCTGCAGGCTTTCGGGAAAGGTGCGCCCGAGCGCCAGCACCTCGCCGACGGCCTTCATCTGCGTGGTGAGCGCCTCATCGACGCCCTCGAACTTGTCGAAGTTGAAGCGCGGAATCTTGGTGACGACGTAGTCGATCGATGGCTCGAAGCAGGCGCTCGTGCCGGTGATCTCGTTCGGCAGTTCGTCGAGCGTGTAGCCGACGGCCAGCCGGGTGGCGACCTTTGCGATGGGGTAGCCTGTGGCCTTGGAGGCCAGCGCCGAGGAGCGCGACACGCGGGGGTTGATCTCGATCACGATCATGCGCCCGGTCTCTGGGTCCACCGCAAACTGGATGTTGCATCCGCCCGCAAACGTGCCGATCGAGCGCATCGCCTTGATCGCGGCGTCGCGCATGGCCTGGTACTGACGGTCGGTGAGGGTCTGCTGCGGGGCTACGGTCACCGAGTCGCCCGTGTGCACGCCCATCGGGTTCACGTTCTCGATCGAGCAGATGATGACGACGTTCTCGTTGGCGTCGCGCAGCAGCTCCAGCTCGTACTCCTTCCACCCGAACAGGCACTCCTCGATAAGCACCTGATGCACCGGACTCATCTCCAGTCCGCGCGACACCATGCGCTCGAACTCGTCTTCGGTGCGGACGATGCCGCCACCCGAGCCGCCCAGCGTATACGACGGACGAATAACGACGGGCAGTCCGCCCAGGTCACGCGTAACTGCGGCGGCTTCGTCGACGGTCTTGGCTGTTTGGCTGCGGCCCTGGTCGAGGCCAACGTCCTCCATCAGATCGCGAAAGCGCTGGCGGTCTTCGGTGCGCTGCACCGCGTCGAGGTCCACGCCGATCAGCTCCACGCCATGCTCAGCCCATACGCCGGCTTTCTGCACATCTTCGGTTAGATTCAGCGCCGTTTGTCCGCCCATGGTAGGCAGCACCGCATCGGGCTGCTCTTTTTCGACGATGCGCGTAATGGACTCGACCGTGAGCGGCTGCAGGTAGACCGCATCGGCCATCATGGGATCGGTCATGATGGTGGCGGGATTCGAGTTCACGAGCACCACGCGGTAGCCTTCGTCCATCAGCGCCTGTGCGGCCTGGCTACCGGAGTAGTCGAACTCACAGGCTTGCCCGATGACGATAGGGCCGGAGCCGATCAGCAGTATGGTCTCGATGTCGGTGCGTTTAGGCATTGGGGGATTCGGAAACGGTAGTCAGAGAATCAGCGTGCGGTCGCAGTGAAAGCGCAAGGGCATCCCAAAAATTAACCCGCAACGGCGAGACCGTGGCGGGCAGTGCGAAGAGCGGGAGCATGATTGGGGATCATCTCCAGGAACGAATCGAAAAGATAATCGCTGTCGTGCGGGCCGGGTGATGCCTCGGGGTGGTACTGCAATGAGAACGCCTTATGTTGAGGATAGCGCAGCCCCTCGATGGTATCGTCGTTCAGGTTACGATGCGTGACAATGGCCCCTTGGTCGGGAATCGACGCCGCATCGACGGCAAATCCGTGGTTCTGCGTAGTGATCTCGACGCGCCCCGTTGTAAGATTTTTAACCGGGTGGTTGGCGCCGCGATGGCCCACGCGCATCTTGTAGACCTGCATGCCCTGCGCCAGCGCCATGAGCTGGTGGCCCAGGCAGATGCCGAGCACCGGCAGGTTGGCGTTGAGGCAGGCCCGAGCGTGTTCGACGGCTTCGGGCATGGCACGCGGGTCGCCGGGGCCGTTCGACAGGAAGAGCGCATCAGGTGCATAGGAGCGCAGCTTGTCAAGCGGCGTAGCAGCAGGCACCACATGCACCGTACAGCCGCGCTGGGCAAAGGCGTCGAGCAGGCTGCGTTTGGCGCCGTAGTCAACGACTACGACCGTGGGCCCGTTGTCTCGGTTGTATGTGTAGGCGTATTGGGTAGTTACCTTGTGCGCGTAGGCACGCCCGGCCATGTCGGGACAGTTGCGGGCGCGGGCCACAAGCGTACCGGCGTCGGCCCCACTGCTGTCGATGACTGCGTTCAGCACGCCGTTAGTGCGAATCTGCCGAACGAGGGCGCGGGTGTCGATATCGGTGATGCCGACCACACCATGTTTGGCAAGGTAGTCGTGCAGCGCCTCGCGGCGGGGCGGTCCGCTCGGTGTGTCGGTGCATGAGCGCACGATGAGTCCGGCGGCTTTGGGCACATGCGACTCGTTTTCGGCAGGCGTTGTGCCGTAATTGCCGATGTGCGGGTACGTCATCATCACCAGCTGGCCGTAGTACGAGGGATCCGTGAGGATCTCCTGGTAGCCGGTCATGCTTGTGTTGAAGCACAGCTCGCCGCGTGTGGTGCCTCGGTGCCCGATTGCACGGCCCGAGACCACCGTTCCGTCGGAGAGGGCGAGCGTGGCGGTAGGTTGGGTTGGCATAGCCAGAGGGTGGTTGTTAGCGAGAGGGAGTGGCGAGAAGACAGCCGCTGCGTTCCTGCGCACACCGTGCATGTGGACCTACCGCACATAAAAAAACCTTTCCGCCAATGACGGAAAGGTTAATAAAACGGGGCAGGTAGCTGCTCTGTGTTCTGGACAGAGCACGCCACAATAGCAGGAGCCGGTTGGGGGGCGCAGGTATAGACATTACGGGGTGTCTTCGATAATTTCCATCACCAAACGTAGAAGATAGCCCGACGTTCCGCAAGCTTTCTTTCTGCCATTAGCGATTTGTTCACATAAGTGTGGGTTGGGCTTCATGGGCTGGCGCACAAGGGTGCACAAGACAGGGGCGCACAAGATAGTGCTGTCTTACACCTGAATGTTTGGGGCCAACATTGTCATCGCGATGAGGGAGCCTGCGACCGACGCGGCGCTGTGAGCGTTAGCGAACGAGTACTCCTGGGGTGCGATCTCATGCCGTGGATTCGGTGGCTGCGTCCGGCCTAACAGCAATGAGAGTGCTTCGCAGCTGCGCGACCTGCTCGCAATGCCAAGGTGTGAGCTGTTCTCAGCACCTTTGGGGTGAACATGCGTCAGCTAAACATTGACCTGTGCTACACCAATAGTCGTTTAGACAGTGTTATGTTGGCTATGTACTTCATTATGTTGGCTATGTACTTCGTGCGGTGCCAGCACTCCCTGGAATAATGACTGCTCCACGTCGTATCCTGTGGTGCTATCATGTAATTGATACGTGCAACCGGCAGGTGCAGCCGTTGCTCAACCGCGCATTGCTTTCCCCATACACGATTCTCCTCCTGTGAGTGCCGTTTTTCGAGATTCTTCGTGGCGATCGTCGCTAACGTACCGTCTCCGTGTACTGTGGGGATGCGTGGCGGCACTGCTCCTATGCATCGGGGTCGTGCGATACTGGCCGTCTGATACGGATCCGGCCGAGCGTCTATACAGTGACGTAGGCAGCGACCGGATCGAACTGGAGGAGGTGCAGCCTACCGACCATGACCTGCGTCGCCAGCCGCCACCACCTGCTCCGCTGCCCCCGATAGTCGTTCCCGAAGATGTGCTCGTTGATGTCGAGATTGACTGGAGCGACACTGCGCTTGATGTCGACGACCCAGGCGACGATGCCGAGCGGCGCGACGGACTGGCTGAGGAGGCGGTTGCACGGGCTACGCCTACAACTTCGGCCCGACTGGTACAGGCCCCGCAGCCTGCCTATACCGATGCCGCACGGGGAGATGACGTCCGGGCGCGCATTGAGGTGATCGTTGACGTGAATGCACGTGGGGTGGTGGAGTTTGCACGCATCCGCGGCCGTTGGTACGTAGAAGACGATGGGCGTGAGCGCAAGGTAGAGATGCTCGGGTATGGACTGGAAGAGGCCGCGATTGAAGCGGCACGCCGTGCCCGATTCCGTCCGGCAACAGAAGAAGGGGAGCCGGTCCCTACGCAGACGCTACTCACGTTTCGGTTTGGGCCAAGCGACTGATGCTAACTTCGCATGCTTTGCTGGCACATGGAGTAGGTGGAAGGATGAGCGAGCATAAGGTCCCTTTCACTACCCTACTTTCATCGATCCACCCGTTCATCTTCCGGTAGAATGAGATGCGCTTCATTGGACAGTAGGATTACGAGTTGCAAGCTGAGTCTACGACTTGTCGGTGTCGTTTGTATCCTCCTCAGGCAGGTCTTCCCAGGACACATCTTCTACATCGCGGCCCCAGAATCGGGGTGAGGCTTCGTCCTCTCGCAGCATGCGGTCGGCATGGCCGTTCCGTCGTCCAAACGAACCGCTGCCGGGCTGCCCCCCGTATCCACGCCAGATGCGCACCAGGTTGGCGGCCACCTGCAGGATAAAGTAGATAATGATGCCAATGATGACGTATTCCATAAAGAGCAGGGCAGCAGGCACAGCATGAAGAGTCCGAGGCGCCGACGGAGCCCCCGGGTAACCTCTTGAGCGGCACGCGAAACGGGCGGGAGATCCGCTATGTGGGTAGTATGTGGATATATTACAGAGTACTGCGAAGGAGTTGCTACAGATAACGAGTTACGGATGGCGCACGTGCGTGGTGCCCTGCGTTTCTGCAGAGGTAATGTGCCCGATCAGAGTATCCAGGTCCTTTTCGTGCTTCACAAAGTCGATATCAGTTGCGTTTACGATCAGAAGAGGGCTCTTCGAATAGTGAGAGAAGTAATGGTCGTAAGCTTCATGGAGCGACTTGATATAGTCGGGGTCCATGTCTTCCTCATACGGGCGCCCTCGTTTCGCGATGTTCTGCAAGAGACGTTCGGTTGAGGACCGCAAGTAGACGATCAGGTCCGGTGTGGGGGTGTTCGGCTCCATGTGCTCGTAGAGCGTTTCGTAGAGCTGCAGCTCATCGCCGGAGAGATTCTGGTGAGCAAAGATGCGGTCCTTATCAAAGGCATAGTCGCTGACCGTAAGGCTATGGAACAGGTCGTGCGCGCCGAGTTCTTTCTGCTGACGGAAGCGACTGGCGAGAAACGCAAGCTGCGTCTGAAAGGCCCAGCGCTCCCGGTTCTCGTAGAAACGTTCCAGAAACGGATTGTCATCAAACTGTTCAAGCACAAGGCGCCCGTCGAAACGCTCGGCGATCAGGCGGGCCAGGGTGGTTTTGCCTGCACCGATAACACCTTCAATAACAACGTAGTTAAGATCATCAGACAATGCAGTCACAGACGCGAGGGGGGTGTTTCTGGGAGTGAGAGATACGTTGAGAGCGATCGGTCGACCCGGCGAATAGCGTGAGGGTCGGCACAGGCCCGGTACAGATTTTCAACGGTAGCGTCGAACGGGTCGGGCACCCACAGGTTCGGGGCAAGCTCGGCCCAGGGAGCAAGCACGAAGCGCCGCTGGGCCAGGCGGGGATGCGGAAGCGTCAGCTGCTCTGTAGCCCGCGTCGAGGCCCCCACCACGAGCAGGTCGATGTCGAGCGGACGGGGGGCCCAGCGCGCTGCCTGTACACGCCCGGCATCGGATTCGAGGGCTTGCGTGCGGTGCAGGAGCGCCTCGGGAGAGAGGGTTGTACGTATGTGGGCAACGGCGTTCAGGAAAGACGGCACCGGATCTTGGCCGGGCAGGCGGTGCGCTTCCGTTTCGTAGGGCGAGGACACCCGCCGCACAGAGATATCGTCCTGCGCATCCAACTGTGCCAGGGCACGGCCTACCTGCTCGTACCGTCGGCCCGTGTTAGCACCGAGTCCGAGGTAGGCGCTCGTCCATGAAGAAACGGAAGCAGGCATAGGCCGAAAGGTCGTCTCGTGGATCCGACGTTCTGGATGAGAGATGTTTGCAGTAGGCGCTATGACGGTACATACGAAATAGCACCATCTGTTATGCGAAAAGAACGCATGCAGGCGCACGCGGAGCCATGAAGAATGGGTCTATGGAAAAAGGTGCGTAGGTTACTTCGTGGATTACTTGTAGTCCTCCATAGCCGTTACAGCCAGCGAATCCACGTAGTTGTTGAGCGCGTTATCGGCGTGTCCTTTGACCCAGACCCATTTAACGTTGTGCCGTTCGTTCTCCGCATCCAATGCTTCCCATAGGTCTTTGTTTTTGACTGGCTTCTTAGACGATGTGCGCCATCCATTTTTCTTCCACCCATCGAGCCATCCGTCGTTGAAGGCGCGCGACACGTAGGCACTGTCGGTATACAGCTTGACTTTGGAGGGCGCTTCAAGCGATTGGAGGGCTTTCAGCGCTGCGGTCAGCTCCATGCGGTTGTTCGTCGTCTGCATGGCTCCGCCGGTAAGCTGCGTGGCATTGTCGCGGTCGCCGTCGGGCATGAGCAGCGCCCCCCAGCCTCCAGGTCCTGGATTGCCGCTGCATGCGCCGTCGGTATACACAGTTATCGTGTCCATCCTACAAAGTTAAAGCTAAGTCGAGAGAGTAAGCGAAGCATACATTGGTGCAGCCGGCCTGATTTGGCGTTAGCACCGCTGTAACCTATGGGGCAGGGCTCCACCGATGCAGCGGAGTGCCGTCAAGCCCCGGTGAAAACTATTGGGGCGACGTATCGTTGCGTATCCAAGTGCATACAGGCGCTTCCAACACACGTTGCATTTACGCAGTGTCATCTGTCTACCAGATACGCTGTGTCTTGCGTTAGAAGCAACCGTTTAGAAGCAACGCCTTCCTTCAGCTATCCAGTTTAGGCACAGACACGCCATGAAGTTTGTAGACCACGTTGTAATTACAGTGCGCAGTGGCGACGGCGGGCGCGGGCTCGTGTCATTTCGCCGCGAGAAGTTTGTCCCTAAAGGCGGTCCGGCCGGAGGAAATGGCGGAGAAGGAGGATCGGTATATGTGGAGGCAGATCCGCATCTTTATACGCTTATGGATCTGCGGTATAACACGCGTCACGAGGCCGGCGACGGCCAGCCCGGGGGGAGTAACAACAAAACGGGTAAAGACGGCGACGATGTTGTGCTGCGCGTACCGCCCGGAACGGTAATTCGCGACCGCACCAACGATACGTTGATTGGCGAGGTGGTTGAGCCCGGCGACCGCCTGTTAGTGGCTGAAGGGGGGCGTGGAGGAAAAGGAAATACGTTCTTCAAGTCCTCAACCAACCAGACGCCCCGTCATGCACAGCCAGGCGAGCCAGGTGAAGAGAAAGAAATTGCACTTGAGCTGAAGCTCCTGGCCGATGTCGGGCTGGTCGGTTTTCCGAACGCGGGCAAGAGCACGCTTGTGTCGTCGATTTCGGCAGCCAAGCCTGAGATTGCCGACTATCCGTTTACGACGATTACCCCGTCGCTGGGGATGGTCTATCTCGACGAGTACACCTCGTTTGTGATGGCCGACCTGCCAGGTATTATTGAAGATGCGCACGAGGGGCGAGGCCTCGGGCTCCAGTTCCTTCGCCACATTGAACGCACGGCGGTCCTGCTGTTCGTTATACCTATAGATGCGACCGACCTGGGGGCGACCTACGAGCAGCTGCTGCACGAGCTGCGCGAGTACGACGCCTCGCAGCTCGACAAGCCGCGCTTTGTCGCGCTCTCAAAGATCGACCTGCTGCCGCCTGAAGAGCGATCGCTGCTTCCGGAGGTTGTCGAAGAGCACTTTCCTGAAGACGTTGAGCTGTTTCCCACCAGTGCTGTAGCGCAGATGGGACTCGACCCGCTGAAGCGCCGCCTCTTTGAAACTGTAGATGCCCACAAGCGCCGTACTGCGGCGGAGGTGACCCGCTCCTGATGCTGTTCGATGCCGACTCGCTGTCCGATGCTGATGCGCCCGATGTGGACTCCGATGCGGAGCGGCGTGCGCTTGTGGCGCTAATGCTTGTGCCTCGGGTAGGATGGCAGCGCACCCGCATGCTGATTAACTATCTGAAGCGCCCGACTGCTGTCTTTGCAGCGTCGCGTTCGGTGCTTACGAACGTACCCGGCATCGGTCCGCACACGGCTGAAGCCATTCGGGCATTTCAGGACCACGCAGCGGTCGACCGGCAGTTTGAGCGCGCTGCAGCGATGAACGTGCGTCTCCTTACGCTGTGGGACGATTCTTATCCGAAGCGGCTGCGCCACACGTACGATCCGCCGCCGTGCCTCTGGATGCGAGGTGCGATGCAGGCCGCCGACCGGCACGCCATCGCAGTAGTTGGCACGCGGCGGTGCACCGACTACGGCAAGCGGATAACACGCACGCTAACCGCTGCGCTTGTGCAGAATGGCTACACCATTATAAGCGGCCTTGCATTCGGGATTGACGCTGTCGCACACAAAACGGCGCTTGCAGAGAACGGCCGCACCATTGCGGTACTCGGGTCAGGGCTTGCGCGGGTGTACCCGCAGCAGCACACGCGCCTGGCCGATGCTATCATAGAGTCGGGGGCGGTGCTCTCTGAGTACACGCTTGACGAGGACCCAAACGCGTCAAACTTCCCAGAGCGTAACCGCATCGTGAGCGGACTCACGCTCGGTACACTTGTCATCGAGTCGCATGAGAAAGGGGGCGCACTCATCACCGCGCGGCTCGCTGTAGAGCAGAACCGGGAAGTGTTTGCCGTACCGGGTCCGGTTGGAGCCGGAGCGTCGAAGGGCACGAACCGGCTGATCCAGCGCGGACACGCGAAGCTTGTGCTGGACGCAGACGATATCCTCGCCGAGCTGCCCCCGCTTCCACACAGCCACGAACGCTGCAGCGCCGCGACGAACGACGGAGAGAGCGCAACAGGCGCCGCATCCACAAAGCGCCCTATGCCCGACCTGACAGAAAAAGAGGCGCAGCTCTACAATATACTGACGCGCACTCCAATGCATATCGACGTGCTGTGTGCACGAGCCGGGGTTCCTGCGTCGGAGGCGCTCGTCCATCTGCTTCAGTTGGAGTTTAAGGGCATTGTAGAGCAGACCGCGGGCAAGCAGTTTCTGCGGCGCTAACAAAAACTTAGAGAGGTAGCTATCACAGGCTTAGTATAGCGTGGCGAGGCAGCCTGCGTCTACCTGCCTGCGTCTACCTGCCTGCGTCTACCTGCCTGCGTCTACCTGCCTGCGTCTACCTGCCTGCATCTACCTGCCTGCATCTACCTGCCTGCATCTACCTGCCTGCATCTACCTGCCTGCATCTATCTGCCTTCGTTTGCCCGTACAACGTGCCTCTCGACAAGCAACCCCTCTCTTGATCTCTGAGTGTCAACGTTCGTTTACAGCCTGAGAGACAGTTCTCATTATCCGGTCAAAGAGCCTGTATCCCTTGCAGAGCGCATCTCCGTCAAAGTGCAATTAAATGGCAACGGAGGTGTCTCACGGAGGAACGCCCCACCCCTGTGCAGGTTGTAATCCTGTGTTTACACCATGGGCCCCGGTCGTAAACTTGCGTTTACACAGGCAAGATTCACGCATCGCAGGCCTTAACTCCTTCGCGCCCTGTACGATCACGTATTCCGAAGCCCCATGAGCACTTCCGAAACCGAGTATCTTCAAAGCGTAGCCGACCAGGAGTACGAGCATGGTTGGCGTACCGACATTGAGTCTGAAACGCTACCGAAAGGACTCGACGAAAACATTGTCCGCTATATCTCCGAGCGCAAGAACGAGCCGGAATGGCTGCTGGAATGGCGCTTGAAAGCATTTCGTTACTTCGAAAGCCAGGTCGAAGCCGGCAACTACCCGGACTGGGCTCACCTTGACTATGTGAAGCCCGACTTTCAGGATATGCGCTACTTCTCGGCGCCGAAAAACAAGGCTAACTACGACAGCCTTGACGAGGTGCCCGACGAGATTCTTGAGACGTTTGAACGTCTGGGTATTCCGCTCGAAGAGCAGAAGGCTTTGACCGGCGTAGCCGTTGACGCGGTTATGGACAGCGTGTCGGTTGCTACGACCTTCAAGAAGAAGCTGAAAGAGGCGGGCGTCATCTTTATGTCGTTCGGTGAAGCCGCCCGTGAGCATCCTGAGATCGTGAAGAAGTATCTCGGTCGTGTGGTGCCTTACACGGACAACCTGTTTGCCGCGCTCAACTCGGCGGTCTTCAGCGACGGCTCGTTCGTCTATGTGCCCGAGGGCGTTACCTGTCCGATGGAGCTATCGACGTACTTTCGTATCAACGAGCAGAACACAGGGCAGTTTGAGCGCACCCTGATCATCGCGGAGCCCGATAGCTACGTGAGCTATCTTGAAGGGTGCACCGCGCCGATGAACCAGGAGCACCAGCTGCATGCTGCAGTGGTCGAACTCATTGCCCACGAGGATGCTGAGATTAAGTACTCTACGATCCAGAACTGGTACCCCGGTACCAAAGACGGAGAGGGCGGCGTCTATAACCTCGTGACCAAGCGGGGCATCTGCGAAGGCGACCGTTCCAAGATCAGCTGGACGCAGCTCGAAACCGGCTCTGCCGTTACGCAGAAGTACCCATCTGTCATTCTAAAGGGAGATGAGTCGGTCGGTGAATTCTACTCGGTGGCATTCACGAAGGGCCATCAGCAGGCCGATACGGGTACGAAGATGCACCACATCGGCAAAAACACGAAGAGCACCATCATCTCGAAAGGGATCTCGGCTGGGGTCAGCAACAACAGCTACCGCGGACTGGTGAAGGTCGGAAAGAATGCGGAGGGAGCACGCAACTTCTCGCAGTGCGACTCGCTGCTGCTGGGCGACCAGTGCGGCGCGCATACCTTCCCGTACATCGAGATTGGCCATCCTTCGGCAAAGGTTGAGCACGAAGCAACCACCTCGAAGGTAGGCGAAGATCAGATGTTCTACTGCCATCAGCGCGGACTGGGCGAGGAAGAAGCGCTCAAGCTGATCGTGAACGGCTTCTGCCAGGAGATTCTGGCTGAGCTTCCCATGGAGTTCGCCGTAGAGGCGAAAGAACTGCTCGCAATTGAGCTCGAAGGCAGCGTCGGGTAACCCAACCCGCGGCTACGCCACGCATCTGCGTGGCTTCGCACACTGATGATACCGAACATGCGCAGCGGTCAGGGGCCGGAGAAAAGCTGCCGGCCCTGGCCGTGCCTGCGCATCCAACATTCCCACTACCACGTACCAACCGATTATACAGCACATGGCACTCCTCGAAGTGAAAAACCTGCACGTAAGCGTGGAGGACGAAGACATTGAGATTCTGAAAGGCGTAGACCTCACCATTAATGAAGGCGAGGTGCACGCTATTATGGGTCCGAATGGATCAGG
>NZ_JARWGJ010000165.1:0-24725 GCF_040409695.1 Longimonas sp.
CCCCTTGGCCAAGGGGGAGAAACCCGTAGGGAGAGGGGGTTCGGAAAGAAAGAGCTGCTGCATTCAATCGCTTTATCATTTAGCGTCTATCCACTACCATTATTTGTATTGTTGTATTAACGTATTGAAACGCAGTATACTTGCTTTGTCTTGTTTTCATACTTTCCCGAAAAAAATGTTTCGGCCTGCGCTGGTTGCTGCGCTGCTGCTTGGTGCGGGTTTGTTCTCGCCTGTTCAGGCAGATGATCCGTGCGCGTCGTTGCTGGATGCTGCAAGTGACCTGACGGTCGGCGGAGGCATCACCTATCTCTGGTACAACGATGATGCGGAGGGGAAAGCGCAGACTGAGGAACGACGCGCCGTGCTCACTGAGGCCCGATCTGCATGCCAATCGTCCCCAAACCAATTGGCCCGTGCTCATGCGCAGTCGGCCTATGCGGCAGCTCGGCTCCAGGACTTCGAGGCGATGCATCGTTACTTCGATACGTTCTTTGAAAGCTTTGGCACAGCCCCTACCGATACTTCGTCGGTCAGTGGAGATTCGTTCACATATATCTATAACTTTCGGGCCTTTTTGAACTACTACACGGGCAATCTGTCGGCCGCTGTTGGCGACTACGCGCGTGCCATAGAAGCATTGCCCAACAAAGAGACCACCCGAGCCGCAGCCCTGTCTATTGATCTTGGACTCATGCATGCGCGTGCGCAGAACCGCAGTGCAACCGAGGCGGCGTACCAGCAAGCGCTTGACTGGCTTGAGCCGCTTGATATGGAGCGCGACCGCGTGCGCGAAGTGTATGCACGTGTACTGGCTACAAAAGCCGAGCTGCTTCTTGAAGATAGCTCAACGCTGGATCGAGACGATCAGCTTGAGCGCGCCAAAGCAATGATCTATGAAAGCCTGGAGCTTAACGCGACCGGCGATATGTCGCAGGCGTTCCGGCTCAACTCCCTATCCCAGGTCTATTATGCGCTGGGACAATACGCCGAAGCGCTTCCTTACAACCAGGAGGCCATCGAAATAGCCCGTGCTCATGACCGCATCGACTTCCTTTCATTTTATTACTCCACGCGCGGTCGCTTTCTGGGTAAATTAGGGCGCCAGGAAGAGGCGCATCGGTATGCTGACAGGGCGCTTGACCTTTCATTTGAAGGCCAGGTCGATCACCGTCGCCGTCATCTCTTTTCGCGTAAAGCTGAACTGTACGAACAAGAGGGTAAATGGGCAGAGGCGCGTGCTGAATACGAGTCTGCTATTGCATCGATCGAAGAACACCGCACCTCGCTCCGCGCCACCGATTGGTCGATGGCAGAACTTGGGAACTGGAGTGCGTCTTATCGGGGGCTGATACGTACGTATCTGGCTCAAAACCGGCCCGTAGATGCATTTCAGGCGCTGGAGCGCACACGCGCCCGGCATCTCTCGGATGTGCGTGCGCTGGAAGAAGTCACCAATCAGCTCAGCACGCGAGAGCGCATTCGCTACGACAGCTTAACGGTAGAGCTTGAGTCCACACGCAACCAGTTGGCCGCCGCCGACGCCTCACGCGAGGTGGCTCGTCTGCAGCGCCAGGAATCGCAGCTGATCGCCGAACGAAAGTCGCTGGTCGACCTCCTTCCTGAGTCTGACCCTCCTTCGCTTTCTACGCTCCAGCAGGTACTCCGCGAGCAGGACCGTGCTGTTGTGTCGTATTTCTTAGAGGAAGACACCACCAGAACACCCGGACGCCTCTTTTCGCACGCATTCGTGGTTACGGCTGATACGCTCGTGGCCATCCCGCTCGACATCACGCAGCGCGACGTGCACGCCTTGCTGGCCGAGGTCTCTCCGGTGTTTGCCGGCGGTGCCCCCGATTATTCGCTTAGCGCCACCCGGTTCGACCTGCATCCGCTGCACGAACTGCACGAAGCAGTCTACCGGCCTGTGGCCGACTATCTGCCTGAGGATACCCCCCTTGCCGTTATCCCGGACGGGCCGCTTTTCCGCCTTCCCATGAGCATGCTTGTGCGCACTCCGCCACCGGGGCGGTTTGCGTACCGCGAGGCTGACTTCCTGGTGCACGAACGTCCCCTTTCCGTGCAGCTCTCTACCCACTCGTTTGTGCAGGATACGCGGCGAGACCACCAGCCTGAGGAGTTTGATCTGGATCTGGCGGCGTTCGGTGTCTCTGAGTTTCCTACGATCGATTCGCCGCCGCCGACGCTGCGTGGCGGGTTGCGCAATGCCTCGCCTTCTGGCGAACCGCTCATGCTGCCTCCTTTGCCTGGCGTTATTGACGAGATCAGTGCCATAAGCCGCTTGTTCAGTCGTACCGAAATCGCGCTCAACGAAAACGCGACCAAGCAGGCCTTCAAGGAGCGCACGGCAACGCCTTCCATCTTGCATATGTCGTCGCACGCCTTTGTAAACTCCGCATCGCCACTCCATAATGCGTTTGTGCTGGCTCCTGACACCGAGGACGCGCCCGAGAGTGGACTGCTCTACCTGCATGAAATCCGCAACACCTTCTCGTCAATACCGCTGGTTAACCTGAGTGGATGCGACACGGCACAGGGCGCCTTGCAGGCCGGCGATGGCATGGAAAGTCTGCAATACGCTTTTCGAGCGATGGGAGCGCGGGCGACCCTCTCAAATCTGTGGAGTATGGATGACGAGGCCGCCGTAGCGCTTTCTACGTCCTTCTACAAGAACCTGGCAGACGGGCTGCCTAAAGACGAAGCGCTACAGCGCGCACAAATTCAGTATCTGGATGAGCATGATGGACAAGCCAGTCCGTTCTTCTGGGCTGTAACCGTGCTGCACGGATCGCCAGAAGCGCTTGTGCTTCAGCCCGCTTCGTCACGTATCCCTTACGCTGCACTGATCATTACAGGCGTAGTGATTGGTGCGGCCTGGCTCTGCTATCGCCGCTTTATGTAACTTGCTTATTGAAGCAGATATCGCCGTTGCAGCCGCTGGTGCCCCGATGTATATTATGCACGTACGTACATTACGCACATAGCGGATGCCATACCCTGGCGCTTCCTCCCAGCCCGCGAATCAACCTACTGACCCGTCATGTCGTTTCTTGGAGCTCTTCTTTTCGCTTTTGTGCTTAGTGGAGGCAGCGCCGCCGTTTCTGATACAACCAACGCAGACGACCGCCCTACGCTGCGGGAGTGCGGAATGATGATGGTGCCGCTGCAAGAGACCTATCAGCGGGCGTTTACGATGCAAGATTCCCCAGAGCGCCGGGCCCTGCTTCAAGAGGCAGAGCAGTCAATACGTGCGGTGCAAGACTGCTACGAGGAACGGCGCCCGCGTGTCGTGATGAGTACCTATCGCGCGCTGGTTGCAGCACAGTACGAACAGGGGCGCCCCGATGCGGCCCTTGCCTCGTTCGAGGAGTTCTTCGGGCGCTTCCAGCCCAGCGACGATTCAACCATGGTATCGTGGATGTATAGCCAACGCGGACAGTA
Organism: Longimonas sp.; assembly: GCF_040409695.1. Classification (GTDB taxonomy): domain Bacteria; phylum Bacteroidota; class Rhodothermia; order Rhodothermales; family Salinibacteraceae; genus Longimonas. The sequence goes on from NZ_JARWGJ010000165.1 coordinate 3,460, forward strand.
TCACTACCTGCTTGGCTACTCCAGCCGTTCGCTACGCGACTATACCCGAGCTGTAGCACTTACCCCACAGGAAGCGATTGATACGCGTATGCAGCGTACCAACAACCTGGCTATCACGTACGACAATCTGCAAGAACTGCAATCGGCACTGTACTATCTGCGTCAAACTGTAGCAGCCGTTGACGACGTTGCTGAGATCACGCCCAACATCCAGCTGGAATACGGGCGCGCGCTGGCCTTGAAGGCTTCTGTACTGCAGCAGATGATATATGTAGGCGAAGCCGACGCTAACGAGACCTTGCCTCGTATTGAAACCCTGACAGCACGCGCATTCGACGAGCTTCAACCAATAGACCGCGATCTTGCAATCGGTTCGCTTCTCACTGTAGCAAATGTGTATCTGTACAAGCACCGGACCGAAGAGGCCTCGGACGTGCTTGATCGCGTGCAGAAGTACGTAGACGAATCTATATCGCTAAACCGAAAAGCCTCCCTCTTTCAGTTGCAGGCACAGCTCGCAATTCAAAACGGTCGCATGGGGGATGCGGAGAGGTACCTTGAAGAAAGCCGCCGTGTCGCCGTACAGCAGGGACTCGTCGCACAGCAGCGGCAAGTCCGCACGCAGATTGGGCAGCTGCACGAGCAAAACGGAGATCTGGAGGCTGCAGTGGAGCACTACAGTGTAGCTGCAGAGCTTACCGATGCGGAAAACGAGTCAATACGCGCTACGCTCTGGTCTACACGCACATTAGAGCAGCGGCGAGGCGGATACGACGGACTGATGCGCACGCTTCGCCGTCAGGGTCGAACAGCAGAAGCCTTCGACGTGTGGTCACAGTTTCGGGCACGCTTTCTTCGCGATACGCGCATGCAGACGGCGTTGCTCGAAGATATGTCGCCTGATATGCGCATGAGGTATGACAGTCTTACGACGGCACTCAACACGGTGCGCATGCGCCGGTCCGAGTCTGACGCCGACAACGAAGAGGCTACGATGCGTCAGGAGGCTGTGCTCATAGCCGAGCGTAGCGATCTGTTCGACTTTGCTGAGCAGAGCTTCCAGACCGACCGGCATGCACTGCAGCGCTGGCTTGGCGATACAAACCGGACGCTCATTGCATACCATGTGGACACACCGACGCTATACAACAATGAGCTTGCGTCGGTGGCGGCATACGTGGTGCGCCCCGATACCGTCATAGCTGTTGACATACCGCACACTGCCGAGGCCCTCGGCGAGATGGTTGGGCGCATCAGCCCGCTGCTTGCCAACGACGACCCGCCGGTTTCGCTGAACCTCGCGGCGTTTAACCTTGACGCATTACACGAGGCGTACGATGCGCTTGTTGGGCCGATCCAGTCTTATCTGCCTGATGACAGCAGCCTCATCGTTGCTGCCGACGGCCCGCTGTTCCAGCTTCCATTCGGAGCGCTTGTTACCGAAGCACCTCCGTCTCCGTACGCTTATAACGAAGCCCGGTACCTGATCGAGGAGCGTCCCATCCTGTCTACGCTTTCTCCGGCGTTGCTGTTGGAAGACACCTCAGTTGAAGCACGCGAAGTCCCGATCGATCTTGCCGCATTCGGGCGGTCTGACTTCGGGAAAGACGCTCCACCAGATGACATGATCGCTTCAGAAATCCGTACGCGGAGCGGAGCGGATAGCCTTTCGCTTGGTTCGCTGCCGGGGGTCGCGATCGAACTTGAGCGGCTGGGGGGCATGTTCAGGCATACGGTCATGGCGCTGAACGAAGAAGCCACGCCGAGTGCCGTCCGTACCCATAGCGCAAATGCGAAAGTTGTGCATCTGGCATCGCATGCGCTGCTCTCATTGAGCGACCCGCTGAACAGCGCGTTCGTGCTCGCTGAAGAGCCAGGGCGCGACGGGCTCCTTCGTGTGCATGATATCATGACGCCCGGTTCACAGGTGCCGCTGGTTGTGCTCAGCGGGTGCAGCACTGCGCGCGGCGAGCTTCGGTCGGGCGAGGGGCTGCTGGGGCTCCAGTATGCGTTCCAGGCCTCGGGGGCGCAGAGCACCCTTTCGCATCTCTGGCCAACCGATGACGACACAGCGGTCGCGCTATCCACATACTTCTACGAAGCGCTTCGATCGGGCATCCCGAAAGATGCGGCCTTGCAACGTGCGCAGCTCGCTTTTATAGAAGCCCACCCGGATCGCCGATCGCCCTTCTTCTGGGGGAGTCCGGTACTTTTTGGATCGCCCAATGCGCTTGACCTTGCCCCTGCCGTATCCCTCTGGACCCGGGTCGGATGGGGGATGCTGACACTGGTTGGCGGCGGCCTAATCTTTCTGTTTATTCGTATCTACCGTTCTTCGCCTACGTATGCCTGAACTGCCTTCCCCTGAATCGCCTTCACCTGAACCTGCCACGCTTTACGATGATCTGAAAGCACGCGCCACCGAGCAGCGTAACCCGCACTCGACCCAGATCGACACCGCCTCAACGCGTGAGATTATCGACATCATCAGCACAGAAGACCACCGTGTGCCCATTGCCGTGCGCCGTGAGGTTGCGCATATCGCAGACGCAGTGGATGCGCTCGTCGATGTCTTCAAAGCAGGGGGACGCCTCTTCTACGTGGGGGCTGGAACGAGCGGACGGCTGGGCGTGCTGGACGCGTCGGAGTGCCCGCCCACGTTTGGCTCTGACCCTGAACAGGTGCAGGGCATTATTGCGGGAGGGCGCGACGCGGTCTTCCGCTCCCAAGAAGGCGCCGAAGATCGCCCGGAAGATGGGCGCCAGGCGCTCGAAGACGCGGGCTGCACGGCTCAAGATATGGTCTGCGGAATTGCAGCGAGCGGGCGTACGCCGTTCGTAGGGGGAGCGCTCAACTACGCTCGCGAGTTGGGCTGTGCAACCGTCTACGTTGCCTGCACCCCTCGCGATACGCTCAACGCCGAAGTCGACACCGCGATCTGTCCGCTTGTGGGGCCCGAAGTCATTATGGGGTCGACCCGTATGAAAAGCGGAACCGCGCAGAAGATGGTGCTCAACATGATCACGACAGCCAGCATGATTCGCATGGGCAAGGTGTACGAGAACATGATGGTAGATCTGCAGCGCACCAGCACCAAGCTGGTCGAGCGTGCTGTGCGCACGCTGGTCATTGCTGCCGACACCGACCATGCCACGGCTCGCGAGGTGCTCGACCGGGCCGATGGGCACGTTAAAACGGCGCTCGTTATGCTGCTGGGCGAGGTTTCGCACGAAGAAGCGCGCCACCTGCTACGCCGCACAGACGGATTCGTGCGCCCGGCCATCCGGGCAGCGCTACAGGAGCTCTGAAAAACCTGAAGGAAGGAAAGAGCCTGCCGAAGAGACGAAATGGCGAGTCTACGTGGATCTCTTTTTATGTTGATATCGCTGTCTGGCGGCGATGAGCAGGGGTGGCCGTCGTAATTTGTTTCACGTGAAACAAAATTAGACCACTCTGGAGGTTCTCTGAGTCTATCTAACGGCATGTGCAGGTTTCTTTTTTCCTTTGCTGATGGCCTTGGGGCCGAATACGCCGTCCTGACCTTCCCCATCCTCTTACGCTGTTCGGGGTTTCCCCCTTCGCGAAGGGGGAAATGTCGCGTAGCGACAAAGGGGGATGGGCGTCCACAAGGATAATGGAAAACTTGCACGCCGCGTTATCTATTTCGCCTACCCTCTTTGCCTTCCCCTCGTACCCGGCGATTCATGCACTGCCTGTCATGCACTGCCTAACCGGTACCCCCATGCGGGATTGCCTCGCAGTGTAGCAACCGGATTTGGTATAACACCTTTTTTGCGGATGCGCGCGAATCTATGGGATCAGCGTGCTGTTTCTTCTCTTGTAGTGTGTCTTTCGCGGTGGGTCTTTCGCGGTGAATCCATGCGCGCGAAGTTCGTATGCGAAGTTTGCGCGCGCATCGCCCCTGCGGAAAACACCCTGCGGAAAACACCCTGTGGCAAACATGTTGGCTATGAAGTTGTCTGTGCACTGCGTTCCTGTGTAGCGTACAGGTTCTGGCATGGACGTACGTATTGTTTCTTCTTGTAACCCCCCTCCTTTCTGTGGCTCTTTCCGACCTTGTTCGCCGCGTTGCAACGATTCCTGCGCTCAACCCGCTGCGTGCCTGGACGCGCAGTGCCAGTGCGGCCGACGTGCTCAAAGTAGAGCGCGCTGCAGGGTCGCTCCAGGCGTTTCTCATGCATCTGCTACGCGAGGATCCCGGTGCGCCGCTCTGCTGCATCGTCCCCACCGAAGACGACGCCGCCTACGTGCAGAGCGACCTCGAACACATCGCAGGATCGGACCAGGGCATCGTCCGCTTTCCGGCCACGCACCGCACGCCCTACGACACCGGCGCGCTGCGCGACTCCAGTCCGCTCGTGGCGCGGGCCGATGTGATGCAGCAGCTCTCTGGCGACTTCGATGGGGTCGTCGTCACCAGCGTAGAGGCGCTCAGCGAGCGCGTGCCGCCAGCCTCGAACGTGAGCCACGAAACCCTGACGCTGTCTGTTGGCGAGACGTGGGAGATGGACGCTCTCGTAGAGCGGCTCGTGGATCAGGGGTTTACGCATGTGGACTTCGTTGACGAGCCCGGCCATCTTGCTCGGCGCGGCGGCATCCTCGACGTCTACCCGTACTCCGGAGCCCATCCGGTGCGCATCGAGTTCTTTGGCGATGAGATCGATAGCCTGCGCGAGTTCGACGCGCAGACACAGCGCTCCATCAGTCAGCGGAAGGAGGTGCGGCTCGTGCCCAACCTCGAACGCGAATCAGCGGATCAGCAGGCCGTTGCCTTTCTCGACTACCTGCCCGACACCACGCTCCTTGCTACCGTCGACGAGGCGCGCCTTCTGGAGGACATGGAGGCGCTCTTTGACACAGCGGTGTCACGCTATCAACAGGCCATAGAGCGGGCCGGTGAAGAAGACAGCAGCGTCGACGCCGACGCGCTTCCGCATCCCGAAGACCGATTCCTGACAGCCGACGCCCTGCGCCTCCACCTGCAGCAGTACCCGCGCCTGCAGTTCGGGGCGTTCACGCACACGAACGGCACAGCAGTCGACACGATCAACATAGGCGGAGCCCCTCAGCCGTCGTTTAACAGCGAGATGGACGTGCTGCGCGATCGCCTGAAGCACAATAAGGAGCGCGGCCTCGACACGTTCATTCTCTGCGATAGCCACGGACAGGCCCGCCGCCTGCGCGACCTGCTCGAAACCGACATCGACCACGGACGCGCCCGCCTGCAGGTCGAATCGCTCCACGAAGGGTTCGAGCACGAGGACCTCGGCCTCGCCGTCTATACCGACCACCAGATCTTTAACCGCTACCACCGCCCCTCCACCAAACGGCGTCAGCAGCGCACGGGCGGACTCAGTCTGCGCGACATCGAAAATCTCTCGCCCGGCGATTTTGTGGTGCATGTCGATCACGGCATTGGCACTTTTGCCGGGATGAAGAAGATCACCGTGCGCGGCAAACAGCAAGAGGCTGTGCGCCTCAACTTTGCCGATGGCGACGTGCTCTACGTCAACGTGAACGCGCTCTACAAGCTGAACAAGTACAGCGGCAAAGAGGGCCACCAGCCGCGCCTCACCAAGCTCGGATCGGGCCAGTGGGAGCGCACCAAAGAGCGCACGAAGGCGAAGGTCAAAGACATTGCGCGCGACCTGATCGAACTCTACGCGAAGCGCAAAGCTTCGAATGGCTACGCCTTTTCGTCGGATACGGTGTGGCAGCAAGAGATGGAGGCCAGCTTCGAGTTCGAGGACACCCCCGACCAGGCGCAGGCCGCCGAAGAGGTGAAGCGTGACATGGAAGACCCCGTGCCCATGGATCGCCTCGTGTGTGGCGATGTCGGCTTTGGCAAGACCGAGGTGGCGGTGCGCGCTGCGTTCAAAGCGGCGCAAGATGGCAAGCAGGTCGCTGTGCTCGTGCCCACCACCATTCTGGCGCAGCAGCACTACGAGACGTTCAAGAAGCGGCTGGCGCGCTACCCGGTGACCATCGACATGATCTCGCGCTTTCGCACAAAAGCGGAGCAGCGAGACATCCTGAAGCGTCTGAAGGCCGGCAGCCTCGACATCCTGATTGGCACGCACCGCATCACCTCGAAAGACGTCGAGTTCAACGACCTCGGGCTCTTCATTATCGACGAGGAGCAGCGCTTTGGGGTCAAGACGAAAGAGGCGCTGCGCGAAGTGCGGGCCAGCGTAGACACCCTCACCCTCACGGCCACGCCCATCCCGCGCACCCTGCAGTTCTCGCTGCTGGGTACGCGCGACCTGTCGATCATCGGCACACCCCCGCCCAACCGGCAGCCCATCATCACTGAAATCCACACCTTCAACCAGGACCTCATCCGCGACGCCATTCTCTACGAGCAGAGCCGGGGCGGACAGGTCTTCTTCATCCACAACCGCGTCAAGACCATCAACGAAATCGCCGAGATGGTTCGGGGGATGGTGCCCGGCGTGCGTATCGGCGTGGGCCACGGCCAGATGAGCGGCAAGAAGCTGGAGCGCGTGATGACCAACTTTGTCGAGAAGAAGTACGATGTGCTCATCAGCACCAGCATCATCGAGAACGGGCTCGACATCTCGAATGCCAACACCATGATCATCAACCGGGCTGACCAGTTCGGGATGTCGGCGCTGCACCAGCTACGTGGACGCGTAGGCCGCTCGCAGCGTAAGGCATTCTGCTACCTGCTCGTGCCCAGCATCCACAGCCTGACCGACGACGCGCGCCAGCGCCTGCAGGCCGTGGAGGAGTTCAGCGATCTGGGAAGCGGATTCAGTCTTGCCATGCGCGACCTTGACATCCGTGGGGCCGGTGCGCTCCTGGGTGCCGAGCAGAGCGGATTCATCGACGAGGTGGGCTACGAGACGTACCATAAGATCCTGGACGACGCGATCAAAGAGTTGCGCCAGGAGGAGTTCAGCGATGTGCTTGATGACGAAGACATCGCGCCGCCCGCGCCCGACACCACCGTGGATGTGGAGGAGAATGCGTACATCCCCGACGACTACCTCGCCAACAACGTCGAGCGCCTCAACCTCTACCGCCGCATCAGCGATGCGCCCGATGAAGAGACGCTCAGCGACCTGCGCGATGAAATGCGTGATCGCTTTGGCGCCCCTCCCGAGCCCGTCGAGCACCTGCTTACCGGTGCCGAGTTACGCATCCGTGCCCAAGCGCTGCGTCTCCCCAAAGTCGTTTTTAAGAACGAGCGGCTCTTCCTCTACCTGCCCGCCAAGCCCGCCGACCCGTACTTCTACGAGCAGGTCTTCCAGCCGCTGCTTGAAAAGCTGGCCGACCTCGACCGCCGCTACGTGCTGAAGGACGACGCCAAAAAAGACATGGTACGCGCCATCGTCCAAGACACCCCCACCCTGCTCGACGCCCTCGCCGTGATGGAAGAACTCCAACTCGACAAAGCCACCGTCCCCGCTGAAGCTGCCGCGTAACCGCACGCTGTTTCGGTTCAGGGGAAGCGCAGGTTCGCGCTGTCGGGCGCCACGTATCCCAACTTCAAGGCCCGGGTCTTTGCTCCAGTACCCGGCCTCGCAAGCACAAGCCCCGGCCCCACCCACTTGCAGAGCCATCTGCGCTGCTCCAAGCCGCTCCCCTGGAGAGGGGAGCTGTCGCGCAGCGACTGAGGGGTGGATCTGAAGCAGCACTTCATGCGGAGTTGCCCTATGTAGGGGTGCCCCGGCCCGTGAGTCGCCTGCTTCTGTCAGAGAGGAAGCGATGGTCGTAGAGCGCATGCCGTGCCGATGATGTAGGAGACCTTTCCCCCGACGGCGGTCAGGGCGACGGCTGTCGGTATACGCACCCTAAAAGCACTTTTCCCTTCGGTCAGGGCGCTCAAGGCGACAAAAAGGGGAGAAGAGAAGTATGTAGACCCATGGAATAGACCCCTGGAAGGCCCCGGGCGGTTATTGAAGCCCGCTAAACACACACCCGACAGGGGTGGGGGTCAGGATGACCTTCGGGTGGAAGAAATGATCGGTACACCGTTTAGATTGCACACCACCCGCAGCCATCTGTCTCTGCGAATCCACAGCCACAAATCACCAATTTCGCACTCCGCCTCCGGAAAACGGCCCCTCAGATTGGCGCACAGCGCGCGATCTCGCCCCAACCCAGGGCCCAGACCGAACAGCACCTCGGACGACATAACGGCCGTTCTCCGCCGCCTGAGCGGGTCTTCTTTCGGTTACACCTCGATTGAAAGCAGCCGAATGCCCAAATGCCCCCGCTCACAAGATTGTAACTTTACAGGTTTGTATATTATTCGGGGGGGGTATACTTGTGTGAGTCTGTTGTGAATAATTCTCTCGTAAATAGTTCTCTTTCGTGTCTTTAGCATCTTCGCTTATACATCCATGTTGATTCACACAAGAAGTCTACTTGCCGTTGGCCTCCTCCTGCTTGCCGCTTCATTTTCCCTGACGAGCTGCGATCTGTTTGGTAGCGACGATGGATCTGCGGTGGATGTCGGGGTCGTGGACTGGAAAGCCGAGCCGGCTTCGGTGGAAACGCCTGCATCATCAAAGCTGAATCTGGAGACCTTCGAGCCGCTCACAGCGCCCGACACCGTTCAGGCAGAAGTCTCTTTCGAGGTAACAGCCCGAACGGTAGCCCCCGTTGGCTGCTTTACTACCGAACGTGAAGACGTAGAGCAAGAGAGCAATACCATCGCCATAACGCCCTACGACCGGGACCCACGAGGACCGGGTGACGCATGCACAGATAATGTCATTACATTACCTCGAACCCTCGACCTCCAGTTCGACACACCCGGCGATGCGCTCATTCGCCTGAACGGACAGCGTGTCATTGGCAACGACTTCTCAAACCGCGATGACACCGTCATCGAACACGAGGTGACGGTGGTGGAGTGACGAGATCAGCTACTCGGTAGTGGATAGACGCTAAATAATAAGAAAACTAAACACCGTAGCTTTGTCTTCTTCGAACCCCCTCTCCCTACGGGTTTCTCCCCCTTGGCCAAGGGGGAGATGTCGGCAGACAGAGGGGGTTCGAGCGGGTAGCGATGATGTAAACCACATGTCAATCACTTAACATTGAACCGCTACCCAGCTACTCATTAGAGGTAGGCCAGTGCTCGTCGATAAACGCCTGCACCGCCTGTCGATAAGCGGCCTGATCGGTGCGCATCGCGTTGTGTCCGCCGCGGATGTCCACAAACGTCTTGGGCTCGGAGACGGCAGCGAAGAGCGTGCGCCCCAGATCGTACGGCACGACCTCATCATCGGGACTGTGAATCATGAGCACCGGCGCGTCGACCTGGCCGATGCGCGCTTCGTTGTCAAACTCAAAGCGGCTCAGCCAGCGCACAGGTAGAATGGGATATGCCCGCGCACCCACATCCGTCAGCGAAGTGAACGGCGATTCGAGGAGCAGTCCGCCCGGTGCGGTGCGCGATGCCAGGTAAGTGGCCGGAGCGCTTCCGAGCGAGCGTCCGGCAATGAGAACCGACGCGGGAGCCAGATCTCGTTCTTCAGTCAGGTACCGCCATGCGGCCTCAGCGTCGTAGTACAATCCTTCTTCAGAGGGTGAGCCGGTGCTCTGTCCATAGCCGCGGTAGCTCACGAGCAGCACGTTCATATCATGCTCGTGGAAGAAGTTGGCCGTACCTACGCGTCCAGAAATGTTGCCCGCATTTCCGTGAAAGAACACCACCGTGCCGACGGCCTCCTCGGCGGGAATCCACCAGTTATGAAGGGTTTCCCCATCTTCTGTGTCGATGCTGACCTCCTCGTACGCGAGCCCAGCGGCTCCCGGATCGGTGGCCATCGTGCTCGATGGAAAGAACACCAGCTGTTGTTGAAATGCATAGGCCATCGCTGTAATCGCCACGTATGCTCCGGCAAGAACCAGCAGAAAATAAAGCACCGTGCGCATCCTGTAAGTTGATTAGTTACAGTATTTTTGTGGGGGGTAACCTAACCCGACATGTGTTGCATACGGTGTTCAATACAAAAGGGAGGTCCACCCGTTTCGGTGAGCCTCCCCTGTTCTATGATAGGTATTTACGATCCGGCTACCACGAAAAGTCTTTGGGGACATGATAGCCGTAGTGCGTGCTACCGTGCTCGTCCGATACCAGATGCATCAACGCGGCCTCTACACGTTTCTGTGTCCTGGCATCCCCAGTCGAGTGCCTTCCAAGCTGTGCCTGCAAGTCCCTCCAACTCAAAGCCGTCGTCTGTACCTGCAAGCGTGAACAGGAAGCGATCGGCCTCTTCAGCTTCGGTCATGCCAAAGTAGTTGACCCGGACTTCGTCATGCCCGGCCCAGCTTAGCGTTTTCCATGCACAGCCCTCAGTACAGGTCAACTCGAATCCATCGTCGGTCTTTTCGACAACGATATCAAAATCAGCAGTTAACGGCTGGAGCATTGTCGGGAGAGCGACTGCAAATGCAGCAGCACTCAAAAATACAGCAATGCAAACAAAGAGTTTTGAGTAAGTAGTTATAAGCAGTAAATCGGTTGCTGATAGTAAGGTAAGTGTTGCAGTGCCATACAACGCACGCGGGGTGAAGCAACGGCTATTGTTTCCGCTATGAGTTACTCGCCGAGCCGATAAACCCAAACATTGGGAAGCGCGGGCACCATCGTGGTGTACACGTGTGTGTCGGTGGCAGCCTTTATTTGCTGGCCTGCAGGTAGCTCAATGGTCTGATACGTTTCTGCTACCGGGTCAATGCGATACCAGGTTACCATCACGTCTTGTATCTCTTCAAGCGTAAGCGACTCATCAGGTTTGTGAACGGCTTCCAATATCCAGATCCGTCCGTCAGTATCCACATGAAAGCCTTCATAGGCCGGATGCGTATCGTGAAATCCGGCTTCCTCGATCATCGCGAGCCGCTCACCGTCATAAATATCGCGGTAGAACGCGATTTCAGACGATGTTGCGGGAAGCGCGGTGTGATCTACGTTCACGACCAGGCTGTCATGTCCATCGGCATCACCACACCGCACACGCAGCGAATCTGACCAGCCGTAGCATACACCCGTGTCGGTGTAGGTGTAGAAGGATTTCCGACCAAAGGGGCGCTCAACGCTCTGGTGGTGGCCGTTCTGAACGCGGACATGTATCTCGTCCATAGGCATCTGGTAAAGTGTTTCTGGCGTGCTTTCGTTGCGGTCTACGCGCATGATCCAGATGCCGGGGTCTCGATCGAGGTTGGGGTTCTTCGGACGGCTGTACGAAGCCAGTAATGTCCCTTCTAACGTTTTGTGTACACCGCCTGATGTTTTCCCATTATAGGGACTGGGGAGGTGGAAACTATACGCAAATTCGTGTTGCGGCGCGGGGCCAAACACAGAAATGCGCTGGATATCTCTAACGAAAAGGGAGTCGCTGGGTCCAACGGTAATCGTACTCGGATTTCGAAACTCGCCGGGCCCCTGTCCGGATCGTCCAAGGGTATCTATCGAGTCGCCCTCAGGAGACACCACATGCACTTCATTGTTATCGAAGTCGGAGATGTAGAGCATGCCCTCACTGTTCAGGGCAAGGCTACGAGGTAGTCCAATAAGTGGGGCATCATCACCGATCTCGGCAATTTCGGTCGCCTGCAAAGCTGCCTCTTCTTCATAGACTTTATCCAAGTGAAATCCTTTTTCTGCTTCACCAGGTCCGCAACCTGATAGAGGAAGAAGCATCAGAGTGAACACGAATAAAAGTGTTTAAATGGAGCAGAGGTGAGTTATACAATAAGAAATTTGATTCATAAAAAATGATACGATAACAATACACTGCCACTAAAACCATACACAAAAATCAAGGCCAAGATAGCGTGATCGCCCTATCCTGACCCCGATTCCTCCGTGGATTTCCCTAACCGCATCAGACACATGTACATGAGAAGCTGCAGCAGGCGTAATAGCCATCGCCGCACTCAACCCCACATTCATATGTTCCTCCACCTACACCAAAAACTGACGGAAGTTCGAAGGAGTGCTCACATGAGACGGCACCCGGGCCACCATTGGTGCAATCGCCAGCTAACAGCATAGCAACTTCTTCGGTGGCATCTTCAGAAAATATTCCTGAAGCGGCAAGGCGGAAATCAGTCATATCAACGCATTCGAAAATATCACTCGATGGTTCATACGACACCCCCTCAAAGTCATCACCATGTAAGAAGCTTGCACCCGTTGCAAGCATAACTAGAAGAAGCAAGCTAAAAGATGTTATAATTAGCCTTTTAATTAGATTATGAGTGGTCTATTATCTGCTGATTTACTACATCGCAAATGTTATAAAGCCTCAAAAAAAGCAAACTTGAAATGTAACTAAAGAGTGAGGCGATTATGCGGGCGTCATAATTACTACGTATGCTCCGGCAAGAACCAGCACGAAATAAAGCATGGTGCGTATCTGCTAAAAATAGCTAATACAATACCTTGGCTAATTTTCGACGAGCACCACAAAGTCGCCCTGGTTGGCATGGGCGTTTTCCTCGAAGCGATCAGGATCGGCTACGACGTCGAAGTAGACGACAAGCTGTCGGACATCCGGCCGGTAGTGGCGCAGGGCGTCGGGGGTGCCGGTGCGCTGGGCGACGTGGAAGCGTCCGGTGAGGTGGACGATGCGGGCATCGGGGGTGCGTAGCAGGTGCTCGGCCATAGCATAGGCCATCGTGGCATCCCAGAGCGTCTGCGCGTCGAGCAGGCGCGTCATTCCCTCGCCGTGTCCGTGTGGGCTATCGGGCGGACCGGCTTCACGTGTAGTATGCGCGTCGGTCGTGTCTGAAGGAGCGTGGTTGGTGGGATGTGCGCCGCCGTGCATCTGCGCGAGGAAGCGCTCGCGGTAGGCGTTGGTGGCTTCAGGATAGGGAAGCGGCGGTAGCCAGTTGCGTGCCGATGCAGGAAGTGCGTTGAGGGCGGCGCGCCCCTCGCGGGCTACCCGGTTTACGTAGCGACGCGGGGCGTTCGCAGCCAGCACGGCGGCCTCTGCAGCACGGGCCGATTCAACAAGCGGATGGTAGTCGCGCACGTAGTTGGTCCACGGGCGGCTGGCTTGCAAGAAGTGATTTTCGGTGATGAGCCCGGCCAGATACTCATCGAGCACGGGCTGTACGTCGCGCTCAAACATTTCGAGGGAGAGCGCGGCAGGGCGGCTGTCGGGGGCGTTCAGGGCGCGCTGCCAGAGCGAATCTTGCAGGGCGTGGATGCCGGGCTGCTCGTGCACCTCGCCCAGAAGCATCACGTCGACGGTGTCGAGTGTAGCAGCAACAGCATCGAGCGAAGCGGGCGTGCCGTCTGCGGTATAGACGCGATACGCAACGTCGCTTTCGGTCGTGTCAGGCAGCGCGGCGGACGAGGTCGCGGCGGCCGCGTATCCCCCCGTACCTGCTGCAATACCCATAAAGAGCAGCGCAGCAAGGCAGCATGCAACAAGACGACGAATCAGGAAGACATGCTGCATGGCGGTCTGGTATTGCGTTATGTGCTGGAGGCGTCTGCGGACTCGCTCTCGGCGCTAAGTGCGTCGCGGATGTCGACGCTTTCGTCGATGAGGTGGGCCAGCAGTTCGGGATGCTCGCTGGCCAGCCGGTCTACGAGCGGAAGGAAACGCTGCACGGCCTCGCGGTTATGCCCGCTGCTGTAGTGGCGACGTAGCTGATCTGCGGCCTCGTCGAGCGGATCTACCGGGAGCTCGGCGCGCTCCATCTCGATGTCGTACGCCTTGGCCATGCGGATGAGCTCAAACTCGTCTTCGTGCGTGGCCAGCACAATCGTAGTGCCTTTCTTTCCGGCGCGGGCGGTGCGTCCGGAGCGGTGAATGAGGTATTCGCGGTCTTGCGGCACGTCGTAGATAAAGACGTGGCTTAGATCCGATATGTCGATGCCACGTGCAGCCACATCGGTTGCTACGAGCATGCGCAGCTCGCCGCTGCGGAGGCGGTCGATGGCTTCCTCGCGCTTGCGCTGCGACAGGTCGCCCGACATCTCGTCGATGCTGTACCCGGCGTTGCTCAAGAACTTGCGCAGATAGGTAACCTCGCGCTTCGTATTTGCGAAGATGAGTGCAGACTCGGGCTCCTCCATCTCGATGAGCTGCTCAAGCGCCCGATCTTTCTCCATCGGTGCCACCAGGTAGTAGCGATACGAGATCTCGTCGACGCTCACGTGCCCGGAGCTAAGCGAGAGGAAATCGGGGTTGGTGAGGAACTCGCGGGCTACAGCACGCACCTTGGGCGGCATAGTCGCACTGAACATACACGACTGACGGTCGGCACCCAGAAAGTCGCGAATCTCTTTCATGTCGGGGTAGAACCCCATCGAGAGCATCTCGTCGGCCTCATCCAGAATGAAGAGGCGCACCGTTTTGGCGATGAAGTTCTTTCGTTTCAGGTGGTCGAGCACGCGCCCGGGCGTGCCAATGATGACCTGTGCGCCATCTTTGAGCGCCTTGATCTGCGGTCCGTAGCTTACGCCGCCGTAGATGAGCGCTGCTTCAAGGTCGTTCGTTTCGGGGGTGGCAATTTTCATCCGTTCAAACTCCTCATGCACCTGCCGCGCCAGTTCGCGCGTGGGCGTAAGGATGAGCGCCTGCGCCTCCTTGCGAGACGAGTCGAGCCGGTCGAAGAGCGGGAGCAGAAACGCCCCGGTCTTGCCAGAGCCGGTGCGCGACTGTACGATGAGGTCGCGCCCGGCAATGAGATACGGGAGCGACTTGCGCTGCACCTCCATGAGCGAATCCCACCCGGCGGCCCGCATCGCCTGCTCAACCTGATCGGGAAGCTCGTCGGATGTGACGGCGTCGAGGGGCTCGTCGGGCTCGTGCAGCTCCCCAACCTCCTCCTGGCGCTTTTTGCGCTGCCCTTTCGAGGTGAGGTCAATGACATTTGCGTACGACGATCCGGATTCATCCACCATGACCAGCAAGAAGTTATATCAGCAAGAGAACGGGCAGCCACATCTGCCATACAGAACAAGATTACGGCTGCAACGCCTGAAACGATCCGGGGTGCATTGCGCAAGAATCCGGATATTGAAACCCCGTCACAAGCGCATTTCAGCAGTAGCGGGCGGGTTCGCTGCAGCGAACTACATAGCCAGTCCGCCATCTACGTGCAGCACATGGCCGGTAATATAGGAGGCTGCGGGCGAAGCCAGAAAGAGAACGGCCTGCGCGATGTCTTCCGGGTCGGCTGGGCGCCCCAGCGGCACCGCATCGAGCATCGCCTGCTGGGCGTCGTCGCCCATGGCCTCGGTCATGTCGGTGGCCACGTAGCCCGGAGCTACCACATTGGCGCGCACGCCGCGTCCGCTAAGCTCTTTGGCCAGGCTCTTCGTGAAGCCGATCATGCCTGCCTTCGAGGCAGCATAGTTTGTCTGCCCCGGGTTCCCCATAACGCCGACGACCGACGATATGTTGATCACAGAGCCAGCCCGTTGCCGCATGAACGGACGGTAGGCGGCTTTGCAGAAGTTGAACACGCCCTTCAAGTTGGTGTCGAGCACGGCATCCCAGTCGTCAGCATCCAGGCGCAGCATGAGTCCGTCGCGCGTAATGCCCGCATTGTTAACGAGCACGTCGAGGCGCTCCCAGGCGTCGGTTACAGCGCTTACCGCTTTCTGAGCGGATTCAGGATCGGCCACGTCGCCCTGTAGCGCCATCGCATCCACGCCGCGCTCGGTGAGTTCAGCGACGATCGCGTCGGCGGTTTCGCTTGAAGAGCGGTAGGTGAACGCCACGCGGGCACCTGCATCGGCAAAGGCGTCGACGATGGCGCGGCCAATGCCACGCGTGCCGCCGGTTACGAGTACCGTCGTGTCGGTAAGGTCAAAATCCATAGGATACGAGAGGGCGTCTGGGTAGGTGGTAGGGCGAGAAAGAGGTACAGGGGGATGCGTACGGGCGGCGCCGGTCAAGACAGCGTCATCCTCATCGAGCAAGCAGGTTGGCTTACGAGGCAGGCAGCACCCCGGCATCGAGCAATTTAGCGCAGTCGTCGGCTGTATCGACGCCATGGCGCACGGCATCGCGCCCGAGCGTCCGCTTCACAAGACCCTGCAGCACCGACCCGGCACCGACCTCTATGAAGCGCTCGGCGCCGTCGGTCTCCATCGCGCGAAGCAGCTGTGCCCAGCGGACGGGCGCCTGCAGCTGGTCGATCAGGCGCTGTCGGATTTCGTCGGGATCGGTGGTGGGCGCGGCGGTGACGTTCAGGTAGATGGGGCAGCGGGGCGGCTGGATATCGACCGATTCCAGGGCTTCAGCGAGCCCCTCCCGGGCGTAATCCATCAGCGGCGAATGAAAGGCGCCGCTTACAGACAGCGGAATGGTGCGGGCGTCGATATGGTCGGTAGCGCGCTGCACAGCGTCCACATCGCCCGAAATAACGATCTGCCCCGGCGCATTGAAGTTGGCAGGCTGCACAACCCCCTCTCCCATCTCGGTAGCCGCCGTACAGGCGGCTTCAACATCTTCGTCGTCGGCTCCGAGCACGGCAGCCATGGTGCCCGGGCGCCGGGTACCAGCTTCTGCCATGAGCTCGCCCCGGCGCCGTACGAGCCGGAGTCCGTCTTCGAACGAGAGCGCGCCAGCCGCAGCGAGGGCGCTGTACTCGCCAAGGCTATGCCCGGCCACCATGTCGGGAGTGGCCTGTTGGGCGTCGAGCACGGCCATGGCCGCAAGGCTGTGCGTGTAGAGCGCGGGCTGCGTGACCTCGGTTGCGGTGAGGGCAGCGTCGGCATCGTCTACATCGGCGGTGCCGAACATAAGAGCATGCAGGTCGAAGCCGAGAACCGCGTTGGCAGCCTCGATCCGGTCCCGGGCTTCGCTGTAGGTTTCATAGAGCGATTGCCCCATGCCGACGTACTGAGCGCCTTGTCCGGGAAAGAGAAAAGCGGTTTTAGCCATGAGTCGTTACAAGCAGTGGATTAGAAAAACAGTCGGGTGGGGAAAAGTCGGATGGGTCGATGAGACCAGCCAGCCTGTTAAGTAGGCCCACATAAGAATCTTCGGATATGTCATTGCGAGGAGCGTCAGCGACGTGGCGCTGTGAGCGCAGCGAGGAAGTGCTCTTGGAGTGCAATCTTGTGCCCTCTAAGCAGAATGAATCGCTCTAACGGGGCCATAAGTAAGATCGCACCCCAGGAGTACTCGGGCTCCGCCCAGCGCCGCGTCGGTCGCACGCTCCCTCCTCGCGATGACAAGGTGTACATGTATTTTTGCTGGCCTACTTAACTGTCATATTCAGCGCCGTCGTACGCCCAGGTGAGGTACGACGCGCCCCAGGTGAGTCCGCCCCCGAAGGTCGTGAGCACCAGGTTGTGCCCGGGCTTGAGTTCGGCTTGCCAGTCATTCAGGCAGAGTGGAACGGTAGCCGCGGTGGTGTTGCCATAGCGGTGTATGTTCAGCATCACCTTGTCGGAGGAGAGGCCCATGCGGTTAGCTGTGGCATCAATGATGCGCTTATTGGCCTGATGCGGTACAAGGAAATCGACATCATCGCCTGTCAGGTCATTCCGTTCCATGATCTCGACGCAGACATCAGCCATGCCTGTTACGGCGTGACGAAAGACCGGGCGACCGTCTTGCTTCAGGTAGTGCAGGCGCTGATCGACGGTTTCGTGAGAAGCAGGGTTGAGGCTGCCTCCAGCAGGAAGCGTGAGCAAGTCAGCGTGCGCGCCATCGGAGTAATGCACCGTGTCTTGCAGGCCGTACGTATCGTGAGGCTCCAGCAGCACCGCACCGGCAGCATCGCCAAAGAGGATGCATGTGCTTCGATCTTCGTAGTCCGTGATAGCGCTCATCGTGTCGGCCCCGATAACAAGTACCCGCTTCGCACGCCCACTTTCGATGAAGCTGGCGCCGTTCGTAAGCGCGAAGAGAAATCCGCTACAGGCAGCAGCCAGGTCGAATCCCCATGCATTTTGGGCTCCGATGCTGTCTTGCACCAGGCATGCCGTAGAGGGAAACTCCATATCGGGGGTGATCGTGGCCACGATGATCAGGTCGATCGTGGCGGGGTCGATATCGTGTTTCTGGAAGAGCTCCTCGGCGGCCTGCGATGCCATGTAGGCCGTTGCCTTGTCGGGGTCGTCAAGGATGCGTCGCTCCTCAATGCCGGTGCGCGTGCGTATCCACTCGTCGTCGGTATCGACAATCTGTTCGAGATCGGCGTTGGTGAGGCGCTTCTCAGGCAGAAAGTGCCCCATGGCTGTAATCGCTGCACGCGGCTGCGAAGAAGAGGAAGTAGACATAAGAACAGAGCCGAAAACGATAGTTCAGTGGAGTCGAGTGCGCAACGGGGCACAGCGTGCATCGTTCGAGAGCAGCCAGTGAGCACGAGGCGATGGGCGCGATATCAGTCAGGTAGGGGCGCGATTTAGTTAGAGACGCGCATTCGCAGCAGATAGGCGCTCAGCAGCCCATGGTCTCAAGGGGCAAAGGCTTCTTCGAGTACTGGAACGAGATCTTTTGACGCCAGGTCAGCAGCGGAATAGATGCCTTGCTCAATGGCACGAGCCGAGGAGCGTCCATGTCCGATAAAGACGGCGCCGTTGACCCCTACGAGTGGAGCCCCTCCCCGATTTTCGTGGTCGAACCCTTGCTGTACGTTACTGAGCACCCCGGCAACAAGCTTCTGCTCCTCTTTCGTGAGGCCCTGGCGCTCCATCTCGTTTTTGGTCATAGTTGAGAGTACAGTTGTCATCGACTCGCCGAACTTGAGCAGCACGTTGCCGATGAAGCCGTCGCAGATGAGCACGTCGGCGGCATGATGCAGTAGGTCGCCGCCTTCTACGTTCCCTGCGAAGTTAATCGACGTGTCGTCGCTCAGCAAGGCATGGGCCTCCTTGACCTGCTCATTGCCCTTTCCGGGCTCCTCGCCGATGTTAATGAGTCCAACGGTAGGGGCGTCGATCTGAAGCACGTGCCGGGCGTAGATCGTACCCATGCGTGCGAATTGAAGCAGGTGCGCAGGCTTGCAGTCGACATTGGTGCCGATATCGATAACGACCGAGAAGTCGTCTTTCAGGGTGGGAAAGAATCCGACGATTGAAGGCCGCTCAATTCCCTTGATGCGCCCCAGGATAAACATCGAGGCTGCCATGATCGCACCGGTATTGCCTGCACTCACGAAGGCATCGGTCGCACCTGTGCGGTGCGCCTGCAGGCCGAGGTGGATAGACGACTGGCGCTTCCGCTTGAGCGCTGCAGCCGGGGCGTCGTCCATGGCAATAACGTCAGGGGCATGCCGCACGCTAAGAGGGAGCTCCGACACATCGTCGTGAGCCCGCAGCGCTTCCTGCACACGCTCTTCAGGGCCAAACAGTGTGATGCGAAGGTCAGTTGCCTCGGGGCGTTTCAGGGCACGGACGGCGCCTTCGACTACGGCGTGAGGAGCGTGATCTCCTCCCATGGCGTCAACGGCAATGTGGGTAGGCATGTACAACCGGCGTTTGGTCAGCAGGCTTGTGAATGGACAGCTCGTTCAGGCTGCAGGGTACGCAGAGGAAAGAGCTGTATACATGCGCCCAAGTAAACAGCCTGAACATTAAAATGCACGTTTTGCACCTCACCTTTCACGGTAAAGCACAAAACGTGCATCAACAGGCGTTACATGGCGAGCTAAATCGTAGGCATGTAAGCGCAGGACACTGTCAACAGCACATGCGGCACGATTGTGCATCGCAGCGAAACGAGATGCGCATGCGGGGGCCGCAGCGCGTGGCACGAGACCCCTGCCGAACGATGCTATCCGATGAGCTCTTCGGTCGGCTCAACAACCTGACGGCCGCGGTAGTGGCCGCAGAACTTGCAAGCACGGTGCATCACCTTAGGGTTGCCGCAGTTGTTGCACTCCATGAGCTGGGGTGCTTTCAAGCTATTGTAGTAGCGAGACCGTCGCTTACGCGAGCGAGATTTCGAATGACGGCGCTTTGGTACAGCCATGATTTCAGTTTTTTAATGTCAATAAAAAGCAATAGGTAGAGCAGTCAAACAGCAAAGTAGGCCGATACATAGCCCGGTTGTAATCTGGCTATCAGCCAGCCGGGGTGGCTGGGTCAGCGGCAGCACGCGCGCAGTGCACGTTGAATGCTATCTGAAACGTCCACGCATAGCGGAAGGAGCCTGCACTATCCTGAAAGAATTGAAGTTTTGTGCCTCAGGTTCGGAGGTTTATCGTATTTTACAAGGAATTAGCGTGGGCGGCGAGCCTCAAGTGCCGTGCAGCATACGTGTTGAACAGGCAAGGTACCAGTTCAAGGGGCATGCGGGTGTGCACAAGACCAGTATCAATACAGCAGCAATACACGTGTAGCGCCTGGCTATATCGGGGGCATGCTGCTGCACACGTTACTCACTCTTGGTCGTGGTTCTTTAGCTTCTTGAGTTTCTCCCAACGCGGATCGATGTCATCCTCTGGATCAGGTTCATCAGGTTCATCAGGAGCGCCAAACTGCATGGGAATATCTTCCTCTTCCGCGCCCGGTGCAACCACGCGAGGGGGAATAGAAAGAAGCAGCGTGTCGTGCACAATATCGGTGATCTCTACCTCGGTGTCGGTCGGGTCCATCGAACGTACCTCATCGTATGCATCGCTCTCATCACCGGAGAGGTGCGCCGGGCCAAAGAGCACAACGTACGTGCCTTCGATTTCCTTCCAGAAGGTGCGCAGCGTACGGTCGCAGGTCAGCTCGGCCTCGGCGGTCATTGTCATTGTCGCCAGAATCCGGTCGCGCTGGCACTGTAGATGCATCGACACCGTGATGTTGCGGAATGCGTTGGCATCCATCTCCACCTCTTCCGGATCCGGCTCCAGGGTTACATGGTGCACCCCGGAGCGAAGGTGGGTAATGTCGAGTGTAAGCATAACGAGCAGAGAGCCTTCTGAGGAAGCCAACTACAGACAAAGCTGTGGTATCGCTGTGATATCACAGCCTAAAGCAGGGTGTTCCACCTGTTAAGTTCTGTATTAGAGAGAGGGAGAACGTGATGCATGGGCAACAGGCTTTACACATTCCGGGCTTGAAGTTGCTTAGCATGGTTCTTATGATCAAAAGTCCGGCCCCGAATGTGTTGTGCGATCACTATCAAGTGATAAGAACCTGTTTGGGTTTTGGTTTGCTGGCGAGAGCGAGCACCGCTGTAGCGAAAATTGGACCACGATAGAGGTTCGTAGCCGGGGTTACGGGCCGACACGAGGGCGCAAGCCCGACTGACGCCCGTATATCGGGGACAATTTGCAGCCCAGCGGAGCCG
>NZ_JARWGJ010000166.1:0-5408 GCF_040409695.1 Longimonas sp.
GCGCTTGCCGGCGCTGCTCTGGAGGCGCTGCCCCTTCCGCTGAACGACAACATCGTCGTACCCGTGGGCATGGGCGCCGTTCTGCTCGTTATCGGGTGATACCCAACGTGCGTGTGCTGCTCACCTGAGACCTACCCATCTGACAGTGCAATCACATGACAGTGCAATCGCAACGCAGATGTATCTCGAAGAAAAGCGAATTGTTTAAAATGTGTTAACTCACTTCGCTGCATCTATCAAAGCGCAGAAGGGCAGGTGTACATTGCGCATCTGCAACGTGGATCGGTAATGCATGTTGCCTTTGTGCAACGCGGCTATGCTCTCTGAGTAGACCCGATAAGTGTCGATCGGCACGTGCGGAATCAGGTGTCGGATGGTGATTCAATCTCGTACTTTTGCATCTTTCTCCAGAGGTGGCTACGGCTAATGCCAAGAGCTTCAGCTGTCGACTGGATCTGGCCATCCTGGGCATCCAATGTGCGACGGATGAAAGCCCGTTCGAATTGTTCACGAGCAGCGCGTAGGTCAGTTTGCCGAAGTTCGGTCACTTTACGATCGTGGCGGCCCAGGGCATCTGCAACGGCTGTTGCCGGAATTTGAGCTGCGTCGCTTAGTGCAACCAGGCGCTCAATGACGTTGCGCAATTGGCGCACGTTACCCGGCCAGTCGTGGCTCATCAGTAGCGTAAGTCCGGCGCCATCAACCCGACGCGTGTGGATGCCATTGCGTGTGCTAAACTTATGCAGGAAATGAGCAACCAGGTCGGGGATATCCGATCGGCGCTCGCGCAGCGGCGGTACGTTGATAGTAATGACGTTGAGCCGGTAGTACAGATCGCGGCGAAAGCCACCCTCGTCTACCGCACGCGTCAGGTCTTTATTGGTAGCAGCGATAATGCGCGCATCCACCTGTATGGTGTCATCAGCACCAACAGGCTGTACCGCCTGCTCTTCGAGGGCACGCAGCGTCTTGGACTGCGTGTTGAGCTCCATATCGCCGATTTCATCGAGAAAGAGCGTCCCCCCATCGGCACTGATGAACTTGCCCTGGCGTTGCTGGGCTGCACCGGTAAATGCGCCCTTGCGGTGCCCAAACAGTTCGCTTTCAATAAGCGATTCTGGGAGCGCCGCACAGTTTACCGTAACGAAGGGTTCGCCCGCGCGGCTGCTGTTGTGGTGAATGGCTCGTGCTACAAGCTCTTTGCCAACCCCGTTCTCACCGGTAATAAGCACCTTGCTTGCAGTGCGCGAAGCTTTATCAATAATGGCATAGAGGCGCTGCATCGGATTGCTGGAGCCCACCATTCGATACCGGGCACGCGCCTCATTAACAAGGTGATCGCGCTGTTGCTGCAGCGTGCGCTTCTCCAGCGCGTTACGGACCGTTACGAGCATGCGCTGTGCATCCACTGGCTTCTCAATAAAGTCGTATGCTCCTATCTTAGTGGCGCGCACCGCGTGCTGGATCGTGCCTTTTCCACTGACAATGATGATCGGAAGGGCAGGGTGCGACTCAAGCGCTGATTCAAGCACCTGCATGCCTGAAAGCCGGGGCAGATCAAGATCCAGAAGCACCAGATCTACAGGACGTTCCTCCATCAGGGTTAGTGCGCTCCGCCCATCACCTGCCTCGTGCGTTTTGTATTCGTGATGATTCAAGATGTCGCAGAGCCCGGTTCGGACATGTGGGTCGTCGTCAACAACGAGGAGAGAAGGGGCCGAGGGCATAGCAAGTAGGTGTTGTATTCATTAGATGCGACACGTGATGGGGGCTCTGATACATGCTGGTGGACACGGGACATTCCGCCTCTTCGGGCATGGAGTCTATGCCAAGAGCGCACGTTCACGTTGGCGGAGCGACTTCTCAGGAAGAAGCATCGGAAGCCTCAGATTCATTGTGGAGCGGAAGGTATATGCAGAAGGAAGATCCGACGCCGGGCTCACTATCTACTTCGAGGTATCCGTCATGGTCAGACACAACTTTCCGTACGATTGCAAGCCCGAGACCGTTACCGTCTTCTCGCGTCGTATATCCTGGTGTAAACAGATGCTGACGTGTTTCAGCATCGATGCCCGTGCCGGTATCCATTACTTCGAGAACCGCTACATCACGAGGTGGCACGTCGACATCCCATTGCAACTTGCGTTCCAAATGAGTCGCTACCGTAATACGCCCGCCTTCTGGCATCGCATTAACAGCATTTGATACGAGGTTTTCGAGGACCGAGTGCATCTGGTCGTGATCAATGTAGACCGGACATGCTTCCTTGGTGCAGCGAAAATCCAGATCGGTATCCGACGGGACGAGAGCGGCAATTGGGTCAGACTGTTTCTGCACAAAGTCATTGAGGTCAGTGACAGCACACTGCAGCTCCTCGGCATTGACAAACTTCATGAAATTCTTTGTCATGCGCCGAAGATGCTCAATGCGATCTTCGATGCGTTCCGTATACATATCAAGCGGCTCCTGGAGTGCGGGTGCGCGGTTTCGATACTCCATCTGAATCCGCTGGAGGGTAAGAAGAATGCTTGTGAGTGGATTTTTGAGGTCGTGGGCCACCCGTCGCGCCATCAGCCGCCAGGCTTGGTTTGCGGCACCGGAAGAGGCACCGGTGCGGATGAGGAGCAGGCCGTCTCCCTTCGTTTGGTCGCTGATAGAAAGGGGAAGTGCAACAAGCTGGGAGGACGGGTATCCATCAACGGAAACAGTTTGCTCCTTCGGAGCAGGGAGGTTGGCTTTGAGCTCGGTGCAGAGCATGTCGATTTCGGGACAGCGGTCGGCCAGGTCGTCTACGGCATAGCTGCTCGCATTTGATGAGCTAGCTGGTAGCCACTGATGTATGTGGTACTTTGCTGTGCTGTCGAGCGGTTCCAGGCTGTGGTCATTCGCGCGGTAGACAAGCACCCCTTCGTTGCCATGTGAGGAAAGCGTTTCACGCGTGGCTTCCAGCATCGAAAGACGCCGCCGTTGTGTCCACATTGTGTGTCCTATGGTGAGGGTAATCCCGAGGCCGATAATCCATAGTGCCCATGGGCCGTAGCGATAGGCAAGGTGCAGCGCGTCTGGCTGCATGACAGCACGGTAGAACTGATGGTTTGCATTCTGTATCGAAAGTCCAGGAAGCTCACCAGCACCGCGCTGTGCGACGCCAACGTACCGTTTATTTTCTGCTACAGCAACGGTGGTGAGGTCTGCGTCTAAGATGCGAAGGCCTTTGGAAGAGCCCACTGCAAGGTTCGGGCGTCCATCACCATTGAAGTCAGGTGTTGCAGCCAGCGAGCCACGGCGTTCAGCCAGGGCTTCATCCACAACATGAACGGTCTTCTTAAGGGTTAGCGTTTCGCCATCCAGCACATGCAAGCGGCCCATAACGTCAAAAAAGACGATTTCGTTGGTACCGTCCCCGTTAAGGTCTGCGGCAACTACCTCATGGATCTGTGAAGCGGGGCGGTGAACGGCCTGAACGGTTCCACGCACAGGATCGATACGTCGTATCCACTCTTGATCTGGCCGGCTTTGATCGGTCCGTAGCCAGGTAAAAACGCCGAGAGATGGATCCGGCGTGCCGGCCAGCTGGTCGGTCACAATGTTTGAGCGAGTCCAGAGTCCGCCTGTGCGACGAAACCAAGACATACGAACGTCATCCTCATTAAGAGAGGAGAAGTCAACTCGTCCGACATAGGAAGATCGGTCGTTCTGCCCGTTGGCTTCGCCTCCATTATTGGTTGCGCCTGATGCATAAAGCAGGCTGTGCGTTGATGGGTTGTTGGGGTTGCGAAGCAGGACGCCGTCTCTGAGAAACGTCCCTGTTTCCCAGTGTCCGAGCTCTTCACCATCCGGCAAACTGTGTACGAACACGCCGCGCGGCCTCTGAGCAAGACGGGTAGAGGCTACCGTGATAAGTTCAAGCGCTCCATCGTTCGTAACATCCTCAACCCACAGTCGCTGTAACTCCGCATACCAGCGAATTTCGCCCTCCGGCTCTTGGCGGGGCGTTCCGCTCATGATAAACACCTCGTACAACTTCTCGCCACGGGCGTCTATCACGTGCACGGAGAGAGAGTCGTTGTACACAACGGGGACGAGAAGCTCAAGGCGTCCATCTCCTGTAAGGTCATGCGAACGAGGGGGCTGAGCCTGCCCTGAGAAGTTGACTTGCGCAATCGTTCGCCCTTCATGGGTGTGCAGAACAATGTTGCTGGGGGTCGACGGGTCGCGGTTTTTAACACGCGGATGACGAATATACTCGTCTCGTCCATCGCCGGTCAGGTCCAGGTCAAGCACTCGTCTGTGCGGATTTGTGGACCCACGCTCCTGCTCAATCTGAATTGTATACGGGAAGGTATACGGGTCAGGAAAATCAGTGCCAGAAGCGCAGCCTGAAAAAAGCAATACCCCAAGCAGTCCACCAACCCATGATAGGGCCCAGAACAGCCGCTTCAGCCGTTTCCTACATAGGTTTACGAAAAGAGGAGGGGGCATAGGTGTAGAATAGAGAACGGTACAGAAAGGAGCCGATACGTAGTGCGGACGCAAGAGAGAAATGTGTAGGAGAAGGCGCGTCTACGCCGTCTCCAAGATTGACTTACGCGATATACCCTTTTGCAGAAGTCTACTTTGCAGGCACGTGGCTTGCAGTGTACTGCCAGGTGCCAGGCAGTCAGGTTGAGGGGTGAAGAGGTAGAGCCTGCCTGAGAGCGCAGTTCAGCACTCAAGATTGAAACAGGCTTTTAGACAATCAGCATATACTCTGTACATCCAGTAAATAATAGTACATTGCGCAGTCGATGTCAACCTAAATGAGCAAATAAGCTGTTACACAGCCTAAATGCACAGCGCATTGAGAGGCAGCGCAGAGAGCTAAGACAGAGACTGAAGAGATGATTGAAGAGATGATTGAAGAGAACGCGTGAAGCCGCTATAAGTGAGGTCAGACGTCCGTCTTGGGTAAGCACCGCTCCGTTCATGCATCGTCATCTTGAGCGGAGCGAAGTTGGACACGAGCGAAGCAAGATCCCGGATCAGGTCTGGGGCAGGCGAGCGTAGCGAATAAAGACTTCCCCCGAAATGAGCAGGGCTGCTGGGTGGCCCGTATCTGCTGAGCGCCGCAGAGATGGTTCCCCCCGAATGCCATTCGGCGGCTACATGGGCCTCCTCCGTCGGCCTGCGCTCACCACGACAGGTGTTTTTTATTGGCATCATGCAGGCTGTCATTCCCATTGAACTTCAACACGCACACGTGACTGTACGTACTCGCACACCATACACAATGCGTGTTCTTTGCACGTCAATTCTTTATTGGGCAACCAAAAAAACACAGGCCCCTTCGTGTGTACGAAGCGGCCTGCGGCTGTTTGCTTTGAGAGCCTGTTTGGGTTTTGGTTTGATGGCGAGAGCGAGCGCCGCTG
>NZ_JARWGJ010000167.1:0-5393 GCF_040409695.1 Longimonas sp.
TCGCTTGGGCGACATCATCGCAGTCCGCTGAGTGTTTTCAGACGCTGCCCAAACCGCTGCCCAACATACCGCACAGCGATTATTACCCCCCAGAGCCACTTCTTCGACCGTTCCTGATATCGACCAGCTTCTCGTTGCACGAAAAATAGGCAGGTAGTTCTCTGTCACAGGTCAATCTCCGGGTAACACATGGCCACCTAACGTACCGAAAATAACTCACAACCTTGTCATTGCGAGCGCAGCGACGCAATCTCATGCGATCGGACCGGATGCAGTTGCCCAATTAACGGCATGAGATCGCCGCGTCGGTCGCAAGCTCCCTCCTCGCGATGACAATTTCGGACCCTAACATTCAGGTGTGACAGAACAGTAACGCACCTTCTCATTTGGCGCTTTGTAAGGGATATCCTTACGTTTCTTTTCTTTTGTAGGGATATCCCTTATCCTCTCTCAATTAACATTTTTGCTTTGTCAACTCCTTCACTTTTGTCGCACAATCCTGCAACACACATCAGAATACTGACAGACTGAGCAGCATTACCTCTTTACTTTATCGGTACAAAATCTACTCCGGTTAGAATTATCCCACCGTTCGCGGCTGTTGCTT
This sequence comes from Longimonas sp., assembly GCF_040409695.1. Taxonomy (GTDB): domain Bacteria; phylum Bacteroidota; class Rhodothermia; order Rhodothermales; family Salinibacteraceae; genus Longimonas. Next base: position 608 of record NZ_JARWGJ010000167.1, read on the forward strand.
TTTCGCTGCGTAGACCAATCAACATGAATATACCTGTTTCCGATCTTCTGCTCGAAGGCGAAGCCGAGGAGGTTTTACCCGTTCCGCTTTCTTCGCGACAGATGGCGTATGTGCGGCGCCGCGCCGAAGCTCACGGCATTTCGGAGCGGCAATTTGTACGGTTTATCCTGAATAAGCTGCAGGAAGCCGACTCAGCTTTTTCCGGTGATCCTTCGGAGTCCTCGTCTTCCAGAGCCTCTTCACCATCAGAACCTTCACCGTCAGATTCTTCATCAGAGCGCGAGTCGCCCAGATTCCCCTCAGATGACAGCGGCAGCACGACACTTGATCACCTCCGCCAACACCGGTCTTCTTCATCCGACACACAGGATGATCCTGAAGCTTCAGGTAAGGAAACCGACGACAATCCGCTTAATCGCTCCATGTTTGATTACCTCCGTGACGAATCTCCGTGATGTAACATGTAACGCAATAATCACGCTATTATTTTACGAGTTGATATTTTAACTATTAAGGACAGCTTAAACAGCACTATTTGAATACGTATGTCGCACCCAAGTATCCTTCTTCTGGACGACGATGATTTCATTGTTCGTCTTGTAAGCCATCAGCTATCTACCGGCTACGCGCTGTCGACATGCCAGACCTGCAGCGCAGCCCGGCGTAGCCTGCAAGAGACCCCGTTCGATGTACTCTTGCTTGATGTTCAGTTGCCCAATGGAAGCGGCTGTGATGTGCTGCACAGCGCCCGCACCCATCCTGAATCGTTGAATACGGAAACGCCCGCAATAGCGTTTACTGCCCACGTGCTCGGTGACATACGCGAGCGCCTGCTTGATGAAGGGTTCGATGCCTACCTCGCTAAACCTTTTCACGCAGCTCAGCTGGTCGGCACAATTGAATCGCTCCTCCCAGCCTAACGGACTCGAGCTCTGCCCCTTCGCTGCTCCGTGCAGTCCGCCGGGCCTTGTGATGCCTCGTTTCCTTCTCACAGCACTACATGCCTTTGACCCATCGCAACCAGTCTGCACCTACAGTCTCGCCATCCGAGTTTCACCGGTATATACCCGGCGAGCGGTTGGAAAGCATACGCCTTCCGGTCACTGCAACGCGTTCTGAACCGGTTCTCGTGGAGCGCTTTCGCATCCCTGGCGTCCCATCATCGCAAGCGTTTCCCCGCCTGAATAGCCATCTGCTCTCTGTCATCACACGGGGCCAGGCCCGCGGGCAATACAGTCTTGGAGACGATACCGACCTACACGAGGTCGAAATTCAGGAAGAGGTGTCGCTCTTTCTTGCCGCTGGCACATCTACGACATGGGCCTGGGAAGATTGTGACGTAGAACTTGTTTTCGTGTACATCCCGCCACCGCTTATCTATCACTTTGTGTCGCTGCATGCGCTGGACCCGAGGCGCACAACGCTACGCTCTCGCGTTTTTGAGGAAGACCGTGTGCTCTACCTGCTGGGGCAGGCCCTCAACCAGTCTATTGAGGCGTGTACCGACGGTGAAAGCGGCGTCACGACGCGCGCGGTGGCAGGCGCGGTCGTCCGTGCCATGATCTTCCGCCTGCTCGTCACTGCCGATGCGGACGTGCCGCCCCTCATGCAGGCCAATCAGGGACCTCTTTCAGCATCAGCGCGGCGGTCTGTGCAGGAGCACATCCGCACCAACCTGGATGAGGACATTAGCGTAGCCGACTTGGCCGAGCATCTTGACATGAGTCCGTCGCACTTCAGCCGCCTTTTTAAGCAGACTGTGGGCTACACGCCGTACCGGTATGTGCTGCGCGAGCGTGTGCGCAGAGCCCGGCACCTGCTTGCCGAGACCGACCTGCCGATTGCCAGCGTCGCCCTGCAGGCCGGGTTTTCAAACCAGAGCCATCTTACGCGCTGGTTTCGCCGCGTTACGCACACCACCCCTGCTTCGTACCGTAAGGCTATGAAAGACGGTGAGACCTCCTCATCAGACCTCACCGACTTTGACTCTGCTTCCACACGTTCGGGAACGGAGGATTCAGAGCGTTCATGACTTCGCCGGGCGTACTTCTGCGGGTCCTGGCTGCGGGAGCCATGACCAGTCGGGCAGGTAGCTTCGCACGCGCACGGCTGCGTTCTCGACAGAGATGTAAGCCACCGGGATGAGAACCAGCGTAATGAGCGTGGAGGCAAAGAGCCCGCCAATCACGACGCGCGCCAGGGGCGCCTGAATATCGCCCCCGGCCCCCAGCCCGATAGCCAGCGGAAGCAGTCCGAGCATCGTAGTGAGTGCGGTCATCAAGATAGGACGCAAGCGCAGACGCCCGGCCTCAACCACCGCCTCCGACAGCTCTAACCCCCGCTCGCGCCGCATGATATTGATGTAGTCCACAAGCACGATCGCATTGTTCACAACGATGCCAATAAGCATGATGAGCCCCATGATGCTCTGGATGTTGACCGTAGTGCCCGTCAGGTAGAGCGTGGGTACGACCCCGACAAGAGCGAGCGGCACCGAGAACATGACGATAAACGGATCCAGAAAGCGTTCAAACTGCCCGGCCATCACCATATAGATCAACAGCAGAGCCATTACGATAGCCAGCATAAAGTCGCGCTGTGCTTCTTGCTGCTCGCGGTACTCGCCTCCAAAGGTAAGCGAAAACTGCTCAGGCAGGTTCATCTGAGCGACCGTGCTCTGCGCCCGTTCTACGACATCGTTCAGGTTTGCATCGCTGGTCAGCGTTGCCGATAGGTAGGTCACACGCTGTCCGTTAATGCGCCTCACGGTGCTGGGTCCACGCCCTTCATCAACCTGAACGAAGGCCGACGCGGGAATGGTACCGCCATCGGGGCTACGCACGGCGATGTTATCCAGGTCTTGCACGGTGAGTCGGTCTTCGGGGCGCAGGCGCACGATGATCGGAAACTCATCGCCTTCAACCCGAAAGGCTCCGGCACGCGTGCCCGCCAGGTTGGTCTGGATGGCAGTGGCCACGCCTTGTGTGGTGAGGCCCGCCTGCGCGATGCGCTCACGGTCGAAGAAAATATTCTGCTCGGGCTGTCCGCGGTCTTCACCGCCGACCTCCACGTCGGCGATACCGTCGAGCTGCTCCAGGCGATTTTTGATGTCGTCGCCGATAATCTGGGCTTGCTCCAGGTCGTACCCGCGCAGCTCCATTTCGAGTGAGGTTTCCTCGTCGCCCCCACCGCTACTGAAGGCCCGGCGCAGCACCCAGAGTCCGGTACGGGCACGCACCCGTATCTCAACCCCCGGCACGACGCCCTCAATGTTCTCGCGCAGGTAATCGGCCAGCTCCGAGGGCTCGGTGGTGCGCTCCCCTTCCGGACGCATCGCCAGGTCGATGCGGGCGCGGCTGCCGCGAATTTCCGTTGTCATGAACTGCACATCCTCCTCGGGCACCAGCGGTTTCACAACGTCCTCCAGTTCCTGCAGGTACGACTGCACGACCGCGAGATTTGTCCCCGAGTCCATGCTCATGTCGATGCGGATCTCGTTGGCATCGGTCTGCGGTGCCAGTTCGACCGGAAGCATGGGCCAGATGAATAGCGCTCCTGCCAGTAGCACCCCCGTCGATGCAAAGACGGTCTTCCGGTACGTAATGACGGTACGCAGCTTATCTTTGTACCACTCCTCCAGCTGCTGAAAGCGACGCTGGAAAGCCGACTGGGTAGAGGCATCCGGGTTGGCCTCGTTCGTCAGGAAGCGACTCGCCAGCATAGGCACCAGGGTGAGCGCTACAAAGAGCGAACAGACCAGCGAGAAGACCACCACAAGCGCCAGCGACTGAAAGAGCGATGCGCTGGTAGCTTGTGCAAAGACCAGCGGCAGAAAGATTACGGAAGTCGTGAGGGTCGAGGCCACAATGGCTCCTGCTACCTCACGCGTCCCTATGCTGGCCGCGTCGGGCAGACTTCGCCCGTTCTCTTCGCGGTGCCGCACAATGTTTTCGAGCACGACAATCGCGTTATCCACAATGAGCCCTACTCCGAGTGCGAGCCCGCCGAACGTCATGATGTTCAGTGTGAGTCCGCCGAAGTAGAGGAGGCCGAATGTTGCAATGATCGAGATGGGAATAGAGAGCGCAATGACAAACGTGGTGGAGCCGTTGCGCAAAAACATGTAGAGCACGAATATCGCAAGCAGCGCCCCCCAGAGCAACGAGCTCTGCACGCTGTCGATCGACGACTGAATATATGTGCTCTGGTCGCTGATTACCGTAAGGTGCATGTCGTTACGTTCGGCGTTGATGCGCTCTACCTCGGCCCGAACGCCATCGGCTACAGCAACCGTATTGGCATCGCTCTGCTTCTGGATGCGCATCTGCACGATAGGCATCCCATCGAGCTCGGTCATCCGAAACGTATCCTGGTAGCCATCTTCTACGTTGGCTACGTCGATCACCCGTATGGGCTGACCTTCGGCGTATGCGATGACCGTGTTTCGGATCTCATCGACCGACGTGTACTCCCCGAGGGCCCGAACGTACATATCTCGGAGTCCGTCTTTCACGTTGCCGCCACCAACCACCGCGTTTTCGGATGCGATGGCCTGGCGCACCTCGTCGGCGGTCAGCCCTGAGGCCTGCAAGCGATCGCGCTTCAGGTTGATCTGAATCTCGCGCTCAATCTCGCCGCGCAGTTCGATCGTACCCACGCCGGGCACCTGCTCAATCCGCTTCGCCAGATCGCGCTGTAGGATGCGGCTGAGCGTCTCCAGGTCGTAGCGCGATTCGACGGCAATACTGACAACAGAGGTCTGGTTCGGGTCGAACTTCCAGATGCG
>NZ_JARWGJ010000168.1:0-5355 GCF_040409695.1 Longimonas sp.
GTACCGTGAAGAACATCGTCGACTTCGGGGTCTTCATCGACCTTGGCGGCGTTGACGGACTCCTCCACATCACCGACCTTTCATGGGGACGCGTGTCGCACCCAAGTGAGGTGGTTGAGCTTGATCAGGAGATTCAGGTTGTTGTTCTCGATTACGAAGAAGAGCGCCAGCGCATCTCGCTCGGTCTGAAGCAGCTTCAGCCGCATCCGTGGGATAACATCGGCGAGAAGTACGACGAAGGCGAAACGGTCGAAGGCAAGGTCGTCTCGATCACCAACTACGGTGCCTTTGTAGAGCTGGAGAAAGGCATTGAGGGGCTGGTCCACATTAGCGAAATGTCGTGGACGCGCCACATCAACCATCCCAGCCAGATGGTCTCGCTCGGGCAGCTCGTTGAGGTCAAGATCCTCAACATCGACGAGGAGGATAAGAAGATCTCCCTTGGCATGAAGCAGCTGGAGCCCGACCCATGGGACGGCATCAGCGATCGCTACCCGGCCGGAACGGTGCTCACTGGTACCGTGCGCAACATCACCAACTTCGGCGTTTTCGTCGAGATTGAGCCGGGCATCGACGGGCTGGTTCACATCAGCGACCTGTCGTGGACGAAGAAGGTGCGCCATCCGGGCGATATGGTCAAGAAGGGCCAGGACATGGATGTGCAGATCCTCAACATTGACGAAGACCGTCGTCGCATCTCGCTTGGACACAAGCAGGTGAAGACGAATCCGTGGGATCAGTTTGAGAGCGCCTACGACGAAGGCACCGATACGGAAGGCGAAGTTGTCCGCGTGGAAGACAAAGGCCTCGTGGTCGAACTGCCGCTTGACGTGGAAGCGTTCGTGCCGGGCAGCGAGCTCAAGAACGGTCCGCGCGACTTCCAGAACCACTACTTCGAAGGCGACGAGCTTGAGCTGCGCGTCATCCGGTTCGACAAGAGCCGCAAAGACATCGTGCTCAGCGAAACGGCCAAGGAGCGCCAGGAGCGCCAGGCCGAGAAGCGTCGCGAGCGCCAGGAAGAGCGCCGCGAGAAGCAAGAGCGCCGTCAGGCTGTCGACCAGTACACCGAGAAGACCCAGACGTCCTCGTCGGGCGGAAGCGACGATCCGACATCCGGACCGACTACGCTGGGCGAACTCAGTGGCCTGGGTGATCTGAAGCGCGAGATGCAGGCTGCCGAACAGGCCGCTGCGCGCGAAGCCGAGATCGCAGAAGAGATGGAGGCTGCTGCCGAAGATGAAGACGCCGCCGACGCGCCTGAAGACGAAGAAGCATTCGACGAGGAAGCTGGATTTCCGGCTGACTTTCCGCATGCGGAGCGTCTGAAGTCGTCTGGCGTGAACTCGCTGGCTGAGCTGCGCGACTACGATGACTTCGAAGAAATCGATGGCATCGGCCCCGCGTACGCCGAAGACCTCGAAGACGCGCTCGACGAGATCGACAACGCATAGCGCATTACGTAGAACACCAAGCAGTAGGGGGCAGCTTCCTGTGGGAGCTGCCCCTTTCTGTTGTCGCCTGCCGAAGCAAGCATCTCTTTTCTTATGACGCGGTGCATCCGCTATCCCACCCTATAGCCCTTTTGTTTTATGCATGCAGACGAATATACACCAACGGCCAGTAACTCGATTACGGCACGGATTGCCCTTGAGAATAAGCCGGGTATGTTGGCTGAGGTGACCTCAGCAATCGGAGCCAACGGAGGCAACATCGGAGCGATTGACATTGTACGCGCCCGCGAAACCGTACTTGTGCGTGACATCACGATCAACACGCGAAGCGATGACCACGCACGTCAGATCATCGTCCATCTTGAGTCGATCAAAGGCGTGCGTGTCGTTGACGTATCCGACCGGACTTTCCTCTTACATCTCGGGGGTAAGATCGAAGTGAGCAGCAAAGTGCCGCTGCGCACACGTGACCAGCTCTCGATGGCATACACGCCGGGCGTTGCTCGCGTATGCAGCGCGATTCACGACAAGCCTGACGATGCGCACCGCCTCACGATCAAGAGCAACACGGTTGCCGTTGTGTCAGACGGCACGGCTGTGCTGGGGTTGGGGAATATCGGTCCGGAGGCGGCTATCCCCGTCATGGAGGGGAAGGCGCAGCTCTTGAAGGAGTTTGCAGGCGTTAACGGCTTTCCCATCTGCCTCGACACGACCGATGTTGATGAAATCGTTGAGACAGTGGTGCGCATGGCACCGGTCTTTGGAGCGATTAACCTGGAAGACATTGGCGCCCCCCGCTGCTTCGAGATTGAAGACCGTCTCCGAGAGCGGCTTGACATTCCCGTGTTTCACGACGATCAGCACGGAACAGCGGTTGTAGCGGTGGCTGCACTGATCAATGCGCTTAAGATTGTCGACAAAACGCCTGAGGCGTTGAAGGTGGTGCTTGTCGGTATCGGCGCAGCAGGCACGGCGGTTACGCACATGCTGCAGAACATGGGCGTTGAGAACATCATCGGTGTAGATCGACAGGGCACGGTCACGCGTGACCGTACCGATCTGAACCCGGCCAAGCGGGCGTACGCAGCCCAGACGAATCCACAGAACATATCCGGATCGCTCAGCGAAGTCATGGAAGATGCAGATGTCTTCATTGGGCTGTCGGGTCCCAACGTTATCGACGTGGACGACCTGCACCGGATGGCCGATGACCCAATCGTGTTTGCGATGGCAAACCCGGAGCCAGAAATTCGCCCCGAGAAGGCGTACCCGCACGTGGCAGTCATGGCAACCGGGCGAAGTGACTATCCGAACCAGATCAACAATGTGCTGTGCTTTCCGGGGATGTTCAAGGGCGCGCTGGAGTGCCGGGCGACTGATATTACTGATAACATGAAGCTGGCGGCGGCGTATGCTGTAGCGAACACGATCAAGGAAGAGAGCCTTACAGCAGACTACATCGTTCCCAGCGTGTTTGACAGCACGGTGGTTGACCGTGTAGCCACAGCCGTGTACGAGGCCGCGCAGAAAGATGGTGTGGCGCGTACACGCGAGATGGTTTCTGAAAAAGAGCTGGCTTAAGAAGCATCTGAAACGGAAGTGCAGCCCGCGTAGAAAGTTTTCAGGTAGCTGCCCGATCCGAGTGCCAGAGAGGGCGCAGAGACCACATCTTGTATCCCATACCAGAGACTACGTTGCGAGACAACGCCAATTCACCGCTTCGGGACGAGCAGGGAACGTACGTTCTCTGTCTTACGCTGGAGCAGAAAGAGCAGGTTCAGGCGGGGGCGAAGGGGGATGTGCTACTTCATCGAGGGTATTATCTCTATGTAGGTAGTGCCTTTGGACCGGGGGGAGTGGCAGCCCGGGTGCGACGCCATGCCCGCACCGACCACGGGCTTCACTGGCATATTGACTATATACGTGATGTCTGTCGCCTGCAGGGCGTATGGGTGAGCTATGCAGATACGAAACGCGAATGCCCGTGGGCCCGTGCGTTACTGGATGCTGACAGCACCTCCGTTCCCAAGAAGGGACTGGGTAGCTCCGACTGCGGGTGCTGTGCGCACTTTGTGCGGTGGGGGAGGGCAGAGAAAGCGTGCTGGCGGCCGGTCCGCAAACAGATTGAGTTTACGCTGGTAGGAAGCGGCTCCAACGAGTCGGTCGAGTGGATTGGCGCAGAACATATAGCTTAATATCCGTTATTGCAATAATCGTTTGTTATTTTCAAAGAAGCTGATTTGTGCACCATCTATAAAGTAAAGATACACAAATCAGCTGTTAGACTATTAGGATACAGGTAGTAGATGAGTCGCTAAGTGAGCTAAGTGATAAGGCCCTTGTAAATTGCAGCTTCGTCTCGGTCTCCCCGCAGACTCGTGCTGGAGTCCTATTCCTTAGCTAAAGGGAGAGAGGGGGGAGAGGGGGGAGGCGCCCACAGGATCACGCCTGCGGCGAAACTTGGTAGACAGAGGGGGCTGAGCCGAATCCGATAGTGTCAGCTACACGACAATCACTTATCATCGAACCGCCACCGGATATTGTTACGGTGAGAGCCAGGATACCTCGCACCAGAGTAATAGCCAATCGCTGTCGTAATCCACTCGGACGCTCTTTACTTCAGCGCATAAAGCTGTTATTGCAAAAAATTGAAACAGCCTGAATAGCATCCTGATTTGTATACTCTGAAAGGTGAAGTACACAAACCAGGATTGACGGTAAAAACCGCAGTAGTCTTAATTACAGGTATAGCAACCCGGACACCGTTTTATCGATAGCGACACCCTGGGGGAGGGGAAGATACAGCACGGCATCGCAACTTTTCCTTCTGAAACTATTCCTGTAGAGGTGCTGGTATCAAACGTCACCTCCCAAATCCATCTACGAGCACTCGACGGCTAAAATAGCCGCTTCATCTGTGTACAGCGTGTTAGCCACTTCTTTTTCTTCTCCAGCTGCTGAATACTCATATCTGCCTGCTTCACCCGAAACCGCTCCTTGGCCTTCTGGTGCACGTCCCGGATGTGAATCGATTTGCCCCGGTCCTGTAGCAGATAGGCAAGAGAGGAAGCCAGTTCACTGCACTCTTTGCGGAGCTCCTCCTCACGGGCCTTGATGTCCATACCGGCCCCATTTGGACGCGCCGAGCGGCTTCCGTTGAATGACTCGCTGCGCACACGCAGGCGCCCAGAACCCTCCATCTCTACACGGTGCGTCTCAAACGAACCCTCGCTCACGCGCTGCATCGCCCAGCCGCTGCGGTCGCTGTCCTCCGTCGTCTTCTCAGGGGCGGTGCGGTTGCCGGTCTCCTTGCGCGTGCGTATCCCTTCTTGCACCTCACGCGTCATCCAGTTGAGCGTATCCGACAGCCCCAGGTCGCCTGAAGTAAACACATCGCATACGTTCGCTTTCTCCGACCAGGGCGCAAAATAGCGCATCCCTCGAAAGATCTGCTGCAGACACTTCGAGCGCGCACTCACCAGGTCAAGCTTCGCAATCACACTAATTGACTTGATATCGGTGCCCTCACCGATCATGTCTACCTGCACCATCACATCCACCTCGCCGTTGCGGTACGCATCCAGGCGCTCCTCGCGCTCCTGCGGCGGCACGTCCTGCCCGATACGCGTCACCGACAGCCAGCCGTAGCGGCGCTGCATGAAGTCGAGCACGTCGGCGGCGTGGCGGTTGCTCATGCAGATGACAAGCATCTGGTGGTTGCGGACGGCCGTGCCGTGTGTGCCCCGATGCTGGGCGCGCTTCGACTGCAACCGTCCCACGGCGGGGCCAATCAAGGTGTCAAGGTAGACATCGTGGAAGCGCAGGTTACGACGGGCAAAGTAGCGATCAAGCGTCGCGGTATCAGATGAAACGTCGTTCTTGAGTTCAGCGAGCGTGCATTCTA
>NZ_JARWGJ010000169.1:0-5328 GCF_040409695.1 Longimonas sp.
GGCTCCCGCGTTGGCGGGAGCCTCTATACAGACACTGTCAAGGTAGTGGGCCTTCCTGGATTTGAACCAGGGACCTCTCGCGTGTGAGGCGAGCGCTCTAAACCCCTGAGCTAAAGGCCCAACAAAGGGCAATTTTAGACCTGTACATTAGTCGATTGTGCCGTGCTTAACGTCAAGAAGAGACGAAAGGTGTACACGGGGGTCATCGTTGCGTGCGTATGAGGGTGAGGGGCGATCGGTTTTGCAGCGTATCGAGAGCCAGAGTGGGAAGCTGCCAGCTGTCGGCTCCTATCGCTGAGGCTGTAGCAGCAGCGCGTGACGAGCGCTCGCTCTGTGCACCGGGAGCCAGTAACGGAAGCGCCGGACGATCAGCAGCCAGGGTTGGAGATGCAGGCAATTCTGTTTTTTCTACTGCGGTTGACTCGTAAGATGCCGAGTTTGGAGTGCTTACTACCGTGGCCCCCACAACAAGACCAACCACGAGGGCCGTGAGCATAGAAAAAATCAACCCGGTTGCAAACTGTGGGTGTCCGCCGAGGGCTTCCTGCATAGAAAGGCGCGACCGAAGCAGGTCAGACTCGACATGGTCGCGCACGTCGGTGCAGGCCTGGTCAGCAGATGGGGGGTCGGAGAAGCGGCACTGCCCAAGCAATTCGCGCGTCTGCTGCAGTTCTTCAACGTGTGACTTCAGGTCGGGGTTGGCCTCAACATAAGACGTGAATACAGCTTCGAGGGCCGGGTCCATCGTGCCATCGACGTACTCACAGAGCCACTCGTCAATCCAGTCATAGGGCACGTCGTCTCCTTGCGGAGAACCGCCCGGAGTTTCGTCCGAGAAAGGGGCGTCGTTACTCATAGCAATTGGACATGATGAGCCTCACTAAAACCAGTGGATATGGGCTGTGCGAATACACACCGGCTGAAGCATGCCGGGTGCAAGCAGGCGGCAAGTATCTTGCTGCACACTCTATGAACGAGTATGGCATTTCAGAGCGTCTGGTTCCGGTGGAGAGGCGCGCTGCGTACGGATTCACAGACTGCGTCTTCCAATATCCGCTTCAGATCCCGGCGTAGAAAAATTAAACCAGACGCTGTAATAGCAAGGATAATATCAGAGAAAGCAGCTGATGCTGCGTGCAGCTATACCGATCGTAGGCGCAGCACGATGCACTGCTCAGGAGACTTGAGCCGGTTCACAGCGTCAACGCGAAACCACTGGCAGCGGCGCTGTTTCGTCTGCAGGCGAAGTAGCCATGAGGTGTGGCGCGTGTGCGCATTGACCATGTGCGCGAGATCACGCATCACACGAGGCAAGTTGTATCCGTGCACATGCGTGAAGAAGTACCGGTCGATGGCATCCTCCGTCCGGTAGCCGAGCATGCGCCGGGCCGTGTGTGAGATCTCTTGGATATACCCATCACGGCTCAGGCAGATTACCGGAAGAGGAAACGACTCTACCCCTTGTTGGAAGCGCTTCCAAAACGAGTCTGAAAAAATAGGAGGCGCGGCAACGCGGGAGACGCCTGCCGATGGTTCTGTAGAGGGCCGCGCAGATTTTTCCGAAGGGGCCATGTACGTTTGATATGACATAGCTGTACCCGAAAAATGAAAAGAAAGATTGTGACGAGTACGATACAAGACGCAGAGAAGCGCGTCTGGTTGCATCAATCTACGGATTGATCTACGGACCGGATAGATCTACCAGACTCTCCAGAGCGTCTGTGCACGTAGTCCGAGCAGGTTGTCACGCAAATCGTTTTACGTAGAGCAACCCTCAGGAACAGAGAGCAACATAAGACCTCGCCTGTGTAGCAGCATAGAGCAACGGCATGGCCCCCTATCGCGAAGACGCCCGTCTGTCTGTGGAAAAATCCCCCACACGGGCACGGACAACCACACATTCTGTATTCGGTTTGAATCCTGACAAAACGTCTGGATCTTGCCGCGACACTACGGGTGTCACACCATTGGCGTATCTATCCTTTTCTTAGACATCATGTTGATATGGACCGTACCTCTATTCAGGAACGCTTCGGCATCGTCGGGTCGTCAGATGTTATCAAGCATGTGATCGACCGGGCGCGTCAGGTTGCGCCCACGGCGATTACGGTGCTCCTGCAGGGAGAAAGCGGTGTGGGGAAGGAGCTCATCGCGCAGGTGATACACGAGCTTAGCAAGCGCCGCCACGAAGACATGGTCATCGTAAACTGCGGGGCCATCCCGGAAGGACTTATCGAGAGTGAGCTCTTTGGTGCCGAGAAAGGAGCATATACCGGAGCGGTACAGCAGCGTAACGGGTACTTTGAAGAGGCCGATGGCGGCACCATCTTTCTGGATGAGATCGGCGAGATGCCCAAAGAAGCACAGGTGCGTTTGCTACGCGTGCTTGAATCAGGGCAGTTCAGTCGCGTTGGATCCTCCGACCAGCTTCACGTTGACGTACGCGTCGTTGCGGCCACGAACAAGAATCTGGCGACGGAAGTGCAAGAGGGGCGCTTCCGTAAAGATCTGTACTACCGGCTTAGCACGGTACGCATCGACCTCCCTCCGCTTCGCGACCGTCCTGAAGATATCCTACCCATCTTTGATACGTACCTGCACCGGTTCACGCAGGAGTACGAGTCGCGCCCCAAATCGCTGACCGACGACGCCAAAGAGGCGCTCCGATCGTACCGCTGGCCCGGCAACGTGCGTGAACTGCGCAACGTAGCCGAGCAGTGCGTGGTGCTGCTGCGCGGAGACACCATTGAGGCGTCTGACGTAGAGCCGCTGCTGCGCGACATTGACCGGGCTGCAGCCGGAGAGTCAACCGAGCTCATGCGCGTGTCCGATTCCGACACGAAAGGTAGCCCTGAAACGCACGAGCGCGAGCTGCTCTATCGCGCCATTCTGGAAATGCGAATGGAGATGCGAGAGATGAAAGACCAGCTGCGGGCGCTTGCCTCGAACATCGGCGTCGTTGTGCCGCGACGCATTGCCGAGCGCACAGACTTCCCGCAAGACTACAGCGACTTCGTCGTGATGCGCGGGCAGGAACAAAACTCTTCGGCCTCGCCCGGCATGGATCCCGAGCCCCCCTCCGCAGACGCATATGCAGAGGAGTACGACGACGAGTACGAGAGCAACTACGATTCGTTTATTGAGGACGTGGTATACGAGGTCGAGAACGACCCCGAGAGTGACCCCGAGAGTGAACCGCCAAACGGGTCAGACGAACAAGCCGTCCAGCGTGAAGGCGAGCACGCGTCTTCGCAGAGCGCATTTGCCGCCCTGGTGCGCCCCAACTCCGATGCTCCCCTTCCCACGGTGAAAGAGGCCGAGCGCGAGCTCATCCGTCGTGCACTGGACCGCTTCGATGGCAATCGGCGCAAAACAGCAGAAGCGCTCGACATCAGCGAGCGGACGCTGTATCGAAAGCTTAAAGAGATGGAAGACACAGCGTGATGAATAGAATACAAGACCACATGACATGCGCACGGCGCGCGCTCCGCAGCACTGTCGTTGCACTTGCGCTTGTGCTGGCCGGTGTTACAGGGGGATGCGGAGCGTATAGCTTCAGCGGAGCAACCATTCCCTCACACATTGAAACCATCGCCATCCCGATCGTCGACGACCGCAGCACGAGTCCGTTTACCACGCTCGACCGCGACCTAACCGACCTGCTGGTCGATCGCTTCGTGAACCAGACCCGCCTGTCGCTCACCACGAACGAGGCCGATGCCGACGCGCTCCTGGACGTGCGCATCCAGCGATATACCAACGAGCCTACCACCGTGCGCGGCGACGAGCGCGCCTCGGTGAACCGCATATCGCTTAACGTGCAAGTAGAATATGTCGACCAGGTAAACGATGAGTCGTTTGTCAGCCGTTCGTTCACGACTAACAGCGACTATGATCCTGTTGAAGAGGGCATCGAAGGGGAAGAAGACGCTGTTCAGCGTGCCATCAGCAACCTGGCCGATGACATCTTTACCGAAGCGACTTCAAACTGGTAGCCTCTGGAGGATGGCATTACCCCTTGTCTTTGGACAGACGCCTTGCAGGCACGTTGACACTGGCAAAAAAACAGGCAAAAAAACAAAAGCGAGAAGCCGACACGGAGCCGGCTTCTCGCTAATGAATGCAAGGCAGGGGAGCTCGCGTTCAAGCGTAGCACCAACATGCTGTTTCAGGTTGTGGCATCTACGAGTTCATCTTTTCAAGGAACTCCTCGTTGTTTTCGGTGCCGCGCATCTTGTCGAGCAGGAACTCCATGGCCTCGTCGGGCGACATGTCGGCAATCAGCTTCCGGATAATCCAGATGCGCTTCAGGGTAGGCTTGTCAAGGAGGAGTTCTTCGCGGCGCGTGCCCGACTTCAGCAGATCAATCGCCGGGTAGATGCGGCGGTCGGCCATCTCACGGTCAAGGACCAGCTCCATGTTGCCTGTGCCCTTGAACTCCTCGAAGATCACCTCGTCCATCCGGCTTCCGGTATCGATAAGCGCGGTGCCGATAATGGTGAGCGACCCCCCGTCTTCAACCTTGCGCGCTGCACCGAAGAACCGCTTCGGTCCGCGTAGGGCACCTGCTTCCACACCGCCCGACAGGGTGCGGCCCTGGCTGGGAGCCACGGCGTTGTGTGCGCGTGCCAGGCGGGTAATAGAGTCAAGCAAGATAACTACATCTTGCCCCGACTCAACCAGGCGTTTGGCTTTGAGGAGCGTCGTTTCTGCGACCTCGACGTGACGTTGCGGCTCCCGGTCGAACGTAGAGGCGATCACCTCGCCATCTACGTTGCGATCCATATCTGTAACCTCCTCCGGACGCTCGTCAATGAGCAGGACTAACAGATGTGCATCGGGGTGATTCTTAGTCACGCCCGCGGCGATTTTCTGCAAGAGCACCGTTTTGCCGGCTTTGGGCGGAGCTACGATAAGGCCGCGTTGGCCCATTCCGATGGGGGCAAACATGTCAAGCACCCGGGTGCCATACTCATCTGCCTCGGTTTCGAGCGTAAGCCGTGTGTTGGGGAAGACCGGAGTCAGGTGCTCGTAGTCGATGCGTTCTTCGGCATCGGTAGGGGGCTGGCCGTTAACCAGGTCTACCTGGATCAGTGCGAAAAACTTCTCGCCCTCTTTCGGTGGGCGCACTTTACCTGTAACGGTATCTCCCTCCTGAAGTCCAAAGCGCTTGATCTGAGAGGGCGACACGTAGATATCGTCGGGGCTCGACTCGTAGTTGTACTCATCGGAGCGTAGAAAGCCGTACCCATCGGGGAGTACCTCCAGCATGCCGCGCTTCTCGATCATGCCGCGAAGCTCTGTCTTGTCGGCGTCGTAGGTCGCCAT
>NZ_JARWGJ010000170.1:0-5254 GCF_040409695.1 Longimonas sp.
CCGCTGCAAGATGTCGAGAACCAGTTCGACCTCGTCTCCGAGTTCACCCCGATGGGCGACCAGCCCCAGGCGATTGACGAACTCACCGACGGCCTGCAGCGGGGCGACCGGCACCAGACGCTGCTTGGAGGCACGGGTACGGGTAAGACTTTCACCATCGCAAACGTCATCGAGCAGGAGAACCGGCCTACGCTGGTGATGAGCCACAACAAGACGCTGGCGGCGCAGCTCTATGGCGAGCTCAAGCAGTTCTTCCCGAACAACGCGGTCGAGTACTTCATCTCGTACTACGACTACTACCAGCCCGAGTCGTACATCGTCCCGAGCGACACGTACATCGAAAAGGACGTGGCCATCAACGACCGCATCGAGCGGCTGCGGCTGCGGGCGACGAGCGAGCTCATCTCGGGCCGCAGCGATGTGATCGTGGTGGCCAGCGTGTCGTGCATCTACGGACTCGGCTCGCCCGATGAGTTCCGCAAGGAGATCATTCAGCTGGCACCGGGCATGGAGGTGGAGCGCGATGTGCTTCTCCGCCGCTTCGTGGATCTCTTCTACAGCCGCAACGACATCGAATTTCAGCCCGGCACCTTCCGCGTGCGCGGCGATGTGGTGGACATCTTTCCCGCGTACTTCGAGGACCGCGCCTTCCGCATCGAGTTCTGGGGGGATGAGATTGATCGCATCAGCCTGATTGATCCAACCGACGGCACGGAGGTCAACGCGCTCGACGAGCACCTCACCCTCTACCCTGCGCAGATCTTTGTGACCCCGGAAGATCGTCTCGCATCCGCCATTGATAGCATCAAAGAGGAGCTGCGCTGGCGGCTGGCGGTGCTGCGTGAAGAGGGCAAGATGGTGGAGGCGCAGCGCCTGGAGCAGCGCACCATGTTCGACCTGGAGATGATGCAGGAGGTGGGCTACTGCTCGGGCATCGAGAATTACAGCCGCCACCTCACCAACCGCGAACCGGGCGAGCGTCCGTACTGCCTGCTCGACTACTTCCCCGACGACTTCCTAATGGTGATGGACGAGAGCCATGTCACGATCCCGCAGGTGCGTGCCATGTACAACGGCGACCGCGCCCGTAAGCTGAAGCTGGTGGAGCACGGCTTTCGCCTGCCCTCGGCGCTGGATAACCGTCCGCTCACCTTTGAGGAGTTCGAGGAGATGCAGGATCAGGTTATCTACATGAGTGCTACGCCCAGCGACTACGAGCTGGAGCAGAGCGGCGGCGTGTTTGTCGATCAGGTGGTGCGCCCCACCGGCATCCCCGACCCCGAAATCGACATCCGACCGACCGACACGCAGATCGACGACCTGCTCGAAGAGATTCGCAAGCGCAGTGAGAAGAACGAGCGCGTGCTGGTCACGACCCTCACGAAGCGCATGACCGAGGATCTGGCCGACTACCTCGACAGCAACGGCGTGCGCGTGCGCTGGATGCACTCGGACCTGGATGCGCTGGAGCGGGTCGATATCATTCGCGGGCTGCGCCTGGGCGAGTACGATGTGCTTGTGGGCGTGAACCTCTTGCGCGAGGGACTCGACCTGCCTGAGGTAAGCCTTGTGGCTATTCTGGATGCGGACAAAGAGGGCTTCCTACGCAGCGAAACGTCGCTGATCCAGACCGCTGGCCGTGCAGCACGCAATGTGGACGGCCAGGTGATTCTGTATGCTGACGAGATCACCGGATCCATGCAGCGGATGATCGACGAGACCGAGCGCCGCCGCGAGATCCAGCTCGCATACAACGAAGAACACGACATCACCCCCGAGCCGATCAAGAAGTCGATCGACGAGATCCACCGCGGCACGGCCATCGCCGACGAGAAGAAGCGCGACGACCGCGAGCCCTCCAACCGCAAGCACTACGGACGTCCCGAGCAGCTCACGAGTACCGTTTCCGACCCGGTGGTGAAGTACTTAACCGACGATCAGAAAGAGGATCTCATCGAACAGATGAAGACGGAGATGGAGGAGGCCGCCGAGGATCTCGACTTCGAGCGCGCCGCTGAACTGCGTGATAGCATTCAGGAGCTAAAAGCCCAGCTGGAGGCGTCAGGTTGAGGCAACGACCCGCGCGCCTCTTTGCGTAGCATTACGGTGCTAAAGACACTCCCCCTACCGGCAAGATTCGGCATCCACTCAAGGTGACATGACCGTAGAGCATGTCATGCCACAGGGCGTGTCATGGTGAGCGGACGGCGAAGCCGGGAGTCGAACCATCCCCTGCTTGGTAGTCAGGGCCCGGCGGGGTCAAGGGGGTGTTTGATCTTGTGTGTTTTCATCATGCCAGCCCGACTCGAACAGCTAAGTATGAGATTGCGTCGTCCTACGTCCTCGCAATGACAAGGTGAGGGATCTGCCGGGGTTGTCATCGCGAGGAAGGAGCGTAAGCGACTGACGCGGCGATCTTTGCGTTTCATCATGTCAGCCCACCCCGAACAGAACCGTCCTGAGATTGGCACGTCACGGTTCATCCCCCCTAAATCCCCCTCCTCCGAGGGGGACTTGATCGGCTCCTTCCACGACCCCTTTTGCAGAACTCTACTCCCCCACAACTCTCCTCCTACCGGCGGAGCCGAAAAGAAGGGGGGCCGAAGGGCGGGGAGCCAGGACATCGGAACGTAGAATGGGTGCACAGATGAAGCTACACAACCGACAATCACTGAAGCAACGCCGCAAAGAGCTCCGCAACAACGCAACACCTGCGGAGGCTCAGTTGTGGAGTGCGCTAAAAAAGAGACAACTCTCCGGACGCAAGTTCAGACGCCAGCATAGCATTGGTCCATACATCGTGGATTTCTACTGTCCAGGTGAGCGTCTTGTGATCGAACTGGATGGTGCCACGCACGACGGTCCACTCCGCAGTGAATACGATGCGGAGCGACAGGTGTATTTGGAAACGAAAGGTATTCGCGTTGTTCGTTTTGAGAACAAGCAGGTGTTTAAGGATGAAGAGGGTGTGTTGGCGTATATCAGAAAGCAGTTTCATGACTGATGGGAATCAAACCCCCTCTGTCTACCGACATCTCCCCCTTGGCTAAGGGGGAGAGTTTTGAAGTGCATGGTTATTCGAAACTTATGAGGGCTGAGCTTCAACGCGACGAACTCTCAAAACTCCCCTCCTACCGGCACCAGCCGGAAAGGAGGGGTGCCCGCAGGGCGGGGTGGTCCTGGACGCCACCTAATCCACGGCATAAGGTCGCACTTCAGAGCACACTGCGCGAACGAACACATGCTGGCAGACGTACCCTTTTTGCAAAGACAGCAATACACTCCACACCCTCCAACAATCCATGGCCACCATTGCTCAGCGCATAGAAGTTGACCCCGAGGTGCATCATGGCAAGCCCGTCATTGCGGGCACCCGGGTTCCTGTTCACATGGTGCTTGGTCTCTTGGGTGAAGGGCTCTCCATCAGCGAGATTATCGACGAGTACTACGGTCACATCACCCGCGAAGATGTCTTAGCGTGCATCCGGTACGCCCATACCGTTGTACAAGAGGAAGAGGTCTATGCCACATCCCAGCCCGCCAGAAAGTGAGGAATTGCACCAGGAACCGCGATTCCTCGCAGATGAATGCACATTTACGAAGACGGTTCGCATGATGCGAGCAGCGGGATGCACCGTCTATCGTGTTCAAGATCTCGGCATGGCGGGCG
Organism: Longimonas sp.; assembly: GCF_040409695.1. Classification (GTDB taxonomy): domain Bacteria; phylum Bacteroidota; class Rhodothermia; order Rhodothermales; family Salinibacteraceae; genus Longimonas. The sequence continues at coordinate 3,671 of NZ_JARWGJ010000170.1, forward strand.
CACCGGATGCCGAGGTCTACCAGACGGCCCTCGACAAGGAAGCCGTTCTGGTGACGACCGACCGAGGGTTTGGCGACGTCCGCTCGTATCCCCCTTCATCACATCATGGCATCATCGTGCTCCATGTCTCTCCTGATCCAGGACAAGTCCGCGCTGTGCACCGAACGTTGGTGATGCTGCTCCAAACAGAAACGTCCTTTACCGGAACGCTCTTCATCGTTGACGGACGGAAATACAGAAAGCGTAGGCGCCCCTAACACGACAACACTCAGAACTCTCCTCCTACCGGCACCAGCCGGAAAGGAGGGGTACCCGAAGGACAGGGTGGTCCTGGGCGGGTGAAGATCCCGGGTCTCCGCTCCGCTCCGCCCGGGATGACTTGTGTTGTGGGTCTGTTCTGGACGGCGCGCTTATGCCTCTACAGCTCTGACCGTCCAAAACCAAGTCACCCCGGGCTTGACCCGGGGTCTTCCCATCTCCGTACATACGCCGTTTTCAGTACGCGTATGTACCTGCCGGCAGGCGGGAATCTGAGACGGGTATCTGCTATCTGTTAATAGCCAGTCCGCCTCGAACAGCGACGCATGAGATTGCGTCGTCCTGCGTCCTCGCAATGACACGGTGAAGGGATCTTTCGGGGTTGTCATCGCGAGGAAGGAGCTTGCGACTGACGCGGCGCTGTGAGCGCAGCGAACAAGTACTCCTGGGGTGCGATCTCGTGCGTTCCACTACGATAGCCCCGCCTCGAACAGAACCGTCCTGAGATTGGCACGTCACGGTCCATCCCCCGAAATCCCCCTCCTCCGAGGAGGACTTGATGGGCCCCTTCCACGACCCCTTTTGCAGAACTCTACTTCCCACAAACTCCCCTCCTACCGGCGCAGCCGGAAAGGAGGGGTGCCCGGAGGGCGGGGTGGTCTTGGGCGGGTGAAGATCCCGGGTCTGCGCTACGTTCCGCCCGGGATGACTTGCTGGCGTGGGTCTGTTTTGAAAAGCACGTTTGCCTCTTTACGACACTGACCTCCCAAAGCCAAGTCACCCCGGCCCCCGAGCCGGGGTCTCCCCATGCCCGTAGAAGCACCATTTTTCAATGCGGGTGCATGCTTGCTGTGAAGCGAGAATCTTGGCCAGGCCGCCCGGGATATCCGCACCCCGGGAGCACTCGGTCGCGGTGCTCCCAGCGCTGCGATTCTGGCCCCGGGCTAAGAAGACCTCAAACGCAGGACACCCATAGCCGGGGATCGCTCGCATCCCCCGCGATCTGTCAGCCTTACCCCTCCTTCCGCAGCCGCGCCCCGAACGCCCCGTCGGTGCCGTGCGCGACCGGGTCTGCATGCAGAAACCCATCCTGCTTCACCGCAGGGGGGATGCGCACCGGCGGCACGAGTGTCAGCTCGGGGTGACGCCCCAGCGCCGCATCCACGCGCGCCTCGTTCTCCTCCGGAAGCAGCGAGCACGTGCTGTAGACCAGCACGCCCCCCGGCGGCAAAAGCCCCACCGCCGCATCCAACAGCGCATCCTGCAGCGCCGTCAGCGTCTCCACGTCCTGCGGCGAGCGGCGCCAGCGCAGATCCGCCCGGCGGC
>NZ_JARWGJ010000171.1:0-5237 GCF_040409695.1 Longimonas sp.
GTTGAACGCGTGTGAGGGCAATTCGGGAGGCGTTTTGACGGCTGTGCGTCGGATCAGCGCTGTGCAGATCCCCTGAGTGCCGTGTCAGGGCGTCCACATACGGATGCCGCGCTCCTTGGTACCTGAGAGCACGTAGCGCCCATCGGGAGAGAAGTCGATTGCGCTAACCCCTTCGCCGCTTTCGCCTTCAAAGAGATAGCCGAGGCTCCCGTCTTCCACCTTCCAGAGGCATACGTTCAGGTTACTTGTTCCAGAGATCGCAAACTGTCCATCTGGAGAAAAGGAAACGGCGATCACCAGCCCTTCGTGACGGTCGAACGTACGCAGCAGTTGTCCTGACGATGCGTCCCAGAGGCGAGCGGTCATATCGTCGCTTCCTGAGAGCACGTACTGGCCATCGGGCGAGAAGGCGACCGAGAACACATAAGCAGCGTTCCAGTCGCTGGTATCGAGCTCCATGACCTGTCCGCCGGACTTAACGTCCCAGATGCGTAGGGCGCCCTGGCCTGTGCCGGTAACAATACGCGACCCATCAGGCGAGAACGCAGCTGAGAAGACGGGTTCTTCGTGCTCATCGAACGTGTACTCGGGCTCCCCAGATTTGACATCCCATATGCGGAGCGTGCCTCCCTGGCCTGCTCCACCCAGAACGCGGTTTCCGTCGGGAGAGAAACACGCTGTCAGGACTGAGTTAGGAGAAGTTTCGAGATTATGATGCAGAGCGCCCGTTTCGAGGTCCCACAGCTGCAGGGTGCTTTCAGAGGTGAGGGTAAGGAGCATCGACCCATCTGATGAAAGGTCAACGGCTATTGGGTGGCCATCAAGGCCATTGATCGTTTGGACGTCATCACCCGATACGACTTCCCATACTTTGGCTTCGCCATCGCTTCCGCCACCAAGCGCGTACTGGCCGTCGGGTGAAAAGGAGACGGCATTGACCCAGTCGGCTGTGCCTTCGAGGCTGCGCACAATGCTGAGATTCTGTCGCTGTGTTGCGGAGCCAGGATCTGCCGCCCCTGTATCTGAGGAAGCGCTTGAGCCATCATCGGGTACGTCTTTCGACTGAAAGATTTGCGTCTGGGCGGGTTGGGCGCCCGAGCCGCCTTCGTCGCCAAGCCGGATGGGGCCGGCTTCGGGGGCGCTTTCGCCGCCATCAGAGGGGGTGGGGATGTCCACATACTCCCCGGGATCCTGATTGCGCAGCGCCTCGGCGAGGTCGTCGCAAGAGGCAAACCGGTCGTCTGCGTCTTTCATGAGGCACTTAGCAACGACCTGCTCCAGCCATTCCGGGATGTCGGGACGAATCTGCCGTGGGGGCTTGTACGGCTCGTGAAGCACCTTGTACACAACACTCATAGGGTGCCCTCCGGAGTGCGGTAGTTCGCCGGTGATGGCCTCGTAGAGCACAACACCGAGGCTGTAGAGGTCGCTTCGCGGCTCCACCTCGGTGCCACGCGCCTGCTCTGGACTCATATATTCGGGTGTGCCGAGGACCGTACCCGTCTGCGTGAGTCGGGCCTCCGACGAAGCATATGCAATGCCGAAATCCATCAAAACCGGCCGGCCGATATCGGTAATCATGACGTTTGAGCCCTTCACGTCACGATGAATCATGTTTTGCTTGTGCGCATAGGCAAGCGCATCAGCGATGGGGGTGATGATCGAAACAGCCTCATCGCAGGGAAGATGCCCGTCTTCCTGAATCATCTCGTGGAGGTCGCGCCCGCTCAGGTATTCCATCGCCATGAAGTGGACTCCATTGGTCTCGCCCTCATCGATAATCGTGACGATGTGTGGATGGTTCAGGCGGGCAGCGGAGCGCGCCTCGCGATGGAAGCGCTCCAGCATTTTCTTGTCGTGCGAAACGCCTTGAGGAAGCACCTTCAGTGCAATATCGCGCCCAAGGCTGCGCTGCTTGGCTTTGTAGACAATAGCCATACCGCCGCGGCCGAGCTCCTTCTCAATCTCATAGTTTTCGTTGAGCGCCTCACGGACTAACGTTTCCGGATTTCGGATGCTGGTTGTTGTGGTTGGGGGATCCTCCAGCCATTCTTTACAATGCTTGCATTTCCGCGCTGCAGCCAGGATTTCCTCGTTGCAGTACGGGCAGCGCTTGGTAGCTTCAGACATAGGGTAATGAGTCGTTGGAGAAAGACCATCCCCCCACCAATCAACAGGGGGCCATGCGTATGGCAGAGCGAATGTTTATTGTTGTCGTAATACGCCAGATCGCTCTCTGAGGAGCGTATGCATACAGGTTGCTGAGAGCGCAATCTGGGGGGTACACATCAGACGTAAATATGCGTGTGTAAGTGGTCAGTGTATTGGTTGGGTGTGAGGTAGACCACCCGGAACAGATGTGCGCTGAGGCTGCAAGCCGAAGAGCCTCAGCGCGTGCACGAGAGGGACTTATACTTCGTACTGGAGGACGAGCTCACCCATCTGGATGGTGTCTTCGTTCTGAAGCTCAACGGTCTCCTCAGGCGGCACTTCCTCCTCGTTAACCCGCGTCGGGTTTGTCGTGCTCTTGTTGCGAAGGAGGATTTCGTTATCGCTTGTCTTCTGAATGATTTCGGCCTGGATACGGGAGACGGTGCGGTAGGTGTCGCCCAGCTGAATGTGAGCAAAGGCGCGTTCTCCTTTCACGTCTGCACGACCGATCGTGACTACGTTGCCATCGTCCTCTTCACGCGGGAAGCCAGCAATACGGAATTCGCGCCCCTTATCGGGTCCTGATATAATGACCAGTTTGCCGGGGATGAACTTCATCGTTTTCGGAGGAGCCTTAAATTTGAGCGTTTCGGGACTCTCGGGCTTGTTTGCAACCGAGCTACTCGACTCCGATTTGATGCGCGGTACCGGGCGGTCGGGCGAGGGTTCGTCTTTTTCGTCTGGGAAGAGAGTGCCGTCGCTGCCCTGGGCGTCTTCGTCGGCCTCCTGCAGTTCCGTATCCTGAACGCCGAGGTCTTCATTAGCGGGCTTGACGGACTCAGCTGCTTTCTTGGCCGCCTCCTCAGCTTCTTTTGCTTCTTTCTCGCGTTGCTTTCTGATCTCCTCAGAGGCCTTTTCATCACGCTTCCAGAGGTAGAAACCCGCACCACCAACAACAAGAGCAATGATGAGCCCGATGATTCCGAGAATAGTGAAGGGGTCAAAGTCGCCTTCAACGGCGCGGGAGCCACCCTGGCTGACCTCGTCGATGGACGACCGTGAGCTCTCGATGATGAACGGCTCGCGATTGAATGCGCTAATCGAAACCAGCCCCGCTACCTCCAACTGCTGGCCCTCTTCAGGAGCACCACCCGACGAAAACCGAACGCGGATCTCGTCGCCTGCTTCAGACGCTATGATGTAGTTTTGAATGCTGTCGCCTTCACCGTCTACGAGTCGCTCAACGGTGCCTTGGACGGTGACCTCGGCATCGTTGTACTGACCGGGGTTGTCCAAAATATCACTAATCGACGTCTGGGCGTGAACGGGGGGTATCCCGATAAAGGCCAAGAACGCTACGGCCAACCAAGCAAATCTCATTGTGCAAAGGGGGCGAGAATGAAGGAATATACGTTAGGGGTAAACAAGGTCGCAGAGTCACAAAAAATGTTGGGGCGCTGACTCATACGTGTAAGTATGGCACGGCTACACGATAGGCAATAGAAGGGACGGGGTCAATTGCTTCGTATGCCGACGCGCACAACACCGGTCCATTCATTGTCGTTGTACATGGGCCAAATGACCTCATAAGTGCGTCGTCCGTTATACTCAATTTCGTGATGATAGAGCGCCGGGGTTTGGGATGTACGCTGCCAGAGGGCGTCGTCGTATCCTAATCCACTTCGTGCGAATTGCTCGCTATGAACAAGAGACTCCCGAGCGTCTTGAATCGCAAAATAGGAGAGAATATCGCTTTCTTCAAAAACTGTCAAAAACCTTCCCAGCGAGACATCCGCCAGGTAGGCGCCGCTCAGTAGGCTGGCTACGGCGCTGCCAGTCGCAGTGTAAGACCGCGACAGCTGCTGGTCAACAAGTCTGTTCCAGCGCCGTTCGCTCTGAATGTCGCCCAGAAGATTCTCAAGAAAGACGTTCTCCTCTGACGAGGTCTGGGAGACAAACTGAACGACGAAGTAGCCAGAATCAATCGGGGAGATCAGCCAGGCTCTTTGAAGGTCCTGGGTTGATTGCAGCATGGTAACGTTTCCAGAGAGCCGCTCCAGGTCGGTCATTGAGGGGGGGGCAATCGTCCCGGAGTCGTAAAAGATGACGTCAGATCGCGCATCGCGGGTCATCATGTAGACGCCAATTACGAAGTCAGGAAAGCGGATGCGCTCCGTCTCGCTTCGAACGTGGCGTACAATCCGATCGGAGGTAACGCCCTCAAAAAGGATGTTGCCGTGGTGAGCGATTGGGCTCAGCATCTGGCCCCGCACGGTGATCAGGCTTGAGAGAACCGTTTCAGGGGTTGGGTTTCGGATAGCAAGCCGTTTAGCAATGTCGAACGCCCGGTTAAACCGGGTGGTGATCATGTAGAGTTCTTTAAGGTCTTCCGCCGCCTCGTCCCACCGCACGTATGACTGGTTCTCATCCCAATTGTTTACGATGGACTCGTAAGCACGAATCGCGGGCTCATGATTTTCAGTCGCATAGGCAGCCGTTCCACAAAGATAGTTAAGCCGAAAGGTTTGACCGCTGTACTGGCTGTACTGCCGGCAGTACCGGTGAGCACGGCCCATGGATGAGCGATCAACCAACCGACCGACCCAGCTGGAGAGGGCGGTCGCGATACGACCGCTGAACCCGCTCAGGCTGCTGGTAGACATATGCTCGTTCTGAGTGATCGATGCAAGAAAGTCGGGGACTTGCGTTACATCGCCTCCGTTTTGCGTGTGCTGAAACCAGGCTCCGTATACATCATTCAGTGCAGACTCTGCTTCGGGTACTGGGCAGCGTTGAATCGTTACGTTAACGATGTCGAGGGCACGCTCAAAGTTGTTGGCAGCAAGAAGGTCGTCTACGCTTTCAAGCTGTACCTCGACAAAGCTTTCGCAAACGGCTTCGGTAGAAGACCCCTCCGAGAAAGAAGAAGCGGAAGCATGCGCCGTAGCGACAGGGAGGTTGCTTGCTATGAGAGCAGCAAGACACAGTACATGCCAATCAGGGGTAGAAAAAACCATGTCGCCGCAGGCGGCTTGGAAGGGAGATGGACCAACACCTTCCCACACAAGCAGCCCTTGGCGACATGG
>NZ_JARWGJ010000172.1:0-5113 GCF_040409695.1 Longimonas sp.
CCATACCCTTTACGTTGCATATGCCTCTACAAGGTAGGCCTAACATAAGATGCGAAAAGAGAAGATGAAAGGAAGTGGCAGTCGGAAAAAGCGCTTTCGTCACAAAATGTTCTTTTTTTAGCTCCGTGATTGCTATGCGGGGCGGATGCGTGCAGGTAGTCCCGCAATGGTATAATGAGAGCCCACTATGAAGAGCATGTCTTCGGGGGAAGCCCCTCGTTCAAACGCAGCAATATGGTCAGCGAGAGAGGCCGGAGGCTGGGCAGGCCACCCGTAGTCTGCGAGGGCATGCGCCAGGTGGCCGCCGGGCAGCGCACGGTCGGTGTCGACCTCAACGGGCCATACGGCATCCACCCGGTGCGACTTGAGCACATCGAGCAGCTCGCCGAGTGGTTTATCTTGCATCACGCCGAGCGCAACGATGCATCGGCCCGGACACGAGGGAAGCGATGCGCAGGCGGCTTCGAGACCGGCTGGGTTGTGAGCTACGTCGATCCAAATAGGGGGATGCGTGCCGAGACGCTCCATACGACCATGCAAGCCCGCATAGGCACGCACAGCGCTCAGTCCGCGGGCAACGGCATCTGAGGTGAGGCGGACGTGCGGATGAAGCTCAAGCGCACGCACAGCGCAGGCTGCATTCTCTTTTTGATGAGCCCCTGTGAGATCAAGATCCAGGTTTGTATAGCAAGCACGGGGCGTAATGAGCGTGTCGCCAGAGGAAGGTTGCACGTCGTGCCAGCGCGTCGTGCGTGCGGTCGGGTGCAGTTGAGCGTGCTGCGCGCGAACGAGCTCTTGTATGGCCGCTTCGGCTTCGCTCGGCAGGGGCCCGATAACGACGGGCTGATCCGGCCGGATGATGCCCCCTTTTTCACGGGCAATCGCGGCGTGCGTATCCCCTAATAACGCGGTGTGCTCCAACGCAATCGATGTAATTATGGCCACCTCGGCGTGTACGATATTGGTGGCATCGAGGCGGCCGCCGAGTCCCACCTCTACGACAGCGAGGTCGACATTTTCGCGGGCAAAGTACTGCAGGCTGAGGGCTACGGTGGCTTCGAAGAAGCTGGGCGCGATGCGTTCGAACGCAGGCTGTGCATCCGAAACCATGCTGCGGAGCGTGTCTTCAGGAACCGGGGCGCCGTCGATGCGCATGCGTTCGGTAACCGACCACAGGTGGGGCGACGTGTGCAGACCGACCCGGTGGCCAGCAGCTTGCGCGATGGCGGCGCTCATGGCCGCGGTGGAGCCTTTGCCGTTGGTGCCGGCAATATGAAGCGTAGGGAGGCTGTCGACCGGAATGGTTAGCGCTTCGATGAGCGCATGCATCCGGTCGAGGCCGGGCTTGTAGCTGCTGTCATCGGTGCCCGCGTATCGGGGCAGCGCATGCAGCATGTCGAGAGGGTCGGTAGCAGTCATGGCTCGTTCAGGCGCGTGATGCGGCGTGTGGTACGGCTCTCGTGCGCCAGCGAGAGGTGAATCGCGCTATCGGGGAGCAGGTCGCCCATGCGGCTGGGCCACTCGACGCAACAGACCCCGTCGCCGTACAGGTAGGTGTCGTATCCCAGTTCGTACAGCTCGGCAGGGTCGTTGAGCCGATAGGCATCGATATGGTACAGGGGGAGGCGCCCCCCCTCGTGCGTATGCACCAGCGTAAACGTGGGACTGCGAATGGTAGCCGGGTCGTACCCCAGTCCGGCCCCGATGCCTTTCACCAGATGTGTTTTGCCAGCGCCCAGGTCGCCGTGCAGTGCAAACACATCGCCAGCGTTGGCACGGTTGGCGAGCTGCTCTCCCAGCGCATGGGTGGCCTCGGGCGAGGCGCTCTGCAGGGGAAGCAGATCGGACCAGCGGTTGGTGGTTGCAGCGGGCTTGTCTGTCATACGGGCTTATCCATAATCAGGCGGGATCGATCAGGTGTTCGTTAGGTCGCGAGCGCAGGTTGTAGGTGTTTGACATGGCCGCGCCGTAGGCACCAGTTGTTGCAATGAGTACCACGTCGCCCGGTTCGGTAGGGGGCAGCCGGCGGCTGTATCCGAGCACGTCGCCGCTCTCGCAGATCGGGCCGACCACGTTAACGGTTTCTGCCTTGGGCCGGTCGAGCTTTGTCAGGTTTACGATCTCATGGTAGGCCCCATAGAGCGCCGGACGCATGAGCGTGTGCATGCCGGCGTCGAGTCCGACGTACGTGACGTCGCCCTTCTGCTTGGTCTGCGTGACGCGTGCAACGAGCGCGCCGGCTTCGGCTGCGAGAAAGCGGCCGGGCTCCATCCACAGGGCGTATTGGGGATGCGATTGTTTGAAGGCCAGGAGCCGCTCATCGAGCGCGTCGAGGGGGAGGCGGTCGCCGTTGGGGCGCTCCGGGACGCCCAGTCCGCCCCCTACGTTGATGACCTCCACGTCGGGGAAGTCGGCAGCCAGCGAGCCCAGAAACGCGGCGATCTCAGCCCAGGGTTCAGCGCGGGTGATGCCGCTCCCGACGTGCACGTGCAGCCCCTGGATGCGAACGTTGTGCTCGTTGGCGAGGGCACGGGCGTGCGGCAGCTCATCGGGTACGATTCCAAACTTCGACTGCGCGCCGGCTGTGCGCACGTGCCGATGGTGGCCGTGGCCGCGTCCGGGGTCGATGCGCAGGAAGAGCGTCGTATCCGCAAACACCTCAGGGTGTGCTTCAAGCGGCTGCACGTTATCGAGCGTGACGCGTACGCCGCGCTCGAAGGCGTGGCGGTACTCGCTGAGTGCGGCAAAGTTGGGCTGGAAGAGCACGCGCTGCGGGTCTACGTCGGGGACGGCCTCAAAGACGCGCTCGACCTCACCGGGCGAAACGCACTCGAAGCCCAGTCCTTCGCGGTAGAGACAGCGCAGCACATCGGGGTGCGGGTTGGCCTTTACGGCGTAATACGGCTGGTCGACGGCATCCAGCTTCATAAGCTGCTGCGCCCGGGTGCGTAGCGTGGGAGCGTGGTAGACGTATCCGGGTGTTTCGGTGGTGTCGGCAATGTGCAGCAGCGCGTCGCGTTCAGACTGCCACCATAGCGGGGTGGCCTGCGCATCGGGCTCATTGGTGTCGAAGAGCTCGGCCCACGACGGCCCGAAGAGCTCGTCGGCAGGGCGGGCGCTAAAGCGCTCGGCGTGGAGTTCGCGCACCAGACGGGGGGCCTGTTCCGCATCCACGACAAAGCTGAAGTTAAGGTCGCTTGCCGCCTGCGATACGAGGTAGATGTTCTGTTCGTCGAATACTTCAAGAGCTGGCCCGAGATCGCTGAGCAGCGCCCGGATGTGCCGTCCTACAAGACTGACGACCGCGCAGGGTCCGATGACCCGTGCGTTGCAGAAGGCGTTCAGGTCGCGCAGGACCTGGTCGATGGTGTCGGGTTCGAGGGCATTGGCTACGGGGTCGAGCGTAACGGTGACGTTCGCTTCAGACGTGGCGACCATGTCGATGGAGACGCCGTTGTGCTTAAAGACGCTGAACACATCGGCGAGAAACCCGACCTGCTGCCACATCCCGAGCGTCTCCATAGAGATAGCCGTCACGTTGCTCTTGGCCGAGATGGCTTTCACCTGCGGCCCATAGTCGGGCACATCGTCGCGTATGACGGTGCCCTGCATATCGGGAGCATCGGTGCAGCACACATGCAAGGGAATCTGGTGCGTGCGCACCGGATCGATGCAGCGTGGGTGCAGCACCGATGCTCCCATTGTGGCGAGCTCTTGCGCCTCGTTGTACGTAAGCTGCTTCAGCAGGCGTGCCGACGGGATGTCGCGCGGGTTTGCCGTGAAAAGCCCTGGCACGTCCGTCCATATCTCAAGGCGTTCGGCTTCGAGCTTAGCGGCGAAGTAGGCAGCTGAGGTGTCGGATCCGCCCCGCCCGAGCAGTACGGTCTCGCCGATCTCGTTGCCGGCGATGAAGCCCTGGGTGAGTACGGCTGTGCTCTCGGCGTCGTGCAGATGGTCTTGCAGGATGGGGTCGGGGTAGAACCCGCAGGTGGCCGACAGGTAACGGCGGGCGGGGTTGAGATGGGCTTTGCGCTCAGAGCGCAAGACCTCGCGTGCATCCACCCAGCGCGTGCTGATGCCCCGTGCGTTCAAGAAGGCGGCTCCGAGTCGGGTCGAGAGCAGCTCCCCCTGCGCCATGAGCGCTGCCTGCTGACGCGGAGATGGGGTTCGGTCGGGCAGTTCATGTACGAGCCCCTCGACGCGCGTGAGGGCTTCATCCAGGGCTGTCGTGTCTACACCCAGGTCACGGGCCAGCTCAAGGTGCTGTTTACGAATCGCGCTGAGGTGCTCGGTGCGTTCGGCCGGTGTGGAGGTATGCAGAATCGCATCAAGACGGTCGGAGATGCCGCTGAGGGCGCTGCAGACCAGCATAGGACGGGCGCCCTGCTCTATATGCTGTTCAGTGAGTGCGGCGATGGTCTCCCAGCGCGCGCGGGTCGACACGCTGGTGCCACCAAACTTACAGACGACCCAGGAGGATTCGGAACCGGACATACATCGAAAAAGGATTGTGCACGATACAATACAGCTGCCGACACGTACCGTTAGGCTGCCGTTGGGTTCGTTGGCATCAGCATCATTGCTGATTCCGTATCATTGCGCAGCCGAGCCATCTCATCGGGGTGTGGCATCTCCAGACAGACAGGAGGCCCTTCCTAATTTGGGGGAGATCTTTATTCACTGCGTTCATCAGTCGCTACGCTCGTGTCAGACTCCGCGTCTCCTTGGCGGAGCCGCTGCGCTCAAGATGACAATGCATGAACGGAGCAGTGCATGCCCAAAACAGACGTGTGACGATACTTGGGTAGATGGATGTTTTCTGAAGGACAATCACTTGTCATCGAGTCGCTACCTATACATCTATTGCACCATCATACATCTACACGTCAATGCAGCCTGCGGAGATGATGTATCGGGAGGACGTATGGAGATGGGATACGGAGATAAGTGGATTCACAAAAGAACCTTTGATTATGTCATTGCGAGGAGCGCCAGCGACGTGGCAATCTTGTGCCTTCCAAGTAGGGTAAACCGCTCTAACTGGCGCATGAGATCGCCGCGTCGGTCGCACGCTCCCTCCTCGCGATGACAAGGTGTAAACGTACTTTTGCTG
>NZ_JARWGJ010000173.1:0-23801 GCF_040409695.1 Longimonas sp.
TCCCCCTTGGCCAAGGGGGAGATGTCGGCAGACAGAGGGGGTTTGAGCAGATTGCGATGATGTAAACCACAGACAATCATTTAACATCTTACCGCTACCCAAATAATATGATTAATGACTTTATACCTGTGCACTCTCTCCCTGTGAATACACTCCGGTTCGACAACGGAGACGATCATCCGCCAGAGGATCCGAATGAGGAGCCAGATGACGACAGTGACGACACTGGCAAAACCGGAAATGCGTGACTGACGGCATCTACGCTTGTCTGTCGGGTATCCGCAGGACTATGCAGCGTCTGAAAACACTTCGCAGGCTACGCGCTTACTTTTCAGGCACTACCTCATGTGCACTACCTAATGTGCTGCGAGCGATCTTTCCGGTGGGCAGAAGCGCTCTCACGCAATTCCACTGCACTCATCCTGGGGGCGTATTCCACAGACTCGTTATAGTATAAGTAAAATATGGGTCGTATTCAGAACCCGTCGTGCCTATTGCCCTATTGCAGCTAACATTTTGTGATACAGAGCCTCAGCGCCTCTGATGCGGATTTCGACATCGAACTGTTTCACTGACCACTTTCCTGCCCCTAAAGCATGGTCATGAAGAAAAAGCAGGCACGCGTTGTTGGCTGTGGGTACAAGCACGTGTGTGATGTAGTGCGACGTACGGGTCCGCACGTAGTCTCGCACCGCCTGTCTGCATAGGCGAGTCTGTAGCTGGAAGCCAGACGAGCGCTTGAGCGCTAAGCACGTGCATAAGCTCGATTATCTGGTTCAGCTTCCCTGTTTCCGACAGATCCACTTTCATGAACAAAACCGGAAGCTGGGTACGCCGTTTAGATAGTTCCGTGTTTCTGTTCGGCTCCAGCTTTTTATGACACTCGAATCGCTTCGCCTCCGCTCGTTCCGTGCTCACAAGCACACCGAGGTCGACTTTACCCCTAAGGTAAATGTGCTTGTGGGGTCGAATGGCGTTGGGAAGACCAACACGCTGGAGGCTATCCACTATCTCTGCCTCACCAAAAGCTTCGTTGCATCGAACGACACCTATGCAGTTCGGCAAGAGGCTCCGTACTTTGAGCTTGAAGGCACGTTCACTGGAGTACGTAGCCGCCCCATGACGGTCAAACTGGTGTACGTTCCGCATGAAGGCAAGCAGGTATTTGTAAACGACGCCCCGCTGGAGCGCCTTGCCGATATTGTCGGCCAGCTTCCAGTTGTTGTATTTTCACCCGAAGACCACGCACTTACAGCCGAAGGTCCCGATGAGCGACGCCGGTTTCTGAATAACATCTTGAGCCAGGCGCATCCGGCATACATGAATACGCTCATGAAGTACAACCGGGCACGCAAGCAGCGTAACGAACTGCTGCGGCAGTACCGCAAGAAATCCTCGCCTCCGCCCGAGCCTCTGCTGGCTCCGTGGACCCAGAAAGTAGTGCAGCTCGGCAGCCGCGTTGTCGCGCGGCGAAAGACGTTTTTAGGCACGTTTACCACGTACCTCCAGGATGCATACCAGCGCATCCAGACCGTTGCTGAAAAGCCAACGATCGAGTACGACTCATTTCCAACCGGTTCAACCGACCTTCCTGACAAGTCCAGTTCGATTGCTGAAGCATTCCGAGACCGGCTGCAGGAAAAGCGCGACCATGAGTACAAGCGCGGCACGACGCTCGTGGGTCCGCAGCGCGACGAGCTGATCTTTCGGCTCGACGGCCTTGAGGTGCGGCGCTATGCCTCGCAGGGCCAGCACCGCACGTTTGCGATGGCCCTGAAGCTGGCCCAGTATTTTTATCTCACCGACACCTTAGACCGCAAGCCTCTGCTTCTGCTCGACGACGCCTTCGGGAAGCTCGACACCGCCCGCACCGAGGTCTTCATGGAGCTACTGCAGTCCGACGACATCGGACAGAGTTTTATTACCAGCACGCGCGCTGCTCCATTCGAAGCGAGCGTACCTTTTCACGAACCGATCCACCAGTTGCTTCGTGTGGATACCAACGACGGGGCTGCCCGCGTTCGTTCTGATGCATCCTCCGAAAATCTATCAGAAACCGCCGCCTCGGTCTCATCGTCGTAACGCCATAGCTGCGAGCGCTATATCCATGCTGCATCCAATATCTCACCCAATATCTTACTGACGGCCACGCACATCATGCAACGAAATCCGCATACGCTGCCTACCCAACATCGCCAGACAGACATGCTGTGGATGCACCGTGTGGCGTTCTGGCCCGTGCTTCTCTTGGCTGTAGCCTTGCTGGCAACAGGATGCACGCGCGGCATAAACCCTGTCACTGGCAATACCCGCGCCCTTGGGTACTCCTGGGAGCAGGAGAAGCAGCTGGGCCGCGAGGCCGACCAGCAGATTCAGCAGCAGTACGGGGTGTACGACAACGAGGAGTTGGAAGCGTATGTGGATCGCGTGGCGCGGCGTGTGCTTGCTGAAAGCCACATGCGGCGCACTGACACCCCCGCCCAATTTCGCGAAACCGAGTTCACGTTTCGGGTGCTCGACAGTCCGATCGTGAACGCCTTTGCCCTCCCGGCCGGGTACATCTACGTATCACGCGGACTGCTGGCCCACATGAATAACGAGGCGCAGCTTGCGGTGGTGCTGGGGCACGAGATTGCTCACGTTGCCGCCCGGCACGCTTCGCAGCGCGCCGCCCGTCAGCAGCTCACTCAGATTGGATTAATCGGTGGAGCGGTACTGGGGGAGGGGCTCATCGGAGAAGGGGCTGGTAGTCAGATCTTGAATCTGGGGGGTGCGGCCTCACAACTCATCTCACTCAGCTACAGCCGAGGACACGAGCGGGAATCTGACGCACTGGGCGTCGAGTACGCGGCTCTTGCTGGCTACGAGGCCAGCGAAGGGGCTGCGTTCTTCACCACGCTGCAGCGCATCCAGGAGCAGAGCGGGCAGACCCTTCCAACCTGGCAATCGTCGCACCCCGACCCAGGTAACCGTGAGGTCCGCGTGCGTGAAATGGCCGATGAGTGGCGCCAGCGTACGCCAATGACCGAACGAAACGAAGCGGAATACCTAAACGCGGTTGAAGGGCTCGTGCTTGGCGAGAACCCGCGTCAGGGCTTCACCGAAAACAACACATTTTACCATCCCGACCTGCGCTTTCAGTTTCCGGTACCTCGGCAGTATCAGGTCGTGAACCAGGCCCGTCAGGTTGTACTCGTAGAACCTAACCAGCAAGCGATTCTCGGGCTTTCGTTTGCGCAGGAAGACAGTCCAGAAGCGTCGGCACAGGCCTTCGCCAGTCAAGAAGGATTGCGCGTGATTGACCGCAGCACGCGTAGCTTCAACGGCATTCGTGCGCAGCGTGTACTCGGTGAGGCAGACCAGCAAGGCGGGGGGGCCCTGCGCGTTGTAGCCTACTTCTTCGAGCATGAGGGCACGCAGCTTGTCTTTCAGGGGCTAACCAACCGCGACCGCTATGATACGTACCGCGACGTGTTTGCTCGCACGATTGAAGGATTTGCACCGCTGCGCGACGCAGACAAACTAAACCGGCAGCCCACCCGGGTAGGCCTACATGAAGTGTCGCAGCGCGCGCCCTTCCGGTCGTTTGTAGACGAGTCGGCTCTGCCCTCAGACCTCTCGCTCAGCGATCTGGCGATCATCAACCAGGTTGACGAAGACGAGATGATCGAGCCTGGCCGTATACTAAAACTGCCACGCTGAACGAGCAGCGCTCTCATCAAGCAACGTGTTGCCGCTGCTCACCTGTACGTCTTATGGTAGTGGATAAACGCTAAATGATAGGATGATCGAGCACCGCAGTTTTGTCTTGTTCGAATCCCCTCTCTCTACGGGTTTCTCCCCCTTAGCTAAGGGGGAGATGTCGAAGACAGAGGGGGTTTGAGCGGGCTGCGATTGTGTAAACCAGATGTCAATCACTTAACATCTTCCCGCTACCCGTCTTATACGTCTCCCTGCACATCTGATGCAATAGCAGACAGAACCCGTGCAGGGGGAAGGCAACTGGGGGAGGCCGCTGTTACGATACGCCGTCTTGATGCGCTTTGGCCCAGGCCACATCTTTTTCTGACGGCGGAATGACCGTGCCCTCGCCACCGAGCGCCATTTTTCCATCGAGGTAGACGTACGTTCGCACCTTAATGTGCTCGCGCTCCTCATTTTTGTCCGACACCTTGATCTCAACGGTCACCTCAGACCCTACAGGCACGGGGCGCAAGAAGCGACACGAGATACCCACTGCAATGCTTCCGTGCCCCGGGTAGTCGCGTCCGAGCACCTTCGAGATAAGGCCCAGCAAGAACACGCCGTGTACAACCGGCTTGCCAAAACGCGAGTTTTCTGCTGCATAGTCCGGATCTACATGAAGTGGATTATCGTCTCCGGTGATATCGGCAAATGTCTGTACATCTTCTGCTGTGATGACCCGCTTCATCGAATACGAGTCGCCGACTTCGATCTGGTCGTAGGGGTAGGCCATGAGAGAAGCACCAATTAATTCAGTCAAACAGAACGAGAACTTATATAATAGCTGATGCGCAAGTAAATAGAAACGGTCCGCACAGTCCCTCTACAAGTAGCCCGTGGACATCCAATGAATATCCGTACATAGGCCGTTTAAGGCGCGTCCTTTTCACATGCAACGCAACAGACGACCTATCACCTGATGACACGCGGGTCCAAAAGCGTTTGTAAACGCCGTCTAATGTACGTCCATTCGTGCATTGAGGGTTGCCTCTATCTTGGCTTGGACTTCTGGACTAAACTTCTCAAACCCCTGCAAGCACGTAAAAGCATATCTACCTTTTCGGATTTGGCGAAGCTTGCGCTCCAGAAGAAAAGACAGGCTCATCTCCCCGTTGATCATTGTCACGCCGTCTGTACCCTCTAATACGGCACGGTTGCGCGCAATCTCAAGATGGTGTGCGAGATATATCGCGGAAAACTGCTCTGTGCTCCGAAATTGATGCCGGATGTTTGATGCAAAGAGCTCCTCGTTATCGTCGAAAAAGGATCGCAGGGTTGCAGTGCGTATCGGGTGAGGGACATGGGGCACGTCGAAGTACCGCTTTTCGAATCCAGCCAGTTGCGCAGAGCGCATCTGCAGAAGATGGTTCATCGACCGGGTAATCCCCAGTGTCTGTTTTACTATTGTGGTCGCGATCCGGTTAACCCACATTCGAACTGGGCCAAAGCGCGAGAGGCGCTTCCACGTGCCCCGTAGCACAACCCCATCATCTGCGAAGAAGGTGCTCGGCTGGGTGGGCGCAACCAAGACAAAGTCATCATTTAAATAGATAAACCGAGAAGCGAGCCCTGGTATGCGCCAGAGCGCGGTTTCTATGGTTCGCGAGTTAAACGTAGGAAGCGCCTCCTCGTACCCTCGGAAAATCGTCGTGTGGTCTACAACGCGTATGTCTTCCGGGAGCTCGTCGTGTGCATCCAAGAAATCGGGCCGCTGATTGTCTGTGACAAGGTAGACACGCCGAATCCACGGGGCAAATGCACGGATTGATTTCAGGCAGTAGTATAGTTCGCCGTTATCCTGAAACCGGGTTTCGCTACTTCCGGTGCGTAGCATACCCTGCTGATCGGCCTCTTCTTGGTACCCTGATGCTCGTCTACGCTTTAAACGATGGTCGGGGTCGTTTCCATCAACCCACGTTACGACCGCATCAATAGGCGACTGATTACGGGATGACGGGTCAACATGCGGGTCATCCATGGCTACGTAGTGTCTAAAAATGAGCGCGCAGGAAGGAGGGATGAAGTCATGCACTTGGCGCCTCGGAAGCAGAAGACGCACGATCGTCTGCCCTGTCCGCGCTCGTTGAGTCCGCCATCGGCTGCCTCTGCGTGTACGACAGAATGAGGAAGAAGACCAGGTTGGTTAGCTTCTTCAGCACGCTGGTTACGAGCAACATACCCGCAACAGAGGCTGTAGCCATGTTCAACGTGCGCGACAGTTCGATGCCAGCCCACATGAATACCAGCTCGCGGCTCGGAATAAATGGAATGCGCTTCACAATAATGATTACCGTTGCAAAGATGAGCCAGGTGGATAGCGGCACGTCGGGCAGCACAACGGCCCATTGCGCTACTAACAGGCCATGGTGAATCACAAACCGTGTAAGGTAGATGCTAAACACGATGAGCGACGTGCGCAATGGTAAGCTGAATATATACTCGCGATACTGTACAAATAGAACGCTTACAACCGCGATGATGAACACGCCGCCCAGTACGTGTATCACGTCAACATTACCGAAGACATCTTCAACACCGATCACATCGGTAAAAATGAGGAGCCCGATTAGTACAACCGCTACCGTGTTTGATGCGACCGCCGAAAGGATATTGTTGTCACGTACATGCTTAGCGATCTCTTTGACGTCAATACCCAAGTTTTTCTGGGCCCAGGCCGCGAGATAGAACTCGCCAGAATACCCCATCACCTCATCGTTGTACACACGCTTTGTCAGAAATGCCTTAAACAGCTTCCAGCGCGACAGCGGCCATACCTGGCGATAGATAAATATCTCCGCGATGGAAAGCGTAAAGAACGAGATGAAAAACAGGATGTAGAAAAGTGGCTCTGTGGGAAGCGACCGCAGCACTTCCGCCCACCCAATTTCAAAAAGCTGATAGGCAATTACACCGACAATACCCACAACCAGAAGCCGTTGCCCCCATCTTTTGATCGGGGTTGCATACGGACTTTCATTAAATCGCCTCCAGAAACGACGCAGGCGCTGTTTGACAGTCACAAAAACGAGGGGCGTAGTTGCCAGAGTATGAGATATTACAACACGCCGTAGTGCCGAGCCGATGTGACGTTCCCTGCGTACAACGCGGCTGTTATAAAAAGCAAAACAGTATAAAGTGTGGCGCGAAATCAGGAATCTTCGCGCTAAACCGTACCTGTGGCGCAAATAGTTACACGGGCTAAATTAGCCCGATCATGAACAGCCCAAGATGCACGTTGAACGTGACTAACCCAAAAAAGGATGATGCAGCTTTTCCTAAATAGTTGTCGCCCGTTACCCGTTTACAAAAGTAGACGATGATTGCTTAAGAGCGTAATGCTTTGTAGGCATGTGCCACGCAACGAGAGGCATGTTATATAGGCATTAAGGCAGATAGCTAAGCCTACGCCATCCACAGATAAGTAATGGAGTCCCTTTCCTCGTTAGATTTCGTGAAGCACCTGTCTCTTTCTCTGTATTCCTCTCTGTATTCCATCGATTACGTGCGCCATGGCACATCTATTGGCTATATAGTACGTGTACCCCCGTGTACCCCGCAGCCAGTGAGACAGTGAGACATAGCGCAGGTCGCATCATAACGAAATAAAGCACCGGTGCTTGCCCTACGACACGTGCCTCTTACAGCGATAAGGCATCGACTACGGTTCTCCTCAAATAGCCCCCCGATCCATGTTAGTTCTGAATATGCTTTTGTCGACTGCTCGCAGTGCTATGCGCCCTGACCTTACACATTACCTGGCCCACCTGGGCAACACATACCTCCTCATATTGGCTGTTGGAGCTTTTTCTATCCCAGCTTCGGCACAAAGCACAGGCAGCGATGGAATCGTCGTTGAAGACTTCCAGAGCACTGCCGTTGGGGAACTCCCCTCCAATTGGGGGCATGCCCAACGCAGCGGTACACTCGAACCCATGGAGCGCCACATGGATGAGAACCAAAAATTCTACGTTACGGAGGAAGACGGCAAAAAATTTCTTCGTGGCGAGAGCCGTGGCGAAGCCATACGCATGTCACTGGCTGCCAACGGCGAGCAGGGGGGCATCCGGTGGGATCTGAACGAGTATCCCCGGCTGCGGTGGACCTGGCGCGCCCAGAAGTTGCCTGAAGGAGCACGCGAAGACCGCAATAGCCTCAACGATACCGGGGCTGCCCTATACGTCACGTTTGAAACGAATTGGCTGGGCCTGCCACGTAGCATCAAATACACCTACAGCAGCACGCTGCCTGTAGGCACTGTAGTCAGTTTTACAAACCTGCGCGTCATCGTTGTGGCCTCGGGCCAAGACGGGAACGTGGGCGAGTGGGTAACCATTGAGCGCGATGTCGTCGAAGACTATGACAGCGTATTTGGACGCAGCGCTCCCGACGTGCCCATCGGCATCTCGCTATGGACCGACTCTACGGAGACGGGCTCAGAATCAAAGGCTGACTTTGGAAAAATCGAGATACGCCCTCAGATCCAGCGCCCAGACCACCACTCTCGATAGCATCTCCATCAACCCGATGAGGCGCTCGCCGTTGCCTTATCCCGCTTTCGTCTGACCACGATGCCTCTTCTACTATGAGCCGACTTTTTCGGGCCCTGCGCCCCTTTATGCAGTGCGTCGTTCACTATGCCGGATGGGTCCTGGCTGGTGCAGTGCTTTTATCGGCCATCGGGGTGTTCTTTGCTCAAAACCTGCGCATCGACACCGACTTTTCGAAGCTGATCCCAAGCGACTACGACAGCGTACAGGCCCTGGAGCGGCTCCGCGATAACGTAGGCGGCGAAAGCGACCTGGCCGTTGGAATCCAGAGTCCGTCGTTTGAAGCCAATAAAGCATTTGCGGAAGACCTGATCCCTCGCGCTCTCGACCTGACGCGTGAAAGCACTGGCGAGCCGTACCTGTCTCGGGTCGAGTACAGACGCGAAACCGAGTTTCTGGAAGATAACGCGCTCTACTTTGCCTCCCAGGATGAGCTCGACCGCGTCGACGCCTTTCTGGAAGACACGATCGAGCAGGCTAAGCTCGAAGCTAATCCGTTTTACTTCGACCTTGATGAGGATGAGGAAGACGATGACGGGGCTGAATTGCAGGCTATGTACGACCGCCTCATCGGCACAGAGTATCCGATCTCGGACGACAGCACAACCATGGTCGTGCGGTTCTACCCTACGGCTACCAGCACCGATATCGGGTTTATTCGCGAGCTCTACGACGACCTGGAGGCACTCGTTGCCGAGATGGAGCCTGCCGGGTACCACGCCAATATGGAGGTGACCCTGGCCGGACGTCTCTACCGGCAGTTTACCGAAATACAGACTATTCAGACAGATGTCGCCGAGTCGTTCGGGGCTGGCGTTACCGTGCTGCTTCTGTTTGTGATGCTGTACTTCATGTACAAGTCGTACAGCGCACGCGTAGGCCGCACTGTAGACCGACGGGTGCTCATCAGTGAGGTGCTGCGTGCGCCTGTCATGGCGCTCGTAATCGGCGGCCCCTTGCTCATGAGCCTGCTCTGGACAGGCGGCGTGGCGTATCTCGCCTTTGGATCGCTGAACCTCATGACGTCCACGCTCGGTCTTGTGCTGTTCGGACTTGGCATCGACTTCGGGATTCACTTCTACGGGCGCTATGCCGAAGAACGAGGCGGGGGCGCTCGCATCTCCGATGCTATTGAAACAACCTTCCAAAGCACCGGTCAGGCCATTGCTATTGGTGCTCTTACGACTGCATCGGCCCTCCTCGTGCTTTATGCGGCCGACTTCAAGGGATTCAGTGAATTTGGCGTCATTGCGGGCATCGGCGTACTCTTCGCTCTGTTTGCTATGACCGTGGTAATGCCTGCTCTGCTCACCGTGTTGGAGCGGCTTTCGCTCATTGACCTACGCGGGCGCACAGCGGCTGCGCGCGATGCGGTCGATGTTGATGAGCGCCGATACCCTTGGGCACGTAGTATCATCATTGCCAGCATCGTCGCGGTCATTGCCTCTCTCGTTCTTCTTCCACAGGCCCAGTTTGAGTATGACTTCGGATCGCTTGAGCCTGTGTTTGAAGAGTACCGCGAACGGGCCGACGTGATCAACAGAGTAAGCACCGGCGACGAAGACCGTCGCAACCCAGCTTACATCGTTGCAGATACCCAGGAAGATGTGCCACGTATTGTAGATGCGCTGCGCGAACGCGCGGAGCAAGAAGGGTCTACTATATTGGCTGTGGAAAGCTTACAGGAGCGCTTTCCCGTTACGGAAGAGACACAGCGTGAGAAGCTGGAACGCATCGCCTCCATTCGTGAAACGGTTAACGAGAACCAGTATCTGCGCCAGGATACTTCGGAAGATATGGAGCGGCTACGCCGTGCCGCACAGACTACAGCCCCCATTCCGCTGGAGGATGTGCCCGACTTCCTGCGCAAGCAGTTTACCACGCGCGATGGCGAACTGGGCCGCTTTGTGATGGTCTACCCGTCGGTCGGACTCTCTGACGGACGCAACTCTATGGCGTTTGCTGAGGAGGTAGGTACAGTGGTACTGGACGACGGCACCACATATCACGCCGGCTCTACGTCGATCGTAGCAGCCGATATGCTCCGGCTGATGCAAGCGGAGGCCCCATACATGATTGCAGCTACGTTTCTGATCGTGATGTTGCTGATGTACGTAAACTTTGGTCGCGTGCGATGGGCCGCGCTTGCGCTCATTCCGCTGGTCGTGGGGGTGCTCTGGATGCTTCTTATCATGCAGCTCTTTGACCTGCGTCTCAACTTCTACAATATGGTCGTCTTGCCTGCTGTCCTCGGCATCGGAAACGATGCGGGGGTGCACCTGGTGCATCGCTACCGCGAGGAGGGATTCGGTAGCATCTGGCCCGTGCTGCGCTCCACAGGTGAGCATGTCACCATCGGATCCCTCACAACGATCATTGGATTTGGGGGCCTGCTGATAAGCTTTCATCCTGGCCTGCAGTCGATCGGGCTGCTCGCTGTTGTGGGCATTGGGGCAACGCTCCTCGCTGCCATTACCTTCTTGCCTGCGCTCTGGCAGTGGCTTGAAGACGAAAACTATCTATGGACACATACAGACCGGGTCGGACACGGTAACGGGCAAGCCGGCATAGACGACGTGCCCTCTACATCTTCCGACATGCCCTCCATCGACAGGTAAGGCCCGATGTAGTGAAATGGGAACTACCGGACTTTGAGCTCACAGGCGGAAGCGAGTGCCACTGGGGCAGAACCTGGATGCCGAGTGGGTTTCGCATGCGGAGCGGTGAGCCGAAATTACGGACCGTTTGCCTTGGGGCGTAGCTTTGCGCCTCAGCTCAACAGGACCGCCTGGAGCGCCCGGGCCATATAAGTAGGTACTTCTTATGCTTTAGTAAGCAAGGTTTTATAAGAAATAAGAGCAGGCTTTATCCTCAGGCTGTGCAAGCCCCAGGATAAATCTTTGTCCCTGGAAGCTTGCTCGCCGGTGCTTGCTCTTCGGACATTCGGACAGGCACCATACGTATTAGCCTTCTTATCCACTACGCAAAAAGCCCTTGTCTGTGATAGACAAGGGCTTCTTCATATTTCGCAAGCAGAAGATGTTTGCTTACAGTACGTATGCAGTAAGGGAGGTGACGGGCGGATTCGAACCGCCGTACAAGGCTTTGCAGGCCTCTGCCTAACCACTCGGCCACGTCACCGTAGATGGTAGATTGCTTTATTGGATGCAGAAGTAACAGGTTCCAGAGGCAGCGCCGTGCTGCACATGGAGTGGCTAACCTTCTGCAGAAACGCACGCCCGGCAGGATTCGAACCTGCGACCTGCGGATTAGAAGTCCGCTGCTCTATCCAACTGAGCTACGGGCGCAGGGAAAGATGCAGGGAGACTGTGTTGCACATGGGTGTCAACCTACGCCCGTGCCGCACAGCGCATGCTCGAGGCACGCCGTATGCTGTGCGGCTGCGTAGATAGTCGGGGCGGCCGGATTTGAACCGGCGACCCCCTGCTCCCAAAGCAGGTGCGCTAACCGGACTGCGCCACGCCCCGTGTGTACATTGCAAATGCAGCGTGCAGGTAGATGGTTTGCAACACCGTGCCACGCTGCTACGGTGCCTCAGTTGCGACTGGTTTGCCGCTACCGCTGCACCCTGCTCCGTGTTAATTCTTACGGCTCTTCTTCAGTTCCTCCTTCACGTTATCCAAAGGCACCATTTTCTGGCGGAAGCTGTAATGTCCGTTTTCTTTTTTCTGGGCAAATACGATACGCGCCATTTTTTTGGCTGCACCGCCTTTCTTTTGCTTAGCCATGATTACTTCTTCTCTCGATGAATGGTGTGCTTACGCAAAACCGGGTTGTATTTCTTCAGTTCAAGCCGGTCGGTGGTGTTACGACGATTCTTGGTGGTATGGTAACGCGAGGTTCCGGGCGCCTCGGTACACTCAAGAATAACTTGAACGCGGTTTCCTTTTGCCATATCGTTTTTGGTATCTATGTGTACATCCTTAGTACATCTGTGCACGGCCTCTGCTGGCGTACAGCACGCGCACAGCGCATGGTTCGATAAGCACGTGAAAGCCGAGCATGTTCTTTAGCGCCATACAGCTTTGTCAACTGCGCGCTTCTGGCTCAGCTACACGTTGACTCCTTGCCGACGCGCCTCCTTCAACACAGCCTGGATGCCTTTTTTGTTGATCGTTTTCAGCGTCTTTGCCGACACTTTCAACGTAATCCAACGATCCTCATGCGGAATGTAGAACCGCTTCTTCTGCAGATTGCGCTGAAAGCGGCGCTTCTGCTTGTTGTTGGAACGCGATACCGTATTTCCTGAAACCGGGCCTTTGCCGGTCAAGTCGTCTTTCCGTGCCATAGCGAGGGCCGTCGTTTACTCGGAGAAGGTTGTCGTTGAACCATCCTGCCTCTGGCGCGAAAAAAAAGCGCAAGAGACTCGGGGCTGTGCATTGTCTGTTGACAGTCTTTTTGTAGACGGATCTAACCCCATTTGTTTGTTAAGACATAGTGTAATTGCCTACAGACTGGCCTGGTTCCATCGCGCTTTTGATGAAGACACGGTCTACATATCCCCTTGAATGGACTGAGCAGGAGCCACCGATGCTGCGCGGGCTGCCGGATACAGCGCAGCCACAACGCACAACCCGAATGCAAGCCCGACGACAGCAAGCACGTCAGCGGTCTGTATAACCACCGGGTAGGCGTCGATCAGAAACGACTCGGCCTGGCTGAGTGGCACCAGAGCGAAGTGCTTCTGTGCCAGCGCCAGCCCGAGCCCAAGTCCGGCCCCCATACCGGTTCCTACCGCCCCGATGAGAGCGCCTTCCAGCAAAAATATGCGGCGAATGTTGCGTGCCGATACACCCAGCGCACGAAGCACCCCCACATCGCGTCGTTTCTCGATCACCACCATCGTCAGAGACCCTACGATATTGAACGCGGCAACAATAACGATGAGAAACAGGATCGCCCATGCGCCCCACTTTTCAAGCTGCATCACGTCGAAAAGCGCACGCTGCATGTCATACCAGGTGCGCACCGTGAACGCATCTGCATCGAGATCGCGCTCAAGCTGTGCTTTAAGCGCATCAGCGCGCTCAATGTCGTGCAGGCGAATGTCAATCCCCGAAACCCGATCGCCGAGCCGGAACAGACGCTGCGCCTCCGACACGCCAATGTACACCCGATTCTCGTCTTGTACCGCCTGCATATCAAAGAGTCCGCGCACGCCAAACCAGTGCAGGCGTGGTACGCTGAAGACGCTGGTGAGGCTCTGCTCGATGCCTGCTGCCGAAATAAGACCAACGACCGGAGCATCGTCTCCCTCCTGCGGCATCAGCCCGCGCGAGCGCCCCAATTCGGTATTCAGCACAATCCCGGCGCGGCTATCCCCCGTAATGTCAGAGGCGATATCGAACTGCCCGTACCGCATAGCGTCGCGCATCTCATTGGTTGCTTCTGGTGCTACGCCACGCACCGTAACCACTGTGCGAACCGGACCGGTGCCTTCGCGCTGCATCAGAACGGCGCGGCCTTCTACGAATGCAGAGGCCGAGGCCACGTCGTCGTACTGAAGAGCAAGCCGCTCCAGATCTGCAGCCTCAGCCAGTCCGGGCGCTTCTGTGCTTTCGATGCGTACGTGCGGATCCAGCGAGACCATGAGGTCGCGCACAAAGTCGAAGAAGCCGTTCATGACCGAAAGCACAACAATCAGCGCTGCCACGCCCAACGCTACCCCCACCGTGGAGAGTCCTGTAATGATCGATATGAGCGACACGCGCTTCTGACTAAACAGGTACCGCGTTGCGATTTGAAGCC
Source organism: Longimonas sp. (assembly GCF_040409695.1). Classification (GTDB taxonomy): domain Bacteria; phylum Bacteroidota; class Rhodothermia; order Rhodothermales; family Salinibacteraceae; genus Longimonas. The sequence goes on from NZ_JARWGJ010000173.1 coordinate 14,061, forward strand.
GATAATCCATGCGTGCGTCTCGGTCCGTATTGCAACGAGTTGATATAACCGGCCCAATGGCTATGGCCGGGCAGAAGCGCTGCGCTATCTACACGCAACCGCTACTGAAGCCGATTTGGGGTGCCGTCTGTAAAGAGCGATTCGTCTACCGCTTCTGGCAGATCGAGCGTCGGCATCGTGATAGCCATGTTGCCTTCGGTGCTTTCTTTTCGGGTATGCAAGTGGATGCGCCCCGCTGCGCTATCGAACGCGGTTTCGCCTGTCCATATGAAGCGGCGACGCTCCGCGTCCTCAGGCATGCTCTCAAGATGAAACGCCCACTCTACAAGCCGCCCTGTCTCGCTGTCAACGTGCAGCCAGTACTGGTCACCTGGCGTAAGTCCTACGTCGCCAAACGAGAGGTGAAGCACCTCGCGGCCAGCCGTAGATGCATCAGCATCGTAGGTCCGCTGTACGCCTTCGTCGAGCACCTTCAGAGGAGCAAGCAGCCAATACGTATCGTTGATGTAGCGCTGATAGGCCTGCTGGAGCGCCTCATCCGCAGCCTCGCCAACGACCTCTTCGCCGTCTTGAAAGACCTGGCCTACAGGAGGATCGTCGTCGCTATGCAGGTCAAGCAGAGCCACCCAGTCTGTTTCGCTGTTGGTCCACTCCACCCGGTACGTGCCGGCTGTTCGGTTCCACAGATGGCGTGCTACCACGCGCTGCTGTTCGCCCTGCTCTACAGCAAAGTCAAAACGCAGGTAGGGCGCAGCCTCCCACGCCTCGCCTCCGTGCGCCTCGTACAGACGCAGTGCCAACGAATCGGCGGGCGACGCTGGAACGAACGCCGTTTCGGAGGCTGGCGATGTGTCGGTTGGCGATTCAGCGTTGCAGCCTGCGGCAAACAACATCCCCGCAAGAAATCCACAGATAACCCAGATACGCATAGTAAAGAAAGATAAACGCGACAGAAACGTAATGGATGACAGAGACCGTGCACCGCTGGAACCCGCACTGTTCGGGGCTGGTGCATCCAAAAAGCTTGTCCGCATTGCTGTGCACCTTGGTGCTGGCTCTGCTTGTGCAGCTATTTGGAGCGGTGTATTCTGCGTTTCCGTACCCGCGAACCAAGAAGTGGGTTCATTTTTGTCGCGCTTGGTGTTTTACACCGACGTGCTCCTCCTTAACGTCTCTTAACATACCCGACCTTCTCTCTCTGGCCCCTACACCGATATGGCATCTGTTGGCATCGACGCAATGGAAATATGGACCGGTAAGCTGGTTCTTGACCTGCCGAATACATTTGCTCCGGTGAAAGACGAAGCCCCTGCCAAATACACGAAGGGCCTCGGACTTACCGGTTCCTCGCTTCCGGACGTGTACGAAGACATTGTCACGATGGGCGCGAATGCCTGTAAGCGTCTTATTGAGCGCAAGGGGCTTACGCTCAACGACATTGGGCGCATCGATGTAGCCACTGAATCGTCGTTCGATCGCTCCAAGCCCGTATCCACATACATTGCAGGCTGCCTGGAACAGGTGTTCGAAGGCGACCTGTCGCATGCCAACAAGGGCGAACGCAAGTTTGCGTGCCTCTCGGGCACGCAGGCAGTCGACGACGCCTGCAACTGGATTCGAGCCAAGCGCCACCGCGGACGTGGGGCGCTCGTCGTCGTGACCGATACCGCGCTGTATGAGCGCGACGATCCAGGCGAGGCGACGCAAGGTGCCGGAGCCGTTGCGCTGTACATCACCGAAACGCCCTCAATCGTTGCGCTGTCGACCGAGCAGGGCATTGGCAGCAAAGATGAAACGGACTTCCTGAAACCCAATCAGCAGTTTCCGAGCGTTGACGGACGGCGATCTATCGGGGTCTATCTTGACCGGGTTCGTGAGGCGCTGCACGACTATGAATCGGTAGCGGGCCGCATCCACAAAGCAGATGTTTCCTACCTGCCATTCCACACCCCCTTTCCGGGCATGGTGCGCAAAGCGGCTCTCATGACCTACCGCCACCTCATCGCAGGTACCGATGAGGAAGAAACCCTACTTGGACTTGTGGGCGAGCCTCCTTCACCTGATGCGTTCGACGATGCGGATGCGTACAAAAAGGCGCGCTACGACTACCAGAAGGCGATTCGCAATACCGAACCGTTCCAGACGTGGTATACGGCCACCGTTGCTCCTACGCTCTCGCTCTCTCGTCGCACAGGGAACTGGTACACCGGCTCGGTGCATGTGGCCCGTGCCAGCGCGCTCCTCGAAGCGGCCAGGCACGACAACGACCTCGTAGGCAAGCGCATGCTGGTCGGGTCGTATGGGTCGGGCGCCCAGGCCGAGGTGCACGCCGAGACCGTGTGCACCGGGTGGCGTGCTGAGATCGAAGCGCTCACCATCGAGGATCAGTTGGATGCGCGCTACGACCTCTCATTTGAGGCATACGAGCAGATACACAGCGCGCACACCTACGGGACCGAAACCAGCATCGATCCTTTCACAACGCCCAAGAATGAGTTCGCATTTGATGGATGGGGCGATATGGGTGAGCGAACATACGCCTATGTATCCGCCTGAACGGATACCGGCGGGCGACCTGCCTACACGTTGAACCGGAAAAGCATGACATCTCCGTCTTTGACCTCGTAGTCTTTGCCTTCAGCCCGCATCACTCCAGCATCGCGAGCCGCAGCCTCTGAACCTGCTTCGACGTAATCCTCGAAGTGAATCGTTTCGGCACGAATGAACCCGCGCTCAAAGTCGGTGTGGATTGTGCCTGCTGCCTGTGGTGCTTTGGTGCCCTCCCGAATCGTCCATGCCCGTGCCTCTTTAGGACCGGCTGTGAAGAACGTGATGAGCCCGAGCAGCCGATACGCTGCCTGAATGAGCCGCTCCAGCCCGGGCTGTTCGAGACCAAGCTCTTCCAGAAACAGCTCGCGCTCTGCCGCATCGTCGAATTCCGCAATCTGCGACTCGATCTCAGCTGATATGACTGCGACCTCGGCCTGCTCCGCCTCAGCAATGGCACGCACCTCGTCTACGTAGTCGTTGCCGTCGGGCAGACTCTGCTCGTCGACATTGGCAGCATAGAGGACCGGTTTACTCGTTAGCAAAAACAGCTCTTTGATCAGCGGGCGGTCTCGTTCCTTTGCCGGGAAGGTGCGTGCAGGGTTGCTGTCGGCCAGGTGGTCGTAGAGGCGCTCGTACGTATCCAGCTTCTTCTGCGCGTCTTTGTCGCCCGTCTGGGCGGGCTTGCGCGTACGCTCCACACGCTTCTCTACTGTCTCCAGATCTTTGAGGAGAAGTTCTGTGTTGATAATGTCGATATCGCGGGCCGGGTCTACGCTCCCTGATACATGCACAACGTTGTCGTCGTCGAAGCAGCGCACCACATGAATGATCGCATCGACCTCGCGGATATTGGCCAGAAACTGATTGCCCAGCCCTTCGCCTTCCGCTGCCCCCTCGACCAGTCCGGCAATATCGACGAACTCGATGCTGGCCGGGATTACCTCTGCCGATTCAGCGAGCTCACCCAGCGTATGCAAGCGCTCATCAGGCACAGGCACCACGCCTACGTTCGGCTCGATTGTGCAAAACGGATAGTTCGCCGACTCAGCACCGGCATTGCTCAAGGCATTGAAAAGCGTCGACTTTCCCACATTGGGAAGGCCTACAAAACCACAGCGAAGAGACATAAGCGAGAAAACAGTTCAACAGTATACGAAGCGCACCCACACCCGTGGGGGCGCCTGCACAGATCCGTCCCAGCAGGACCCACCTGTGCAAGAAAACAGCGCATACATCGGACGAGACACCACTGCGATTGTGCCATGGCAGCGCGTTTGTAGGGCAGCCAGGCGCCATCTTCACCCGGATATCGCGTAACAGCGATTGGATACAGAGACGCTCCGAGAGAGCGTCGTCAGAGATGCGGGCATGTTGGTGGGTATCAAGCCAGGATGCATCTGCTTACCGGCCCCGTCTCCCAGAAGACTGCGGGGGTACTGGCAGATACTTCAGCCGGGCGCTACCGGACTGCCGGCGTGCCGTCGGCGTAACTCACCTCGATGAATGAACGCTCGGGCAGACGTACAGCGGTAAGCGTTCCCATGTCGGGCTGTTCGTGATACACGCACCCGGTGTCGATCATCAGCAGTTTATCACGATTGATGGGCTCTGCATGCGGCGTGTGCCCACACACAACCGGCTTCTCCCAGGCGAACGAGTCTGCGTCGAGATGGGCCCGCTCCCATAGGAATACTTCCTCGCCAAACTGATCTATGTTTTCCTTGATCGTGAGATCTGCTTTGAGCCCGGCATGCACGAAAAAGAAATCGTCGGTCTCGTAGTAAAGCTTTGTGTTGCGGACAAATGCTTCGTGCTCTTCAGGAATAACGACTTCGGAACCGTCTTCAGAGAGGTAACTCTGCATGGTTGTGATGCCGCCGTTGATACGCCACAGGTTAAAAGCGCCGGCATCCAGGTAGTCCAACATCAGTGCCTCGTGGTTGCCACGCAGGAACGTACACTCGTGGACCTCTTTCAGCTCCAGAAGACGATCAATGACGGCCCGCGACCCTGGTCCGCGGTCGATATAATCACCTACGAAAAGCAGATGGTCGTCCTCGGTAGGCTCAATTTCATTGAGCAGTGCATCGAGCGATGCGGCACATCCGTGGATATCTCCTATGGCGATAAGGCCCATAATGTAGACAATGATGCTGCACGTGGGCGAGAACCAGAGCGGCTACAGTCAGCGCCTTAGTAGCACACACGCAAGTGGAAAGGATGGTGATCAGGCTGTAGTTTACGAAGCAACATGCTTAAAATAAACGTACTGTTATTTTTTGACTGCGTGAGGCTCATACCTTTCCATCGAGTTTGGGTTCAAGGCGTATCAATTTCGTACAAGATGTGCATGCAGAATATGAGGTGACTACCTACGAAGCCCGCTCAGCAATGGCATCCATGCCAACACGGCCGCGCCCGGTCTTATTGAGATCTCCTGAGGTATAGAGCTCCATTAGCACCGAGTCCAGAATCCCGTTCACAAAGTCGCCGCTCTTGGGGGTGCTGAAGCGTTTCACGATCTCAATGGCTTCATCGATCGTAACCTTGGGGGGAATATCTTCAAAGTGAAGCAGCTCGCATGTAGCCATACGCAGCACCGCCCGGTCGATCGCTGAGATCCGGTCGAGTTCCCAGTTATCCAGGTGCGCCTTCAGATAGATGTCAATCTGCCGCTCGTTCTTTGCCGTGGTCTTGAAAAGCGCCTGAGCGAACTCAAGGACATCCGGATCCCCTTCCAGTTCAGGCTCAATCAGGGTGTATACATGATGGCGTGGCTTGCCACCCGCCAAGTCACGGGCGTACAGCGCTTGCATCACACGCTCGCGCGCTTGTCGTCGAGAGCTCATTGGCAGAGGGAGAAGGTCATAAGTGAATGCAGACGCATCCTATCTGCTCCGCACGTGGGCTGATTCCGGATGTGTCTGCAAACCCCATGGTTTCACACCTGATTCGCACAAGTGCACTTTTTACGTTGCATCTGCCTGTCCAGTAGTGTCCTGCATGTGCATATGTGGCTGTGCGTGTCTTGCCCTGGTTCAACGTATTCCCCCTATGCCTGCGCCAAACACCGTTCCGCTTCTGGCCTGTGCTATTGCATTTGCGCTCGGCACAGCGGGAGCAGCAGCCGGTTTTCTCACATGGATGGTGTGGACCGGCATACTTGCTACAGGATTGCTGGGCATCATGCTCGGTATCTGGCATCAGCACATGCACCTGGTTAGCCTGGGCCCAACGCTCTACACCCTCTCGCTACTCGTCGTGCTGGTTGCCACTGGCGGACTGCGATATACGCTCTGGCAGAGCCCACCTCCAAACAGCTTGCGTACGCTTCCCACTTCCTTTATAGGGTCTTCGCTCCCCGTAGAGGTGGCTGGCACGATCCGGAGTCCGGTTATCGCCTCAGAGGAGTCTGTCCGTTTCGTGCTTGAGGCAGACCGCCTCTTCACAGCCACTGACACGCTTCGTATCCGGGATCAGATACAGGTGCGGTGGCAACATTCTGCGTGGGCCGACATGCCCGAGGCCTTTCCTGCGGTCATAGCCGGGGAGCGCTGGCAGATGCAAGGACGCTTGCGCCCTCCGCCGGCACCGCGCAACCCGGCCGATTTTGACTACGGCGCCTACCTGCGTCAGCATGGAATCTACTGGACGTTGCGGGTTGCTTCTTCAGAAGACGTTGTGCACCGGGCCTCAGCTCCTGCCGGGTACGACCGCCTCGTGCATCACATGCGCGCTTTCGTCTACGAGCAGCTGAACACCCACGTGCATACCGATGCAGCGCGTGGCATTCAGCAAGCGCTGCTCCTGGGCGATCGCAGCGACGTACACCCAGACCACCGAATCCACTTTGCTGCAACGGGGCTCATGCACCTGCTCGCTGTTTCGGGACTCCACGTGCTGCTCGTAGGCCTGGTTGTCTACCAGCTCTTACGCCCAATGCTCATGCGCCTCGGGTGGCCGCAGCGCCGCGTTGACATAAGCCGGGCTGCCTTTACGCTGCTCTTGTTGGTCACGTATGTTGCCCTTACGGGTGCGCGCCCATCGGTTGTGCGCGCTGCGATTATGGCAACCATTCTGATTGGCGGGTCGCTCGCGCAGCGGTCTTATGCTACGCTGAATGCCCTTGGTGCAGCTGGTCTCATCCTTCTTTGGATGCGTCCTGCAGCGCTCTATGATCCCGGATTTCAACTTTCATTTGCGGCCGTTACGGGTATCGTGCTGTTCAACCCGAAGCTTATGAACGCTCTGCCGGCATGGTGCACTCGGGGCAAAACCCTCCGGTCAACGACACAGTCGGTTACGGTGTCGGCGGCAGCGCTGCTTGGAACAGCTCCGTTTCTGCTCCTCCACTTTGGATTTGTATCAATAGCCGGGCTTCTTCTCAATGTAGTTGCGATTCCTATCACGGCGCTTGCACTCTCTGCAGGTATCCTTACACTCGTAACCAGCTTTCTACCCAGCGTAGCGATGCTTTTTGGCGCAGCAGCTGACGTGCTTACTCAATCTCTTGTTGCGGTGGCGTCTTGGGGGGCCACCGCGTTTGGACACTGGCAGTGGGCTGCTCCTTACGTGCCAGCCGGTGTCGTAGCGGCACTGTCAGCTGTTCTTCTTGTCTTTGGGGGGATGCGTACGTGGCGCTCCAAACACGGTGCTATGGCGCTTTTGGCTGTGCTCACGGTCGCCGTGTGGGGGATGATGGCTTCACGCCCACTGCAGCCAACACTCGACATCCTCTTCTTCGACGTTGGTCAGTCCGACGCAGCGCTCGTTCGGACCCCTGACGGACATCACCTGCTTGTGGATGCAGGGCTTCGCACGCCGCACTCTGATGCTGCTGAGCGTACAATTCTTCCTCATCTGCGCTATGCAGGGATTCGTTCTCTCGACGCCGTGCTCGTTACGCATCCACATGCTGACCACATCGGAGGGCTGCCTGCTCTTTTACGTGCTGGAGTTGTAGATGCTGTATGGGACAATGGTCAGCCTGACGATGGCATGCTTTATCGTGATGTGCGCCATCTGGTAGATAGCCTTGACGTTATGCACCGCTCCGTTCTGCGAGGAGATACACTTGCCTTGGGGGCGCATGCTCGTGTTGTTGGGCTTGCCCCCACTTTAAACCCTGCCAGCGATGGGCTGCATGGCCATAACGAACAATCTGTTGTCACCGCGCTCCATTATGGATCTGTGCAGGTACTCTTTACAGGTGATGCTGAGCATGGACTGGAAGGGCAACTCGTGGATCTCTACGGTGACCGGCTGCAGAGTGATATCGTAACGGCTCCCCACCATGGGTCCATCACCAGTAGTACGTCTCCCTTCGTTCAATCCACTGCCAACCCAGCCCGAACCCATGTCGTGATTAGTGCAGGAGCCTACAATATGTTTGGGTTCCCACACCCGCAGGTCGTGGAGCGATGGCGAACGGCTGCAGCCGAAGTTCACTCTACAGCAGGACGTGCGGTTTGGCTTCGTACCGATGGGACGTCTGTCTGGACTGTGAATTGGTAAACCTGCAACAATGGACCGACAATGTGACATGCTTGCAGAATGCCTGCTATCCGACCCATACATTACCACGAGAGAATACGCAGACCTGAGTAGGTGATATACTTCAGTGTACAGGAGTCGAACTGATCAGTTGCGGTATACGTGAGTGTATCGGTTCATGATCACGCATCGAGTCGCTTTTGCGTTTTCCACATGCTTATATAATAGTAATATATGTTTTAAAATTAAAAAGCTGTATTAGTAGTAGGGGCTGTGGATATGTGGAAAACCTCTTTATGCACATGCTGAGGGCCCCAATGTGAATAACTTAGGGGAGTTATCCACAACCTATCCACACAAAAGGGGCCGTGATAAGTCGGCACGGGCGCGTCAGGGCAGATTTCGGTATGTTATCCACATATCCACGACAAAAGCTCAAATTGAGCGGACATGTTATCCACAGTGTTGATAACTGTGGATAAGTTGGGAGCATTTGTGGATAACTGGGTAGTTGTGCACATGAAGATTAGACGTGTGGGTAACTTGCAGGTTATCCAGAAGTTATGCCCGACTTATCAACAGGTTATCCACAGATTTTGTGGATAACCTGACGAATCGCCAGAATAGACAAAACAAAAGCCCAACCTGTCCACATTGGCGTAGACAAGTTGGGCTCTATTCGAGCGATCCTTGCTCTGAAGGCGCTGTGTAGGGGAAACGGTCAGCGGTTAGCGACCGAGTCGCTGGTACATTTCACGCTTGTAGTCTTCAACACCGGGCTGATTGAAGGGGTTAACGCCGAGTGCATAGCCGCTCACGGCAACGGCATGTTCAAAGAAGTAGAGCAGCCCGCCGATTGAGCCGGGGCTGATGTCATCGAGCCAGAGCGTACAGTTCGGGACGCCTCCGTCCGTATGGGCCTGGGCTGTTCCTTCATATGCACCTTGCGTAACGGCACTCATGGGTTGGTTGGCCACATAGTTGAGTCCGTCGAGGTTAGCCTCGCTATCTGGAATCTGTATGTCGGCTCCGGTGTCCTCAGCCATGAGGAAGGTTTCCGTCACGATGCGTTGCCCGTCTTGCATGTACTGGCCGAGCGAGTGAAGATCGGTGGTGTACTCGACCGTTGCCGGGAATAATCCGGTGCCGTCCTTGCCCTCACTTTCTCCGAAGAGCTGCTGCCACCAGGCGCCAATGCTGGCCAGGCAGGGTTCGAACGTTGCCAGCACCTCTACGTCGTATCCGTTCTGAAGCAGAGCATAGCGTAGCGCGGCGTACTGTAGGGCCGGATTATCAGAAGGGTCATCGAGGTGGCGGTGCATGTCGACCGCGCCGTAGAGGAGCGAGCGGATGTCGATGCCCGCTGCAGCAATAGGGAGTAGCCCAACCGGCGTGAGAACGGAAAAGCGCCCACCCACATCGGGAGGGATGACGTAACGCGTATACGCATGGCTTTCTCGCAGCGCATTCAGCGCTCCGCCTTCCGGACTCGTCGTGATAATGATGCGGTCGTCGGCGTCGTCGAAGCGGTCTTCCATCCACTGTCGTACCACGCGAAACGCAAGAGCGGTTTCGAGAGTCGTGCCGCTTTTCGAGATAACATTCACGAAGACGGACTTCCCGTCGAGGTGGGCAAGGAGCTGCTTCAAGTACGCGCCGCTGGTCTGGTGCCCGGCGAAATGCACGGCCGGCGGTTGC
>NZ_JARWGJ010000174.1:0-5043 GCF_040409695.1 Longimonas sp.
GCTACAGGCAGGCGCTACAGGCAGGCGCTACAGGCAGGCGCAACGGGCAAACGGTATCTGAACGGACCCTTCTGCAACGTCGTTTCCGGATGCTGGCGGACCGGTGTCATGAAGTGAACCCCGCCCCGTGACAGCTGCAAAGACGAGGCGCAGGCAGAAGCGAACGGGCTGTGTCGCAGTGGGTTAGAAGATGCATCTGGAAGAAACGCATGCCGCCTGCATCCCAACACCCCTACCGCATTTTATGACCGACGCTGCCTCCGACGACCTTCCGGGTGACTCTCCGGGCGCCCCCTCACCTGGCGCCGCCTCAGATGCCTCCTCCGCTGCCATGCTCAAGGTGTTGCTGACAGACACGCTGCGCGCGTACAGCGCGGACCGCGCCGAGCGGCTGGGGGCTGCGGTGGCGTACTATGCGGTCTTCTCGCTCGCGCCGCTGCTGGTACTGGCGCTGGCGACCGTGCGGCTGGTGTACGGGCGGCAGTCGATGCAGGCGCAGGCGGCCATTCTGGATCAGGTCGAGAGCGTGGTGGGGCCGGCCGGACGCACACTTGTGGAAGGGATCCTGCAGGAGGCTGCGGTGTCGCCCGCACAGGGTACTTGGGCGGTGCTCCTGGGTAGCGCGCTGCTGATTGTGGCTGCCACGGCGTTCTTTGCGCGCCTGCAAGACGCGATGAATACAATCTGGGACGCTACGCCCGCGTATACCGGCGTGTGGGGGCTGCTGCGGAGCCGCCTGCTCTCGCTGCTGCTGGTGCTGGCTGTGGGGGGCGGACTGCTCGCGAGCCTTGTGCTCAATGCAGTGCTCAGCGGAATGATCGCTACGCTGGGGGGCGCTACCGGACTCTATCTGCTGGAGCGGTTCAGTACGCTTGTGCTTCTGGCTGGGCTCTGTGCGCTGCTCTTTCGGCTGCTTCCCGATACCGATGTGGCGTGGGCCGACGTGTGGGCAGGTGCAATAGGTACGGCCCTGCTCATTAGCCTGGGCACCAGCGCGATGGCCTGGTATCTGGGGCAGGCGACGGTAGCCTCGGCCTACGGCGCCGCCGGAGCCCTCGCCGCCCTGCTGCTGTGGATCTACTACGTGGCGCAGATCTTCTTTCTGGGGGCCGAGTTCACGAGCGTCTACGCCGCCCATCGCCGATCAGAACGAAATCAGACCGGTGCGTCGGGGCTGGCTGCGCACGGCACGCCGGCGGCCAACCTCTCGGCATCCGACCCTCCTGAGAGCGCACCTGCTTCAGGACGGGTATGGCCCGCGCGTCTGGGATGGGTCGTGCTCGGAGCCTTGATCGCTATCTTCTGGAAGCGATAATCCTTCACAGAGAGGGGGCGCTCCGCATCTCCCCGAACACTTCTCCGAACGAAACCTGCCGGACGCACACGATGCCGCACGATACCAGCTGGCTCCTGCACACAAGTGCGCTCCGGTTCTTCGACCTCGAAACAACCGGGCTGCGTCCCGACCGGGGCGCGCGCATCACCGAGGCGGCGGTGCTCGACCACCAAACAACCTGCCTGTACTGGCAACGCACCGCCAACCGGCCCGTGGCTGCGCTGCTCGACCGGCTGCTGCGCTGCTTTGCGGATGCGGTCGTTGTCGGCCACAACCTCGCGTTCGATTTTCGCTTTCTGGCGTATGAAGCCGAGCGGCAGCACCGTTCGCCCTTTGCCATCCGCTACATCGACACCCTGTCGCTGGCACGCGCTGCGCGCCTCGACGCCCAGTTGGGGCTGCCCGACCTGGCGCTTGAAACGCTGGCGCGGCGCCTCGTCGGCCGCGAGCAGGCCTCCGGGTGGACCTTCCACACGGCCCGTGGCGATGCCGCAGCCACCCGGGCGGTGCTCTGGGCGCTCGCCGACCGGCTGCAGATCCAGACCCTCGCCGATGCCGGGCTGCAGCGCATGGCCTGGGCCCGTTGACATCTCAGGCCACGCGCCGTTTCGACTCGCATTCGCAGGCGTTCTTTCGTAGCATACGTACTTGTAGCATACGTATATGCCGCATCCATACACTCGCTCGGCCCATTGCTTCAACGACCACACGCCCATGCCCACGCCCCTGCAGAACCGCTTTCTCGACGCGCTCCACGCTGCTTCCTTTGGCGATGCGGAGGTCTACCTGTCGAACGAAGAGCGCGAGGAGCTGGAGCGCGGAGGCGCCTTCAAAGAGGCAGCCCGCGAAAAGCTGCCCCGCATCGAGCGGGCCCTCTGGTGGGCGCAGGCTACGTCGGTGGCTGCGCTCGTCCTGCTCGTGGCCAGCACGCTCCTCACCACGCTGGCCCACACCGGCACCGCCCTCACCACAACGCCCTTCGCCAACGCCTTCTCCATTGTACTGTGGCCGGTGCTGTTCAGCCTCGCAGCCGCATTTAACCTGTGGCGCGCCGTGCGCCTCACCCAGAAACGGCTCCTCTGCGAGATCATCCTCGAAACCGGAGGAGGCAGCCGGTAGAGCAGTCGCACGAAAAAGCAGACAGGGGGAAGCGCGGCGCAGGCCAGCAGGCAACGTATGGGCGCGTCGCGCATAGTACACATGTCTCACTACGGAGGCATCTTCTCACTGCCACGGCTCACGTTTCCCTGTTCGCATGCGCATTGCGTCGCTACTTCCCGCCGCCACCGAGTGGGTTGCCGTTATGGACGCGCTCGACCAGCTGGTGGGGCGCTCGCACGAGTGCGACTTCCCGCCGTCGGTTACGTCGCTCCCGGTGCTCACCGCACCCACCTATCCCGATGAGACGGGGTCGCGGGCCATCCACGAGGCGGTGCAGCGCCGGGTGCAGGAGGGACTGAGCCTCTACGACGTAGACCTGGACCGCCTGGCGGATCTGCAGCCCGATGTGGTGCTTACGCAGGCCCAGTGCGAGGTCTGCGCCGCGTCGCTATCCGACATCGAGGGCGCCCTGCACCGCTACATGAACGACCGGGGAGAGGCGCCGCCCGAGCTCTTTTCGATGCAGCCAGACACGTTTAAGGCGGTGCTCGATACCGCCCTGCGCATGGGCCGCCGGCTGGGCCGCGCCGAATCCATCATGCGGTGGATTGCCGCGCGCGAGAAAGCGCTGCGCGCCCTGCACGAAGCGATCGGCCTGGAGCGCCGCACCGATCCCGCGTCGCTCCCCACCGTTGCCTGCATCGAGTGGATGGATCCGCTCATGGTCGCCGGGCACTGGACGCCCGACGTGGTGGCGCAGGGCGGCGGGCATGCGCTCCTGGCAGAGCCAGGCGACGCGTCGCGCACGATCACGTGGCAGGCCCTCGCCGATGCAGATCCGGATGTGCTCTTCGTGATGCCGTGCGGGTTTACGCTGAGCGAAACGGCCCGCGACTGGGACGCGCTCGCCGCGCATCCTGTATGGCCCACCCTGCGTGCCGTGCAGGCAGACCGCGTTTTTGTGTTCGATGGCAACGCCTACTTCAACCGTCCAGGCCCGCGCCTCTACCGGGCCGTCGAGCTTGTGGCCGAGGCGCTGTATCCGGAGAACGACCGCGCCGGGGCCGCCCCCGCCCGCCCCAACGAGATGCAGCGTGGACGGCCGTCTGCCGCTGGAACGCCCGCGTAGCTGACGTGAGGCGGGCAACGCACCGATTCAGCACACCGATTCAGCGCACCCATGCAGTACAATCGATCCAGTGTAGACGATCCTGTATAGATAAGTCCAGTGTGTTAGCAAAAAAAGAGGCGTTTGGGCTTGTCTGCCTACGTTTTCCACGATTGAATCGGGATCAATGCCAATTTAGAGCCTGTTTGGGTTTTGGTTTTCCACTCGCCCAAGAGGCGCCGCGTTGTTGCGGAGCTGTTGCACGTGTACATCCTTCATCTTTTTAGTTAGCACCCTTGTCCATGAAACGATCGGAGTTTAGTTACGACTACCCCAAAGAACTCATTGCCGAGTACCCCGCGGAGCCCCGCGACTCCTGCCGACTAATGGTGGTGAATCGCGAAGACAAAACCGTTGAGCATACTGTGTTCAACAAACTGCCCGATTACTTCAAGGAAGGCGACGTGATTGTCGTCAACAACACCAAGGTGTACCCGGCCCGGCTGTTTGGCAAGAAGAAGAAGACCGGCGCAAGCATTGAGGTTTTTCTGCTGCGCGAGCTGAACCCGGAGAGCCGGCTGTGGGACGTGATGGTCGACCCGGCACGGAAGATCCGGATTGGCAACAAGCTCTACTTCGACCGCGAGCTCTCGGCGGAGGTCATCGACAACACCACCTCGCGCGGACGCACCCTGCGCCTGCACTTCACGGGGACGAACGAGGAGCTGTACGCCAAAATTCGCGAGCTGGGCGAAACGCCTCTCCCGCCGTACATCGACCGCGAGGTAGAAGAGGAAGACCGCGATCGCTATCAGACCATCTTCGCCGAGCATCGCGGTGCAGTCGCAGCGCCTACCGCCGGATTGCACTTTACGCCTGAGCTCATCCAGCGCCTCAAAGACAAGGGCGTGCACGTGGCCGAGGTTACGCTGCACGTGGGACGCGGAACGTTCCGCCCCGTTGGGGTCGAAGACCTGACCAAGCACCGCATGGACTCGGAGCAGTATACGATTCCAGAAGAGACAGCCGAAGCGGTGAACCGCGCGCTGCGGAGCGAAGAGAACACGGTAACAGCTATTGGCACAACTGTGGTGCGGACCATAGAGTCGAGCCTGTCTGCAAATCAGGAGCTCAAGGCGGATTCCAGCTGGACCGACCTGTTCATCTACCCCCCGTACGATTTCCAGATCACCGACCAGTTGGTCACGAACTTTCACCGACCGGAGAGCACCCTTATCATGATGGTTTCTGCCTTTGCCGGGTACGACTTCACGATGGAGTTCTATCAGGAAGCCTTTGACAAAGAGTATCAGTTGTTCTCTTTTGGAGATGCGATGCTGATCCGCTAAGCAACTGCCACGATAGGAAGGAATGCTGTGCGTACGTGCAGCAGGTCCTCGTTAGCGCTACGGCCCGATCGCAAGCGCGGTGCTTCTGCTATAAGATTTAGCTGCAGAGCACCGCGCTCCGCGTTTAACGACGAGCCTTCAGCCACACG
>NZ_JARWGJ010000175.1:0-5032 GCF_040409695.1 Longimonas sp.
AATGCGGCGAAAATTGGACCTCGATGGAGGTTCGTAGCTGGGGCTACGGGCCGATATCGGGGGCAATTTGCAGCCCATTGAAGCCGCTCGCAGCCCAAAGTAAGAAATCAAAACAGGCTCTAAGTGATTGACATGCGGTTTACATCATTGCAGCCCGCTCAAACCCCCTCTGTCTGCCGATCCTCGCCAAAGGCGTGATCCTGTGGACATCTCCCCCTTGGCTAAGGGGGAGAAACCCGACACGAGCCCGTAGGGCGACTGATGAAGCGAAGCGGAATAAGGGAGAGGGGGTTCGACCGAGACGAGGCTGCAATTTGCAACTGCTTCATCACTTAGCCTCTATCCACTACCGGATTATCTACAGCTGCAGCCTCTCACTCCCCCGGCGGCTCGAACCGCACGCGCGCGGAAATGCGGTAGGAGTAGCCCAGGTCCTGCGCTGTGAGTCCGGCGAAGTCGCCGAAGCTGAAGTCGATGGCCACCTGATTGAGGGTGAGCCCAGCTCCCACCGACGGCGTAATGTCGAGCCCGATGTCTTCGCCCACCTGCACCCGGCTGATGCCTGCGCGCAGCTCCGCAACCCCGGCATATGCGAAGGCGCCACCCAGACGCGGATGAAAGGACACATCGCCGATGTTCGGCACAAACGCCTGCTGCCCGTCGAACGCAATGTCGGTATCGAGCCCGAGCGTAACGGCATGCCGCCCGACCGGCCACACCGCACCGGAGCCAAGGCGCACCACCGGAAGCACCAGCGCCGTGCCCCCTGTCGGCAGATCTTGCCCGAACACTTCGCTGAACGTCAGGTCCTCGTCGTCGCGCGCATCGAGCGCAAACGCGGCCTCGTTGATGCTCCAGCTCTGCAGCATCGTGGACAGGTCTTGCACCGTTACACCAAAGCGGTAGCGATCGGAGCGCCACTGTGCCCCTGCGTCGATGCTGTACCCCCACGCATCCGCAAAATCGCCAATGGTGCGGCGAATGCCTTTGAAGTTAACCCCCACCGACCACGCCTCGTCGAGCGCCCGGCTGTAGCTCACGAACAGCGCCCAGTCCGCCGCCGAAAAGGTCGTAATGAGGCTTTCGTAGTTGGGGCGTGGCTGATTTAGTACCGGATCCCACGCATTCAGCGTATTCACAATGTCGTTGACGCCGCTTCGGAAGAGCGACAGCCCGAGCGACGAGCGCTCGCTAATCGGAAACGCTCCAGCTCCGTAGTCAAACGACACCGCCCCCGCAAAGCGCTCCACATGCATGTACGAGATCTCCGGATGCGTAAGATGGCTCAGCCCGGCCGGATTCCAGTAGCCTGCGCTGACTTCATCGGCGTGGGCTACGTAGGCGCCGCCCATGCCAAGTGCCCGCGCATCCACCCCGCCGGCCAGAAAGTCGGCACCGTACTTGGCGATCCGCTGCGCATCCGCTGCGCTCCCCCCAATGCTTCCCCATGCGAACAGCAGCGCACATAGCCATACCCCGATTCGACTCACAGTATCTACCGGATTAACGAGTTGAAATACGATCATGAATCCAATGCAAACCGAATCACTTTGTTACACACGTAGCAAAAATCCACTTCCTGCATACAGCCTACGTCACACACGTCCAGAACGAGACCAGAACGACACGTGCACGACCTGTGCCACGAATCTATGCCACGAATCTATGCCACCGTCGCATTAACGAATTGCGTTTGGGGGATGCGAAGGCGTAGTTAAGAGAGCACGGTTGTCTTTCTCTTTCCTCACTGCTTTATCATCATGGCTTACTGGATACGACACGCAACGGCCCCAGTGCTGGGCGGTCTCGTTCTCATGGCGCTGCTGCTCGCCCCCTCGGTGCCGCTGCAGGCGCAAGACCTCTCGCCTACCGACCTGAATGCAGCCTCTGCAGACGAAGGGCTCTTTACCGTCTACCAGCTTGACGATCGCATCCTCTTTGCTATTCCCGACGAGATGCTCGGGCGCGACATGGCGGTGATGAGTCGCTATGCCAAGGCGCAGGAAGGGCTCGCAGCCCGTGGAGGCGGCGACCGGATGACATCTAACATGGTGGTGCAGTGGGAGCAGCGCGGCGATCACATCTATCTGCGCACGCAGTCGTACAGCAATACGGCCGATGCGGACGATAACATCCACCTGGCCGTTCAGAACTCCAATTTTTCGCCCGTCATTGCCAGCTTTCCTGTCGAGTTTACACAAGACGGCGCCTCGGTTATCGACGTAACCGACCTGTACATGGGCGACCACCCCTCGTTTTCGTTTCCGCAGCAGCGGCGTTCAGACTTAGGGGTTCGCGGGTACGACCGCGACCGCAGCTGGCTGGAGTTTACGCGCAGCTTCCCCGAAAACATCGAGATTCGCGCCGTGCGGTCGTACGATGCCACAAATCCCCCATCCAACACGCGCGGCGGTACGATCTCGTTTGAGATCAACCACTCGATGATCCTGCTGCCCGAGGAGCCCATGATGCCGCGCCTCGCCGATGAGCGCGTCACATACATCACCATCACGCAGACCGACTACTCGCGCGACTTTCAGGGCGTGCGGCCCCACCAGTACCTGCGCCGCTATCGCCTCGAACCGACCGATATGGAAGCGTTTGAGCGTGGCGAACTCGTAGAGCCGAAAGATCCGATCGTCTGGTACATCGACCCGGCCACGCCCGAAGAATGGATTCCCTATTTCAAAGAGGGCATCATGGAGTGGGAGGGGGCCTTTGAAAAGGCCGGGTTCAAAAACGCACTGGATGTGAGAGTGGCTCCCACCGAAGAGGAGGACTCCGAGTTTAGTCTGCTGGATGCACGGTATAACGTCATCCGATACGTGGCTACGCCGGTGCGCTCGGCCAACGCCGGCGGCGACGTGGTCGACCCGCGCTCGGGTGAGGTGCTTCGCGGCCACATGAACATGTATGCCGGACTGGACGAGCGGCTGCGGTGGTGGCTCGTCAGCCAGGTGGCTACGGCGAACCCCGACTTTCAGACGAATGAGCTCTCCGAAGCGGACATGGGCGAAGCCCTGCGCTACGTCATCTCGCACGAGATGGCGCACGCTATGGGACTGCCTCACAACCAGCGCGCCAATTTCGTCTTCCCGGTTGACTCGCTACGTACGCCCGAGTTTGTAGAACGCATGGGCCACTCGGCCTCGTCGGTCGGGCGCACCCGCTACAACTATGTAGCCCAGCCGGGCGACAACGTGCCGCCCGAACGCGAGATTGGCCTATGGGACGAGTTTGCCATCATGTGGGGATACCGGCCCATTCCCGAAGCCACCACGCCCGAAGAAGAGTTCGACACGCTCAACGAATGGATCGTGGAGCGCTCTGACGAGCCCTGGTATCGCTCGGCCTACGCCCAGTTTGGGATGGATGTGGAATGGGACCCCTATCGCATGACCGAAGGCATCTCCGACGATCCAGTAGAGGCTGCCACCTATGGGATGCGTAACCTGCGCACTGCGACCCAGAGCCTCATGGACTGGGTACTCGACGAGGGCGATGACTACTATGAACTGGAGACCCACTACCTGCAGAATCTGACACAGTGGAATCGCTACGCCGAGCACGCAGCGTCGGCTGTTGGCGGCTCGTGGACACACCACAAGCGCTACGGGGAAGGCGGACCGGTTTACACGCCCATCGAGGCTGAGTATCAGCAGAAGGCCATGGCGTTCATCGATGAGCACATCTTGAGCACGCCCGAGTGGGCCCTCGATATGGATCTGCTGCGACGCATTGAGCACGCCGGTGCTGTAGAGCGCATTCGTGCGTATCAGGAACTGGCTGTGCAGCGCCTCCTGAACCACGCACGCCTGGCACGTATGATTGAGCATGAGGCGTTTCTGGGCGACGATACCTACCGTCCTGCAGACATGCTCGACGATGCCCGCACGGCCATCTGGCGCGAGGTGCAGCAGGGCGAGTCGATCGATACGTATCGCCGCAACCTACAGCGCGCCTACCTGGAACAGGCCCACTACCTGCTGCACGAGGCGGAGTCTGACCACTGGTCGCCCCCGCGCTCCGGCAACCTGCGTGTGGGGAGCAACGACGACCCGCCGCTGAATGCTGACCTGCACATCAGCCAGTCGGACATGCGGCCGCTTGTGCGTGATCAGCTAAAGCTGCTGCGTAACGAGGTCGCCGATGCGCTCAACAGCGGCGTTTCTGACCGCATGACGCGCATCCACCTTGAAGATGTGCTGGAGCGCATCGACGAAGCACTATAAATACAGTGCTTGCGACGCGGAATTAATGCCGCAGGATTGGTTACCTGCAGCTGCAGTGGTGGGGGCGCCCTGATGGGTTGCCCCCATCACTTTTTGGTCTACCCCCCTTTGGTCCAATGCATTAGCTTACACCTGTTAGGAATCGCGGATCGGTTACGATCTCACAGGTAATCTATTCGCATTTGGATGCGGTGTCTTGTTTGTTACTCTGTGATACTCTCCTGATTAGTTAGCCCTCTTTCCCTGCATGACAAGCGAACGTAAAGCTGCCTTCGTAGCTGGCGCCAGCATCGGACTTCTACTCATCCTTGTGGACGCACTTTTCTTGCGGATGGCCGGGGCTGTTGCCGTTGGCATTCTACTCATTCGCCTCTGGGAGCCCGCCTCCGGAAAGGCTATTCCGATGATTGAGGGCGCTCGCATGGGCATCGTAGCCGGCCTTGTTATGGGGGTAACGCGGCAGTTCGTACTGCTCGTGCTTGTTGCCATCGGGGCCCTGTTCGACCCTGCACCCGGCTTGATGCAGCCCCCCGACGGCGAGGTCCTGCACGCGTTTGAGCAAAACTGGGGCATCAACTATTACACCTTCAACATCCTGTTCGATATCTTCGGAGGCGCTGCTGTAGCAGGTCTCGGGGCAGCCCTCGGGATCCGCTTCTATGAGCAGGAGGACTAAGAACCTGTTTGGGTTTTGGTTTGCAGGCGAGAGCGAGCGCCGTTGTGGCGAAAATTGGACCACGATAGAGGTTCGTAGCCGGGGTTACGGGCCGATATCGGGGACAATTTGCAGCCCAGCGGAG
>NZ_JARWGJ010000176.1:0-4981 GCF_040409695.1 Longimonas sp.
CATCCACGCCGACCACCACGGTGAACACGGCCGACGCACCGCTCGACAATTTCGCCAAGTTGCAGCCGACGACCCCCGTGCCCCCCACCGCCGTCCTGTATCGCTTATGCGCATGCTCTCGCCTATGCCCCGCTCGTTACGTCTCGTACTGTGCACCCTTCTTTTTATCGCGCTCTCTGCCGCAGGCGCCTCTGCCCCTGCCACGGCCCAGACCGATGCCCTCCAATCGCCCGAAGAGTTTCTGGGCTACGAGCTCGGATCGCAGTTCACCTCGCACCACCGGGTCGTCGACTACGTGGAGCACGTGGCCGAGCAGTCGCCCAACGTCGAGATCGAGCGCTACGGCGAAAGCTACCAGGGGCGTCCGCTCATGGTAGCCTACGTGAGTAGCCCCGAGCTGCTGGAGCAGCGCGACGCCATCCGCCAGGACAACCTGCGGCGCATCGGACTTGCAGACGGCACGCCGGGCGAGCTGGCGCCGGCTATCGTGTGGCTCAGCTACAACGTGCACGGCAACGAAAGCGTAAGCACCGAGTCGTCGATGCAGACGCTCTTTGAGCTCGCCGATCCGTCGAACACGCAGACCCAGCCGTGGCTGGAGGATACCATCGTGATCATGGATCCGCTCATGAATCCCGACGGACGCGAGCGCTACGTCAACTTCTATAACCGCACCGCCGGAGCCACGCCCAACCCGAACCGCATCGCCCGCGAGCTGCAAGAAGACTGGCCCAACGGACGCTCCAACCACTACTACTTTGACCTGAACCGCGACTGGGCCTGGGCCGCGCAGCAGGAGACGCAGCAGCGCCTGGAGCTCTACAACCAGTGGATGCCCCACGTGCACGTTGACTACCACGAGCAGAGCATCGACGCGCCCCACTACTTCGCGCCCGCAGCGGATCCCTTTCACGAAGACATCGCCGAGTGGCAGCGCTCCTTTCAGGAGACCGTTGGGCGCAACCACGCGCGCTACTTCGACGACAACAACTGGCGCTACTTCACCCGCGAGCGCTTCGACCTGTTCTACCCCGGCTTCGGCGACACCTGGCCCACCTTCAACGGCGCCATCGGCATGACCTACGAGCAGGGCGGCTCCGGACGCGCAGGGCTCATGGTGCATACCATCGAAGGCGACACCCTTACGCTGCACGACCGCTTCATTCGCCACCACGTCACCGGTCTCTCTACCGTCGAAACCGCCGCCCGCGAGGCCGACGACCTCGTGTCCTCGTTTGTCTCCCACTTTGAAGACGCCGCCGCGAATCCCCCCGGCGACTATGCCGCATATCTGATCAAATCCCGCGATGCCGCCTCCACCGGCGTCCCCAACACCCCCGACGACCGCGTGCACGCGCTACACCGCCACCTGGAGCGCCAGGGCATCGAATCCACCATCGCCGGTCCGGGTACCGACGCCAGCACGAGCGGACTGCGCTACGCCGACCAGACGAATCAGTCGGTATCTGTGGAGCCCGGCGATCTGGTCGTATCCCTCAGCCAGCCCAAGAGCCGCCTCGCCAAGGTGCTTATGGAGCCGCAAACGGCCATCGTGGATTCGGTGACCTACGACATGACGGGCTGGAGCCTGCCGTACGCCTACGGATTGGATGCTTACGCGCTGGATAGCGACGTATCGGTTTCGGGGGATGCGCAGGCCGCACCGCCCGCCCTGCAGGGCGCCGACACCGACACACCGTATGCCTACCTCGCCAACTGGCACAGCATCAACGACGCCTCGTTCTTGTCCGATCTGCTGCAGTCCGACGTGAAGGTCCGCTTCGCCCGCGAGAGCTTCGAGTTCGAAGGCCGCACCTTCGAGCCCGGCACGCTCGTGATCTTGCGCGCCAACAACCGCGCGATGGGCGCGCGCTTCGACGAGATCGTGCAGGAGACCGCCGCCGAGCACGAGCGCTCGCTCTACCGCACCACCACCGGCTTCATGGATGAGGCCCCCGACTTCGGGTCCGCCAACATCCGCTACATCGATGCCCCGCATGTGGGCGTGCTGGCCGGCGAGCCGCTGTCCTCGCTGAACGTGGGCGAGATCTGGCATTTCTTTGACCAGCAGCTGCAGTATCCGGCCACGCTCCTCAAGCCCGGCAACTTTCAGGATGCCTGGCTCGACGAGCTGGACGTGCTCGTGATGCCCGAGGGACGGTACAGCGACTGGCTCTCCGACGAGCGCGTGGCGGCGCTGCAGCAGTGGATTGCGCGCGGCGGCCACCTCATTGCGTTCGGATCCGCCAATAATGCGCTGATGCCCTACGACGGCTTTGCCCTCGCCGCCCCCGCCTCTGACGACGAAGACGAAGCGGAGACGCCCGAGCTGCGCCGCTACGAAGACCGCCAGCGCGACGCGGCTGCCAGCGGCACTCCCGGCAGCGTGCACGCCACCACGCTCGACACCTCGCACCCGCTGGCCTTTGGCGTGGAGCGCTACTTCACCATGAAGCGCTCCGCCCGCGCCTTCGCCTACCTCGACAGCGGCTGGACGGTAGCCGCGCTCGAAGACGCCACCCCCGCCAGCGGATTCATGGGCCACGAGGCCCAGAACGCCCTGCAGGAGACGCTCGTCTTCGGCGTGCAGCCTCACGGACAAGGCCGCATCACCTACCTGGTCGACAACCCGCTCGTGCGCGGCTTCTGGCACAACGGCCAACTCCTCATGAGCAACGCCGTGTTCTTCATCGGCAACGAGTAACTATCGCCGGGGACGCAAGCGGTCCCCGGCTATGGGATTCCTTAGCCCGGGATCAGGAGCGGAGCGGATATCCCGGGCGGTGATTATCAAGACAAAAGAGACCCCCGCCGGTAGACAAAGCGATAAGCAACGCTTGCAATCTTGTGTTACCGACAACAGCCAACACTAACGGGCCTCTGGTAGCGGTAAGATGTTAAGTGATTGACATGTGGGTTACATCATCGCAACCCGCTCAAACCCCCTCTGTCTTCGAGCTTCGCCGCAGGCGTGATCCTGTGGACATCTCTCCCTTGGCTAAGGAGGAGAAACCCGACACGAGCCCGGAGGGCGACCGATGGAGCGAGGCGGAATAAAGGAGAGGGGGTTCGAACAAGAGAGAACTGCGACCTCCAATCACTTTATCATTTAGTGTCTATCCAGTGCCGGGCCCCTTTCCAATTGAGCGCCCCTTCGGCCTCGAAGAAGTGGGCCGGACGGACGGAGCCGCGGGGTCGCGTGCAAAATTGATCTTGTTTGAGCGAGCCTGCGAGCGAGTTTGATCAATTTTAGCGGCTCAGCAGGCGGAGTCAGGCCCAGTTCTTCCAGCCTTGATTTTTTCAGTCCCTTTTGTATCAAGACAAAAGGGACCCCCGCCGGAAGGCGAAGCGACAGGCAACGCCTCCGATCTTGTGCCACCAACAACCAATGCTGACATGTCGCACCACGTCTACATCCTCGAATGCGCGGATGGCACCTACTACACCGGCTACACCACCGATGTAGAGCGCCGCGTAGAAGAACACAACGCCGGCACCGCCGCCAAATACACCCGCGGACGCACGCCCGTCGAGGTCATCCACACCGAAACCTACGACACCCAAACCGCCGCCATGCAGCGCGAATACGCCATCAAACAGCTACGGCGGCCTGCGAAGGAGCGGCTGGTGGAAACGCCCTAATTCGCCAGCCCATCCAGCGGACTTGCAACGCCGCGCCTGCCCCGCCACCTCGCAGGTCCAGACGGCGATGGCTTACCTGAAGCAGCGCACCGAACGTGTTCGAAAATGAGTGTCAGAGCGCCTCCAATGGACTCTGTACCGCGCGTCCGCCCCGATTCAAGACATGCGTGTACCGCATCGTCGTCTCCACACTGTCATGCCCCAACAGCTCTTGTACGGTTCGAATGTCATATCCATCTTCCAGCAAATGCGTCGCAAAGGAGTGGCGGAAGGTGTGGCACGTGATATGCTTCGAAATACCTGTGGCGTTCACGGCCTTCTTTACCGCACTCTGCACAGCAGAGGTTGAGCGATGATGCCGATGAGTTTGTCCACTTCGGGGATCGGTAGATCGTTTGGTGGATGCAAACACAAATTGCCATCTCCATTCGTACGCGGCGTTCGGGTACTTGCGTCCCAGCGCGTCTGGGAGGTGTACCGAGCCGTGTCCCTCGCTGCGGTCGGTTTCGTGTAACACTTTTCGCCCCCGCAGGTGGCGTTTCAGCGGCGTATGCAGGCGGCTGGGGAGCACGGTAACACGGTCTTTGCGCCCCTTGCCATCTCGGACGAGGCACGCACCCCGCTCAAAATCGAGAGCCTTGACCCGAAGGCGGAGAGCTTCCGAGAGACGAAGCCCCGCGCCGTAGAGCAGCGCAGCAACGAGTTGATTGGTCCCGCTCATTGCGCCCAGTACCTGCCGGACCTCGTTGCGCGTGCAGACGACCGGCAAGCGTCGTGGGCGCTGGGCCGGCTCCAGTTCGTTGATGGCATCCAGTTCGATGCGCAGCACACGGCTGTAGAGGAACCGGAGCGCATGGAGGGCCTGGTTCTGTGTGGAGGCCGCGACGTTGCGCTCCAGGACCAAGTGATTTAAGAAATCACGGATATGAGCGGCGTCCATCGTACGCGGATGGCGTGTGTCGTGGAACAGCACATACCGCTTCACCCAGCGGACGTAAGCCGTTTCCGTGTGATAGCTGTACTGCAAGCGACGGCACGCCGTGCGGACTTGATCAAGCAGCTTGGGCGGTTGTTGGGACATGGGAACAGCGGACCGAGCGCCGGAGACTTGCGATTTATGCAGGGCCTTGGTACCATGAAATACATATATAAACCCCTTCAGCAACATAGACCCGTCGGGAGGCGAATCCATAACGTCCTATGTCCACTTGGTTGACATAAGTCGACACCGGATTGGCTTATCCTTTTGGGAAATAGCAAATTGCTCGTACTTATGGGGTTTGCCTATGTCCAGCAGGTTGACATAATTATAAGTTATATGCCTTGGCGTAGAGTCTAA
>NZ_JARWGJ010000177.1:0-23280 GCF_040409695.1 Longimonas sp.
TCGCTCTCGCCTACAAACCAAAACCCAAACAGGCTCTTAACATTGAACCGCTACTGATAATCCTATCCTTCAAAGCGCTGGAGCAGCACGCCGATCAGAACAGCTACGGGGATGATCTCCAGGCGGCCCACCCACATGTTTACGATTAGCATGACTTTGGTGCTATCGGGCATGGTGGGGCCAACAATGCCGGAATCGAGCCCTACATTGCTCTGTGCGCTCATGACCTCAAAGAGAATGTGCTGTAGGGGATAGTCGGGGGGCAGAGCCGCGAGCAGCACACCGATGCCTACCAGCAGCCCAACGATCCACAGCACCACAACGACGGTTGCTTCGGTGTACTCATGCTCAGCTTGCGGTTCGCTAAGCGTGCGGTCTCCAATCTTCAACTGGCGAACGGCATGCTTGGGCATTAATACCGACTGGAGCTGCCACACCGTACCTTTAACGAGCGTGATTACGCGAATGAGCTTGAGCCCGCCTACCGTAGATCCAGCGGCGGCTCCCGTAAGCATGCCCAGGCACACGACCAAGACCGCCCCGATGCTCCACACGGCGGTGGGGCCATCGCCAATCGTGGTCGTGCCAAATCCGGTATTGGAGGCAGCCGACACGAACTGAAAGAGCCCATTGCGGATGTTTTCTTCCAGCGTGCCGTACTGCCCATTCCACACGAGCACCGCGATAAGCCCCACCGATCCAATAGCAAACCACAGGAAAACCCAGCGCGTCTGCACGTCGCGCCAGAGCGGCTTCAGATGGCCCTGCAGCAGCAGGTAGTGCACCGGAAAGGCGATGCTCCCCACGATCATGACCCCAATGACGGTGTACTCAATGAGAGGGCTCGCGTAGTGGCCGATTGAGTCGCCATGAATCGAAAACCCGCCGGTCGACATGGCCGTCATGGCGTGGTTGATGGCGCCCCAGAGGGGCATGCCAGCGAGCCAGAAGAGGGCGATGGCAGCCAATGTAAAGCCAACGTAGATGCGCCAGATCTCCGTAACCGTAGATACAATGCTCGGGTGTATTTTCTTGGAGCGCGCCTCACTACGAAACAGCGTGAGCGACCCGCTCCCCGGACGTGCCAAAATAGCAACGGTAAGTACAATGACTCCTACGCCGCCGACCCATTCGGTAAACGAGCGCCACCAGTGCAGCGAACGCGGCAGATCATCTTCAACCAGGGCCATCGTCAGCCCGGTGCTCGTAAACCCACTGATGCTTTCGAAAATCCCATCCAACGGATGGTTAAACACGGCGGTCGTATCAGTAAGGGCTGGCGTGTTCATCCAGGCCGGAAAGAGCTGCAGAGCAATCGTCCAGGAAATACCCAGGAAGGGAAGTGCACCCAGAAAAGCGACCGACAGCCATGCAAGTGCGGCGGTAATCATGGCCTCGCGCTTCCCCGGCGCGGGTGCATCTTCATGCCGGTAGACCAGCACTGAGCCGACGCCGGCCGTTAGAAGCGCAGACACCGCAAATGCAGGTAGAGCAAACCACTCACCAACAAAGGCTGCAACAAGCATCGAAGCGGCCATGGTAAGCGACACGACACGCAGAATCTGGCCCAGATCGCGTGCGATAGTTGGAAAAGAAGACATTGTACACTCACGTAGGGAAGCATGCGGGAGGGAGACGGAGCGTGCCCAGAAGCCCTATCCTCCGTTTTCCCCGGTATGCCCGAAGGCCCTGAGTACAGCATCTGCCGACGTCTTCGTAACCAGCACCGTAACCAGGTCGCCTTCTTGAACAGCGGTTGTTCCGGCAGGAGCAACGACGCGATCGTCTCGCTTGATTGCTGCAATAATTGCCGGCTCTGGAAGAACGCCATTCGACTTGGCGGATTCGAGCGATCGGCCTATGATCGGAGCGTCGGATTCCGGTTCAATCTCGATGAACTCCGATTCGTCATCAAGCCGCATAAAGTTGAGCACCCCCGGATAGCGTACCGAGTGATACAGGTGGTCGGCAATGAGCTGCTGCGGATTGCCCATAATATGGACCCCGATCTTTTCGAAGATCGGTATGTGATTGACATCGTGCACGACACTGACCAGCGAGGATACCTCGTGCTCGCGAGCCAGCAACATCACCATGATGTTGACTGAGTCCAGGTTCGTCGTGCTGATAATCGCATCGGCACGGTCGATCCGGGCCTCATGCAATACATCGGTCTGCGTGGCATCGGCGTTAAGTACCATGCAGTCGTGTTCAGCCGAAATATCTTCGGCAACGTCTCGCTTCTGCTCAATGACGACAACGTCGTTGCCATCGTTGACGGCACGACGGATCAGGTTAGATCCAATTTTGCCTGCACCTACAATGATAATGTACATCAGACACTAAAAACGGGTGGTGATAAGGTATAGAGAATACAGAGTAATGCCTGGCACTCTTGTGTCAGGCTCCCGAAAATAGGGCTCTGCTTATTGAAAAGGTAAAGGTAGGCTCGTTTAGGCAGACAGGCGCTCTACGATGGCCTCTGAAACCGTGCGCGGGCGGTACTGCGGTCCGCTCACAATCGCAACGGTTCCTTCCGATTCGGCACCAATCTTTTCAGGAATGGAGCCAAAAAGCGCCTGGGTGACCGAGGTGCTTCGGGTCGAACCAATGCAGATGGTATCGTATGGGGAAACAGCCTCAAGTAACGCAGCCCGCACATTATCTGCGACGACCACTTTGGACTCGTACGTTTCGATGCCCGTCTGCTGCGCCACCCGATCGATAAGCTGCTGGCCAACAGTCTCAGGGTCCGGGGCGTCGTCATCTTCTACAGGCGGTTGCACGTTAAGGAGCGTGAGTGAGGCGCCGTCAGCATACGTCACAAAATCATGGGCGCGTCGTGCGCCGAGCGGAGCGTTGGGGCCTTCCCCGACCAGAGCGACTGCATTGCCCACGGCATCATCGCCTGTTTTCACCAGCGTAACCTCGCAGCTTGCCTTGCTGACAATCTGGTCGATGTTCGATCCAAGTACGGCGCCGAGGCGCTTGCGCTGCCCGGTCCAGCCCAGGATCACCTCCTGTGCACGCTCGTCTTCAATCACATTGAGCACCACGCGCCACACGTCACGGCCCACAATGGCACGGGTGCGAACGCCTACGTCCAGCTCTTCGGCAAAGTCGCGCACGTTGGCCAGCAGCTCCTGCTGACGTTTGAGCCGCTCCTCCTCATACTGAACCCCCTGGGCAAGGGCCGTTTGCTGCGGGACCTCGATCACATTGACGGCTACAATTTCCGCGTTATCGTGTCCGGCAGCGGTGGCAGCAGCCAGGCGCAGCAGGTAGCGCTGTGTGTTCGGATTAGAGACGGGCACGACGACCCGGTAGCGTCCGTTCGTGGAAGAGAGACTGGCAGGGCCGCCTGCGATGGCTTCACCCACCAGACTCTTATCAGGAGCGTGCGAGCGGGCATAGAGCAGATACCAGGCAATGCCCACCCCGATGACTCCTGTACCGATTATCAACACAACGGGACGCATGAAGGCAACAACCGCCAAACACGACACGGCTCCGATGATGGGTACAGCCGGATACGCCCAGTTGGGAAGCTTGAAGTCCGGATCGTACTCGGCGGGCCCGGCGCGGCGCATTACGATAACGGCCACATGTACCAGCGCGTAGGTAATCAGATACGAGAAGCTGGCAACATCAGCCAGCGTTTCGATGCCCACGCCAATCGCAATGAGGGCCAAAATCACGATACCCGTCACCACAATGGCGCGTCCGGGCGTGCGAAATTTAGGATGCACCACGTTCAGCCAGTCCGACAGAATCTTATCGCGGCCCATTGCAAAGTTCACGCGCGCTGCCGAGAGAATCGAGGCATTGGCGCTGGATACCGTGGCCAACACGGCCCCCAACACCATCATGATGGCACCAATAGTGCCCAGATATTCGCGCGCCACGTCAGCGACCGGCACAAAAGAGGCGGTCAGCTCATCAACGGGTAGTACGCCGGTGCTCACAAGCATCACCAGGACGTAGAACAGCATAGGGGTAAGCACGGAAGCGATCATCGCCAGCGGCAAGTTGCGTCCCGGATTTTTGATCTCTTCGGCGCTCGTGGCAATCACCTCGAAACCGATGTACGTGACGTACACCGTGGCCGCCGTACTTGCTACTGCTCCCCAGCCCTGCGGATTGAAGGGGCGCAGCACATCCCACTGCACGTTAAAGACGCCGAACGTCACAAACACCAGGATAAACCCGATCAGTATGACTACGATGACGTTCTGAAAGTTACCGGTTTCTTTCGTGCCCCGGTAGTTGAGCCCGACCAACAGTGCGGCCATGATGAGGGCCATACCCGCCACAGGAATATCGCCGTAGAAGAACGTGAGGTACTGCCCAAAGCCCAGCATGTAAAATGCGGTGGCAAACATAAGTCCCGACCACATCGCCCATCCCACGATTGAGCCGAAGAAGGTACCCATAGCACGGTTTACGTAGTAGTAGCTGCCGCCTGCTTTGGGCATCCCCGTAGCCAGCTCAGAGAGCGAGAGCGCGGTTAGCAGGGACACAACTCCTGCAATAGCAAACGAGATCATGCTTGCAGGCCCTGCCGATCCCGCAACAATGCCGGGCAAGACAAAGATACCAGCCCCGATCATGGTGCCTACCCCAATGGTGTAGGCTTCCAGAAAGCCGAGGTCGCGTGCCAGTTCTTGCGATTCGTTGGCCATGCTTTAAAGGGGGATCATCCAATTTGATAGAAACAGAACGAGCAAGCGGACCCGGCTAATGAAGTCGGGCTCGATCGTGCTTGCCACCCGTCTTAATATGCAACTTCAATTCCAGTACGAGGCGTCCTATCAACGTAAACGAAGACATGGGCCTGCATCGCCGATATGCGCCATTCAGCGCCACTCATCCGCCATGGTTGGATAGATGACCAATACCGGCATCATGCATAATGCACGATTGCGATGCGTCACGTATTGTAAAATGCAATACGGTAGAGAGGGGGCTGACCTGGCTTGTGATCTGGATGCGGGTTTTCTTGGCGGTCAGGTGGTATAGAAGCTACTATGCTGCACCTGGAAGAGCACATGGTATGA
The DNA here is from genome assembly GCF_040409695.1 of Longimonas sp. Classification (GTDB taxonomy): domain Bacteria; phylum Bacteroidota; class Rhodothermia; order Rhodothermales; family Salinibacteraceae; genus Longimonas. The sequence goes on from NZ_JARWGJ010000177.1 coordinate 5,058, forward strand.
TTTTTCCGATTGCGTATGGACCCTGCCTGTTGTCGCAGGCCGCTTTTTAATAGCTCACCATGTCCCGTTATGGAAAATGACAAAGGAGGCCCCCTTTCCGGGCGCTCCGTACTGATCGTAGACGACGAGCCGAATATTCGCCGCACGCTCAAGCAGGCGCTGGCGCGTACCGATGCGATTCCGCTGCTTGCAGAAGACGGAACGGATGCCCTGCGCTATCTTGACGATCATGCGTTCGATGCCGTCCTGCTGGATCTCCGCCTTCCTGACGTGGATGGCATCGACCTGATCGAGGTGATGCAGGAGGCGCATCCCGAGGTGCCCATCATTGCGTTTTCGGCCCATGCTTCTGCTGAAACCGCTGCCGAAGCGGTGCGACGGGGCGCTGTTGCATTTCTTGAAAAGCCATTTCGTCCAGAACAGATACGGCAGGCTGTGGCGCAGGCCTGCTCGCAGAAGCACGACATGCAGCCACTGGAGCGTGGGCGTCCACCGAGCCGCGACGATCAGGTATGGCCGATTGTGGTTGCGCTCACGCACCCTGACGCAATCGACACGCTGCTACAGATCGCCACTGCACTGGCTATGGAGTACGACCGCGCTCCTGTCGTGGGGGTATGCACCATTGAGGTGCCCATGCAAACAGCACTCAAGCAGGCTGCTGCGTCTGAGAGCATGCCGCGTACGCAGCGTGACCTGATCATACAGCAGGCCCAGGATGCTGCTGATAGAATGGGACTGGACCTGGCGATCAAAACGCTTTGGACGCGCACGGCACACGAGGCCGTGAACTCATTTCTCGAAGAACAGCAGGCCGAGCATCTGGTGATTGAATGGCCACGGGCCGGCGACAGGGAGCAGGCCGAGTACGCAGGCTTCTCGCCCAAAGACGTACAACACATTGCGCAGCACACCCAGAGTGAGGTCAGCCTGGTAAAGCGTGGTACCTCATGTGCCCCAGAGCACGTAGGTGTGGTAGTGCGAGAAACACCCGACGCAGCTTCTGCAGTCCGTAGGGGCTGGTCGCTTGTGCGGCATGCAGGTGTGGCTGATCTTACGTTGGTACATGTGCGTGCCACAGAAGACGGTATTTCGACTCCCAAGGCCCACGCCGCCGGGGAGCGTCTCGTAGCCCGCGTCTTGCGTGAGGCCGGCATTCCAACCGAACAGGTGCAGGTCGTCGTACAGGTGGCAGATGACCCCGACGCGGTATTGGCAGAGGCTGTACAAAGGTTCGATACGCTATGCGTAGACGCTGCGCGTCGCCCACACCTGGCGCGCTTTCTGTTTGGGGCTACACTGGACCCGGTTGAGACGTATTTCGATGGGACCGTGGTGGCCGTGTATCCTCCGCGCTACGAGAAGCCATCGTTGATTGATGCGTTGGTCGATCTGATCTGACCGTGCGAGTCTATTGCTCAGACGGGGCACAGGGGAGCGTGAAGGTGAACGTGCTCCCTATGTCGGGCGTCGAATCCACCCAGATGCTGCCCCCGTGAGCACGTACCACCTCATGGCTAATCGCCAGTCCAAGGCCGCTCCCACCCGTCTGTGAATCTGTTGGGACCTGCGTAAACTTCTCAAAGATACGTGCCTGGTACTCATAAGGGATCCCGGCGCCGTTGTCGACCACCGACAGGTGCACCTTGTCGCCGATCTGCTCTGCACGCAGTCGAACCGTACCGCCTTCTTCGGTGTAGCGCAGCGCGTTCGAGACCAGATTGGTGAGCACCCACGCAATTTTAGTTGGGTCGGCTTGTACAGCAGGAAGCGCATCGGGAACGGCATCGACCAGTTCGATAGCGGCCTCGCGTGCCTGCGGATGCATCACCTGAACGGTCTTGTCGATGAGATGCCGAACCGGCACCGGCTGACGATCGATCTGCAGCGCGCCGCCTGCCTCCAGTGTAGACAGGTTGAGTAGGTCCTGGGTCAGGGTGCGCAGCCGCTCGGTATCATCGCGGGCGGCCTCCAATAGCTCCAAGTCGTCTTCGCTAAACGCCGTTTCCGTGCTCTCCAGCAGCAGGTTGATGCTCATCGCGATGGAGGTTAGCGGGGTCTTCAGTTCGTGCGAGGCCGTTGCAACAAACTCGCTTTTGAGACGATCGACCTCCTTGAAGTGGGTAACGTCGCGCAACAGCACCATCGCCTGTGTGTCGGGGCCTTCGATGCGCGTAATTACGTACTCGTAGTAGCGTGTCTCACCATCAACAGTACGGGTGAGTACACGCTCATCATCGGTTTTGGCGCTGGTTTTATCATCTGGGGTAGGATACGGAGGGGTAAGCGCTTCACAAAGCGAGGGTTCGTCTATAAGATCTGCAAGCGGCTTCCCGTGAGCATTCTGGCCCCGGCTCCCCAGCGCCTTCTCGGCCACCGGATTGATGTGTGTGATACGTGCTTCCGCATCCACAATAACGAGCCCGTCGGCCATGTGCTGCAGAATAGCTTCGTTTTTGCGCGTCTCAGCAATTAGACGCTCTACGTTCATATCCTGAAATGCCTGCAGATGGTCGGCCATTGCGTTGAACTGCGTGGCCAGCGCGCCCAACTCATCGTCGCGTTTTTCGGATACGCGCGCCTCGTAATCCCCCTCTGCCAGCGCCTGCGAGGCTTGCTGCAGCTCTTTCACAGGACGCACGATGCGTTTAGAGAGAAGCAGACTGAACAGAAAGCCGATGCCCAGCGCGGCCAGCCCGATGCCTCCCACCGACCAGATGGCTTGCTGCGCCACCGTCTGCGTGCGCTCGCTGGCTGCCTCCATGGTGTCCTGGTTGAGGGTGCGTAACGATTCACAGGCATCACGAACCTCCATGAAGGCCGCCTGAAGCTCCTCGCGCAGCGTCGGCGCGGGCGTGTCTGCACGAGTGGTGGCGCTAAAGGCGGCGACGTACGCCTCGTAGGCCTGTGCGATCTGGTTGAGGATGTCGGCCTCGCCTTCAATCGTGATGTTGTCTTCGGCACGAGCCAGCCAGCGCTCGAAGGGAGCCCGGTTGGTCTGAAACTGAGCAATGCCTTCTGACTCGTCCCCCAGCAAGTAGATCAACACGCCACTGTCCTGGCGCTCCAGTGCACCAAGCATGGTGTTGGCGGCCAGAATACTGCGGTAGTTTTCGCTGAGGATGTCATCAGATGCCTGACCTAATTGCGTAAGATTAAGCAGCGCCCAGCCCAGCACTACAATGAGTAATATCAGTACCAGCCCATAGCCCGATAAGATTTTGCGACGAAGCGTCCAACGCATGCGACGATATTCCATACTTTGGTAACACAACAGCGGATGCGGTGTACGACATAAGCGGTTTTACGTTGCACCTTCCCCCCTACTCGGCCGGCGCACATACCCTTTACACACGTTTGCTCTCTGCTTATGTCCACCAATCCGACCGCAATCGATTCCGCGCTCCGCATCCTGGCTGTGGATGACGAGGCGCGCATCCGCAACGCCTTGCAGCGCTGCCTGGAGCGCGACGGCCACACCGTAATCTCCGTTGCTGATGCCGATGCAGCCCGCCACGCAATTCGCGAGGGCGCCTACCACGTTGCGCTTCTGGATCTGCGGCTGGGCGAAGAGTCAGGGATGGAGTTGATCCCGGACCTGCTCGATGCGCATCCCGACTTGAAAATTATTGTGATCACGGCGCATGCGTCTATTGGCACCGCCGTAGAGGCAATGCGGCGCGGGGCCTCCGACTATCTGCCGAAGCCGTTTACCCCCGAGCAGGTGCGTCTGGCTCTGCGGAAAGTGGTGGATCTGCAGGCGTTGCATCATCGGGTGGCGCTGCTTGAATCAGACCTGAAGCGTTCGGCCCCAGCGCGTCTTACCAGCAGCGAGAGTCCGGCGATGCAGGCCGTGCTCGACGAAGCGCGCCAGGTGGCCGACAGCGATGCTACCGTACTCATTCAAGGCGAAAGTGGAACCGGAAAAGGCGTATTAGCCCGCGCAATTCATGCGTGGAGCCCTCGTGCCAACGAGCCGTTTGGGGTGATACACAGCCCCTCGCTCTCGCGTGAGCTCTTTGAAAGCGAACTGTTCGGTCACGTCAAAGGGGCCTTCACGGGAGCCACGCAGTCCAAGCCGGGCCGGATTACGCAGTCGGATGGCGGCACGCTGTTTCTTGATGAGATTGCTGAGCTCCCGCTAAGCCTGCAGCCGAAGCTGCTCCGGTTTGTGCAGCATCAGGCGTATGAGCGTGTGGGCGACCCGGAAACCCTGCACGCCGATGTGCGGCTGATTACGGCGACCAACGCTGACCTTCAGGCTCAAATGGATGCGGGAAATTTTCGCGAGGACCTGTACTACCGGCTCAATGTGATGCCGCTTATAGTGCCTCCACTACGTGATCGCCGCGCCGACATTGTGCCGCTGGCTCAGCGCTTCCTCCACTTCTACGCTGATAAGTACAATCGCGCTGTCGAAGCGCTATCGAAACCCGTCGAAAGTGCCCTTCAGACTCATGCGTGGCCAGGTAACGTGCGCGAACTGGAGAATGCGATCGAGCGCGCGGTTATTCTATGCAACGATTCGACGCTTTCGGTAAAGCACCTGCCTTTTGTAAGCTCTGATGTAGAAGGTCCGTCGGGATTGCGTACGTTGGCGGAGGCCGAGGCGACTCATATTGAGCATGTACTTCAGCATACTGACACGTTGCAAGAGGCGGCGCGGGTGCTCGACATTGACCCGGCGACGCTCTATCGTAAGCGTAAAGTGTTTGATATAGACGCGTCGTGACAATGGCGTACAGACTTCCTGATAAACCCATCTCTGATACCAAATCAACATCCGCAACTGAACATGTCGGATAGACACCTCCGGATAGAAACCCGCTGGTATGGGGCTGAAATGCACTTGACACGTCTTTGCGACATCAAACGCGAAGGGTGGCACAATTAACAACCGGGGGCAGTACAGAAAAATAGTATGCTATACCCACTTACTCGCTGAGCTCCCAAACGCTATGGCTGCCTCCCCAAACCCTCTGTCCCCTGAAATAGGAACCGATCGGCTATATAACTTCTCGGCCGGACCCGGTACCCTTCCGACGTCTGTCTTGCAAGAAGTGCGCGAGGAGCTTCCGGTATACCGCAACGTGGGCGCATCCATCATGGAGATTAGCCATCGCTCTGCTGCCTACGACGCGGTCGAAGAGGGCGCACGTCAGCACCTGCGTCGTCTGCTGGGACTGGGCGATGACTGGCACATTCTCTTCCTGCAGGGCGGGGCGTCGATGCAGTTCCATCAGGTGCCGCTGAACTTTCTCCCTGAAGACGGTGTGGCCGACTACGTGCTAACCGGACGCTGGTCGGTGAAGGCGCTGCGTGAGGCGAAGCGCATCGGAGAGGCGCGCACAGTCGCATCCAGCGAGGACGACGGCTTTACAACGATCCCTGACCGCGACACATGGGACCTTTCGCCCGAGGCGGCCTACCTGCATATTACGTCGAACAACACGGTGCATGGCACGCAGTTCTCGGGGGATCCGCAGGCGGAGGTGCCCATCGTGACCGACGCTTCCAGCGAGATCCTGAGCCGCCCGATGGATCTGGAGCCGTACGGGCTTATCTATGCCGGGGCACAGAAGAACATGGGTCCGGCGGGGGTTACGCTGGTGCTGGTGCACGACGCGTTTCTGCAGCAGCGCAAGGACCACCTGCCAACGATGCTCGACTATGGCACGCACGCTGAGCGCCGCTTCAACACCCCCCCGGTCTTTCCCATCTATGTCGTCGAGAAAGTGCTGCGGTGGCTACTTGATCAGGGAGGCGTTGAGGCCATGCAGACGCTGAAGCAGCAGAAGGCGTCGATGCTTTATGAGCGCGTTGATCGTACGGACTTCTACAAGGGCATTGTGGCCCCCGAGGCGCGCTCCACGATGAATGCGGTCTTCACCCTGCATGATGAAGCGCTGGAGCCGCTGTTTCTGCAAAACGCAGCTAAAGCCGGGCTGGTTAACCTGAAGGGACACCGATCGGTCGGGGGACTGCGGGCGTCGATGTACAACGCTCTTCCGGTCGAAGCTGTAGAGGCACTCGTAGACTTCATGGACGATTTTGAGCGTACGCATGGATGAGGCCGAGCCTTCCGTTGAGCGGATACACATCCTCGGGTTTCCGGCGGTTGAGGAGCTCGACCTGGTCGGTCCGTATGAGTGTCTGAACGTATGGCATCAGGAGGCCGGCGGGACGCCATGCCAGGTGGTTGCGGTCGAGCCGGGTTCGTTTCGTGGAGCGCACGGGCTACGCATCAGTCCGCACATGGCTCTTGCGGATGCGCCCGTTCCCGATCTATTCATCGTGCCCGGCGGAGACGGCAGCCGGACCGCGTCGCAGAGCGACGTCGTGCTGCAGCGGATTCGGGCCTGCTTAGACGCTGGAGGCTTCGTGGCGTCGGTCTGCACGGGCGTGCGCATCGTGCACGCAGCCAGGGTGCTGACCGGACGCACTGTATCTACGCACCGGCTCGCGCACGACGAGGTGCGCAGCTGGAAGGACGTACAGCTCTCTCACAAACGCGTAACCCGCGACGGTCCGATATGGACCGCCGCGGGCGTGGCGTCGGGGCTCGACCTGGCGCTGGCGCTCATTGAAGCGCTCGATGGGCAGGATGCGCGTGCTGCCGTGGCACGCTACGTCGAGTATCCCCCGCAGTCGCTGTAGTCGCAGCGTTGTGTATAGCGTTGTGTACCAGCATCAGATGCCGCCGAACAGGCGCACATTGGTCTTGAGCTCGATACCGCCCAGCAGGCTCCAGTCAGTCAGTCCCGGACGCGTCTCGAAGGTAGTCTGGTGATACTGTCCCAGAAGCACGGGGCCTATTTCGAGCGAAGACACGCCGAGCTCGAAGTGGTAGCGCAGAGCCAGTCGCGTCATGCCGCTGGTATTAGCACTTCCCGAGTCGGCAATGAACCCCCAGCTGCGGTCGCCGCGCACCCACAGGTCGGCCACAAGCGGCGCTGATCCAAGGTCGAACGGACGCACCCAGTTGGCCAGGGCCCCGATGCCCAGCTGGCGGGTGTCGTCGGTACGTGTTTCGAAGATAGCAGGCTGATCCCGGAAGTACGTAGGGCCAGCAAGAATTCGATACGAGCCGCGTGTGCCTTCCACATCAAGGCCCATGAGCATGCGCAGGCGCTGGTCGCTCTTACTCATGCTCTGCTGCTGAAACGGGGAGTCTTCGAGCACAGCATCCGCCATGATAAGAAATCCGTTTCGGTTTCCGATGCGCGTGGCAGCTTGCAGTCCGTACGGTACGTCGTGGTGATTCTGGTCGTTGAGGCCGAGGGTAGGCTGCGTGGCGGCCAGAAGACCAATCTGCAGCCAGAGGTCATCGCTGGTATGCCAGCGCATCTGCGTCTGGATATCGCCGCGAATACGCTGTGCCCGGTAGTCCTGATTCTGGTTGCGGGGGAGCGTGGCCCGGTTTGGTCCGGCGGTAAACCCGACACGGGTAATCCACTCCATGCGCGCCGAGCGCGGACGGTCGCGATAGACGAACTGCTGGCGGGTCATGGGCGGGAGCGATCGGTCGAGCGAGACCGGCTGAAACATAGCCATCGAACGCGGAGCGGGACGTGCAACAGGGGCTTCCTTGCGGATCGTGAGGTAAAACCGGACGCGTTCTCCTCCGGGAGCCGTGCTCTGCAGCACTCCCTGCACGGTTCGCGTAAGCGGAAGCTCCATGCGAGGGCGGTCGTCTTCGCCGTATGCGAGTTCAGTGCTTGCAAAGATGTCACCGGGCATCTCGCTGGCGTTCACTTGAGCCAGTACACGCGTATCTGAGGCATGGTACCAGTCATACACATCGATTACGGTCTGCTCTCCCGGAATTTCTTCAATCGAGGTCGTTCCGGTAGGGTAAGCCACGTCATAGAAATCGTCATCGGGGGGGCGCACGATGAACCGGGCCGACCGCTCACCACGCAGGACAGACTCGGGGATGATCACTTCTACAATTTCACCGTCGCGCGTGAGCGTGGCATGCTGTAGGTTCGCATCGAACCCACCGCGTGAATCTCGGAACGTAATTGAGCCAGGCTCGCGCGGACCCCGGGGGATACGAATGATGCCGAGGCTGTCGGGCTCAGAAAGGCCCTCCTGATACCACAGGCTGGGGGGCTGCACAACATCGGTCCCGCGCTGGATGTGAACGCGTACGTCTTGCACAGAGGGCGCAACCGTACGGGGCGTCTGGGCCTGTGCTGTGGCCGGCGCAGGCGTTAACGCCATGCCGAGCACACCGAATAACAGCACCAACGGGAGATAGAATGCCGACGGTCGTAGGCGAGCGAAGGAAAGGGCCTGGCGTTGTAAGCCAGAACGAATGTACGAAGGAAAGAGCGTGTTCATAGCAAAAGTACCTTGGGGGGTGGAATAGAAGGCGAGGCGCATCAAGGGGCGCGTGCAACAGGCACGGTACCATTCACCGCGATCTGCCTTCATAATACGTATTGTATGACCGCACGCTGTACGACCTTGACGCATCCGGTACCGACTAATGCACAGAGCTATGCACAACGTTGGGAGGATGCCCTGTTCGCCGCAGGCGATAGTCTATGCGCCAAAAGAGACATGGTACAGTGTCGTTTGGAGCTTCGGGCTGATGCAGGTGGGCCGCTGTGCCACTACACGTTACTCCCATGCGCCACGCCCAACAATGCAACTATTTGACCACTTCATGCTTGATTGGCGACGCGTTCATCAAACCTGCTCAACCATTCTACCCAGGAGTGACTTGTCATTCATAAGATGACTCACAAGTCACATTCCGAACACGACGTCAATGGCATCCGATACTGATTCTTCGCTGTCGCGCCGCGAGCGTGAGCGCCAGATGCGCCGCGAGGCCATGCTGCGGGCAGCCGAGGTGGTTTTTGCACAGAAGGGGTACACCCACGCTACGCTCGGCGAGATTGCAGAGCGTGCTGAGTTTGGGAAGGGCACCCTCTACAACTACTTCGAAGGGGGCAAAGAAGAGATGCTGTTTGCCGTGCTCGATACAGTCTACGACGAGGTTCACGACCTGGTCACGTCGAGCTTCGCTGGGGCCTGCCATGAGCGTTCGCTGCGTACGTGCTACCACGACATGGTTACACGTGCCATCGCGTTCTACCAGGAGCGTGAGGATCTCTTTGTGATCCTGATCAAAGAAGCCTACCGGATGTGCTTTAGCCACGACGATGAGAAGGTCGCTTACTTTCAACGGCAGCGAGCACGCATTGTGGATGCGCTGCTCCCGGCGCTTGAGCAGGCAGTAGCCCAGGGGGCGATCCGTGATTTGCCCTTGCACTCGGTGGCGCATATGCTCATCGAAAATGTGGATGGCCTCATCGTGCATCGCGCTGTGACCACCCATCAGGAATCATCTTCTGCGTGCGAACACGGCACAATCTTACAGGAGCCCGAGCAAGCCGCTGATTTTCTAACAGCGATGCTGTTCGACGGCATTGCCATCTCGTGACGCATACCCTGTGATACCGGTGCTGCGCTTCGGTATGGTAGCGTGGCATACCCTGCAACGGTTTTCTTACTGCATTCCCTCAACGTTTCATGACCTCCTCTTCGAATCCACCTGTAACTGCTGTTGCATGCATTGCCGTGCTGATATGGGGAGCCGTTTTCGGGCCTGCATGGGGGCAGTCCGCGAGTGCCCCGCAAGACACTCCGCAAGGCACTCCGCAAAACACCCAGCAAAACACCGTACAGAACGTCGCTCAGGACACCTCGGTGGAAGCGGCATCAGCGTCCGACCGCGACGACGAGGTGCCTGCCATGCTCTCGCTGGATGAGGCCGTGCAGATTGCATTGGTCAACAACTATACCCTGCGTAGTACACGCCTCGACGCCGAGGAAGCGGGTCTGCAGGTGCGCGAGGCCTGGGGCGAAGTCTTTCCAAGCGTGACGCTGAACAGCAACTACACGCGCAATGTGCGATCGCCCAATCCGTTTGCGGGAAGCGAAGCGGGGGGACTGTTTCAGTCGCTCGGTTTCCTGGACTGGCTGTCGTTCAACGAGCGCGCTCGCACCGATGGCGACCCGACAACCGAGCCGCTCTCGTTTCCGGAGTTTGAGGAACTGCAGCGCCAGGGGCAGCGCGAGGCCGGCATTGCACCCGACGAGAGCGGCAACCCGTTTGCCGTGCCCAATCAGTTTGAAGCGGGGGTCACCATCTCACAGGTGCTCTTTAGCTCCTCTGCGTTCTCAGCGATCCGGGGCGCTTCGCGACTGCGCGAGATCAACGAGCGTGGTACCGATCGGCAAGAGCAGCTACTGATCGACGAGGTGCGCGAAGCCTACTACCAGGCAGTGCTGGCTACAGAGAGCGCCCGTGTTACACGGCAGAGCGTAGAGCGCGCTGAGCAGACGCTGCGTGATGCCGAGCGCTCCGTTGAACAGGGCACCGCCCCCAAGTTCGACCGCTTGAGTGCCGAGGTGCAGGTCTCGAACCTGCGCGCCGAGCTCACCGATGCCGAGAACCAGGCCGAGCTGGCAGTGAACGCACTGAAAAACACGATGGGCATTCCTATTGACACGCGCATTGTGCTTACCGATGACCTCGACGCGCCCCCCGAGCCAGAGATTATTGGTGCGCTCACCATTGAGCAGGCGGCAGAGGAAGCCACACGGCATCGTCCGGATCTGGAGCAGGCCCGCATTGCGGTAGAACTGCGCGAGATCGACCGCAACATCACGCGTGGAGGGCTGCTCCCTACCGTGAGCGCATTTGCGAGCGCGAACTACGTTGGGGCGGTGCCCGACAACCGTACAACAACGATCTCAGATCCTACCGACCCGTTTGCCTTTGAGCAGGAAACACGGGGCTTTTTCGACGACGCGTACTGGGATCCGGCGGTAAACGTTGGCATCCGCTTAAGCTGGAATATCTTTGACGGCAACCAGACGCGCCGTCAGGTGCAACAGCGCTCCATTGCTGTAGAGCAGGCCCGCATAGAGCGAGAGCAGGCCCGCGAAGGCGTCAAGCTGGAGGTAGAACAGGCGCTTCGCACCTTGCGCGCTGCACAAGACCGCCTGCAGAGCCAGACGGAGAACGTAGACCGGGCCGAACTCAATTACGAGTTCGCGCAGCAACGCCTTCGTGAAGGAGTGGCCCGGCCTATTGAGGAACGGGAGGCGTCGCAGCAGCTTGACCAGGCGCGTCTCAACCGGCTTCAGGCAGCTTTTGATTACGTGCGTGCGCTCAGCGCGCTCGAAACAGCGATCGGGCGTCCTATACGTGCGACGCCTGATGCGACATTCCAATTTTAATTTCAGAGGCACCCCTCTCTGCGCTCGCCACACCGGTCTCTCTGCTTTCTGCCTCTTACTTCTGCTATGCCATTACCTAACGCATTGACCATGCCAAGAAGACTACCGTTTTTCGCGTTGCTTGCTGCGCTCGTTCTATGGACCGGCTGCACCGGCGATGATCTGATTGAGCCCGAAGATCAGGGCGTGCCGGTCGACGTGCTCGAAACCGAGCTGCAGACGTTCCGCGACCGCCTTGATCTTACAGGGGCGCTCGACACCGACGACGACGCTACCCTCTCGGCCCAGGCAGCGGGTACGTTGCAGTCGCGCGAGGCACTGGGCACGACGGTCGGAGCCGGTGCGGTTGTGGCACGCATCGATCCCGCCCAGGCGCGTGCAGCGGTTCGACAGGCCGAAGCGCAGCTGCGCACCGCCCGCTCCGCCTACGAACTTGCACAGGACAACTTTGAGCGTCAAGAGCCGCTCTACCGCGACTCAGTGATCAGCGCGATTGAGTTCGAGAACGTACGCTCGCAGCTCGACCAGGCCGAAGCGCAGGTTGACCAGGCCGAGGCCGCGGTCGAACAGGCGCAAGACCAGCTTGACAACACGACGGTACGCGCGCCCTTCGCCGGCACGGTCGAGCAGCACTTCGCCAAAACTGGCGAACAGCTCTCGCCGGGCATGCCTGTACTTCGCATGGTAAGCACCGAACGGATGCACTTACAGGTTGGCGTTCCAGAGCGTTACATCAACGACATCGATCCCGATGCGCCGGTTGACGTGCGCTTCCGGGCCCTTGGCGATGCCGTGCTGCAGGGCAGCATCCGCTTTGTAGGGCGTACGGTCGACGCGCGCAGCCGCACGTTCAACGTGGAGGTAGAGCTCGAAAATGGAGATCAGCAGTTGCATCCCGACATGGTAGGCCGCGTGCTCATGCCGCGCCAGCAGCTCGATGATGTGGTTGTGGTGCCACGCCGCGCCGTTGAACGCGATGAAGACGGGCACCGCATGTACGTAGTGGTAGATGCGGACAGCGATGCCCCCCGTATCGAAAGCCGACTCATCCGTATGGGGCCGACCTCGCAAGGGCGCACGGTCGTGCTCGATGGCCTTTCCGCGGGTGAACTGGTGGTCGTTACAGGGCAGAGCAATGTGGCTGATGGCGACCGCCCCCGCATTATGCAGCGGCACGCCTCGCTCGACGACGCCATGCTCGACCCCGCGTCTACACGCCGACCGGTGGCCGACACCCGGTAAGGCAACACATTCAAAAAAACACGCTCCACAGAGCCGTCCGGCGTTCTTTCTGCGCTTTAATACACTGCTTTCATGCATATCAGCGATCTTTCCGTCTCCTTCCGCACCGCAGTGATGGTGCTCGTCGTGATTATCGTAGCGGGTGGGCTTACCAGCTACCTCACGATTCCAAAAGAGGCGAATCCCGACATCGAAATCCCGATCATCACCGTACAGACCATCTACCCGGGTGCGAGTCCGGCTGATGTAGAGCCCCTTGTTACCCAGACCATCGAACGCGAAATCCAGGGGCTGGAAGGGATCGACGAGATCCGGTCGGTGTCGGCCGAGGGCTTTTCCATTGTCTTTGTTGAATTTCTGCCGGGCACGTCAACAACCGATGCGTACCAGCGGGTGCGCGACGAGGTCGATCGCGCTCGCAACGACCTGCCCAGCGATGCCGAAGACCCGATCGTAGACGAGATCGACCTGTCGGACTTCCCGATTATGACGATCAACCTGGGCGCTGACTATCCGATTGCGCGGCTGCAGCGGGTCGCCGAAAACCTGCAGGATGAACTGGAGGCCGTGCCCGGCGTGCTCGAGGTGGATCTGATCGGTAATATCGAGCGCGAGGTGCGCGTCAACGTAGACCTGAATGCACTTCACGGCTACAACCTCACGTACAACGACATCGTGTCGGCCATTCAGCGCGAGAATGTGAACGTGCCGGGCGGGTCGATCGATGTGGACCGCCTGAACTACCTCGTGCGCGTGGATGGCGAGATCGACGAGCCGCGCGAGATTGAGGACTTCGTGATCACGGCCCCCGACGAAACGCCGGTCTATATCCGTGATGTGGCCGATGTGGAGTTTAGCTTCAAAGACCGAGAGTCGTTTGCACGGCTGCGTCAGGTTCAGATCGAGCAGCCCGACGAATCGTACCGCGTCAATGAGGCCTGGGAAGACAGCGACCAGGTGATCAGCCTTGAAGTGAAGCAGCAGGCGGGCGAGAACATTCTCGAAACGGTCGACGGCGTAATCGAATCGCTCGAAGGGTTCGCGTTTCCCAGCGGCACCACCTGGGTGATTACAGGTGATGAAAGCGAGAACGTACGCGACCTGATCTCTGATCTGGAGAACAACATCATTAGCGGACTGATCTTTGTCGTTCTGGTCTTGCTTTTCTTCCTGGGGGTGCGTAACGCCACCCTGGTGGCGATTGCGGTACCGCTCTCCATGTTCGTCTCGTTTATGGTGCTACAGGCGATGGGCATCACCCTGAACTTCATCGTGCTCTTTACGCTGATCGTAGCCCTCGGCATCCTGGTCGACAATGCGATCGTGATCGTAGAGAATATCTACCGGCTCATGGACGAGGAAGAGATGGGGCCGATTGAAGCGGCCCGGCAGGGGGCGGCTGAGTTTGCAGGCTCCATTACGGTTGCTACGCTCACCACCTCGCTCACCTTTGCACCGCTGCTGTTCTGGCCCGGCATCATCGGCGAGTTCATGGGCTTTCTGCCGCTCACACTTATCATCTCGCTACTGGCCTCGCTCTTCGTCGCGGTGTTTATCAGTCCAGCCACGATGGCTATCTTCGGGCGTGCCGATACCACACCGAAGGGGCCGGGCCTGTCTCGCACCGGGTGGTACCTGGTGCTGGGGGGCGTAGCCCTGGGCGCTCTTACGCTGGCACTGGCCAGCTGGCAGACGCTGCTGGTGTTCGTCATTGCAATACCGATAGCGTATGGCATCTTCATATACGCCTTTCAGCCCATCTCGGAGCGCTTCATGGAGCAGCTGCTCCCCCGCCTGCTCGACGAGCACCGTACGCTGCTAACATGGACAATGCAGCGCGACTACAACGCACCGCGTGCCCACCTCAAAAACATGCTGGCCCTGGGCAGCCTCTCGGCTGGAGCACTGCTTGCCGTGGTCGGCGGCATCGTTGCTGGACTCACTGCCGGCGCTGACCTCTCTGTGCCGATCACGGAAGAGGCCCGTCTTTCCGTTGCGGGACTGATCTTGCTCGCCCCCGCTGTGCTGCTCATACCGGTGGGCGTACTCGGCGTGGTTGTACACTCAGTGCTTGGGGTGATGCGGGGCGGGACGCTCTCTGTGCGGGCCGGACTCGGGCTCGCCGCCCTGTTTGCGCTGCTGATGGGGCTCACCACGCTGGTGCAGCGCCCGGTGCCGCCTGAAGCGTTTGCTGCCGTGCTCGGGCTGCCACTGCTCATTGCTGCGCTCGGAGCGCTCGGCGCCGTGCTTCCAGCGCCCCAGCTGCTGTCAGATAACCGCGCCGTTATGCTCAATGGGTTTATGGGCGCCGCATTTGCCATCTTCACGGTGTTCGCACTCGCGAACCCCGGTGGCGAGTTCTTCCCCGAGACCGATCCGAACCAGGTGCGTGTGGTGATGGAGGCGCCACTGGGTACCAACGTATACGCCAGCGAGGCCAATACGCGGCAGGCCGAGGAAACGCTTATTCAGCTGCTCAATGAGGACGAGCGGGTCTTTGCCAATACCGAAACGATGCTAACCAACGTGGGCGTATCCGGGGGCGGCGAGTTCGGCGGCGGACAGCCGCGGTCCGAGCTCTCACGCATCACGTTTAACCTGCGCGACTATGCCAACCGTGCCGAGTCGAGCCGGCAGACCCTGGCGCGGGTGCGCCAGGCCATCGCCGGTACGCTGCCCGACGTTATCCTCGACATCCAGCGCGACGATATTGGACCGCCAACGGGGCCGCCGGTGAATATCGAAATCTCAGGGCCCGACTTCGACACAATCGCCGAGCTTTCGAACGAGGTGCAGCGTCTGCTGGCCCAGGGCGTAAGCGAAGGCACCCTCAACGGGCTCGTAGATATCCAGGACAACCTTGAGCTGGCACGTCCGGAGCGGAGCATCGTGGTCGACCGCCAAGAGGCCGCCCGGTACGGACTCAGCACCGGGCAGATTGGCGAGACGGTGCGCACCGCTATTAACGGGATCGAGGCGAGCATCTATCGCGAAGACGAAGACGACTACGACATTACGGTGCGGCTTGCCCCTGAAGACCGCGCCAGCCTCGAAAGTCTGGAGAACCTGCGCATCATGTCGCCGACCACAGGCGATATGATTCCGCTGGCCAACGTGGCCGACTTCGCAGACGGCGAAGGGCTGGGCTCGATCACACGTCTGAACCTGAACCGGGTGGCGGTGATCGAAGGACAAAATGCGCCGGGCTACTCCGGACAAGAGGTGCTGGCGCGCGTACAGGATTACCTGGCTGATTTCCGGGCCGAGGAGCTCCCCGAGGGATACACCATGCAGTACACCGGCGAGCAGGAAGACCAGGACGAGGCCTTCGGGTTCTTGGTGCTGGCGCTGGCGGCTGGCATCATGCTCATCTTCCTCGTAACCGTTGCCAAGTTTAATTCGCTCTCGGCACCCATTATCGTGCTCCTCGCTATCGGGCTCAGCCAGGTGGGTGTGGTCTTTACGCTGGTGCTTAGCCAGACGCCGTTCAGCCTGATGGTCTTTATTGGCATCATCAGCCTGTTTGGGATTCTGGTAAACAACAACATCGTGCTGCTCGACTACATCCAGCAGCTACGTAACCAGGGGCTCAGCGATCAGGACTCCATCATTAAGGGCGGCGTAGACCGGCTGCGACCGGTGCTGCTTACCGCGATGACGACGATCCTGGCGCTCATCCCACTCACGTTCGGGCTGAACGTTGACTTCGTGGGCCTGCTGTCTGAGCTGGACCCGGCCTTTCAGCTGGGCTCAGAGAACACGCAGTTCTGGGGGCCGATGGGTACCTCCATCATCGGCGGGCTGCTCTTTGCGCTCTTCCTTACGCTGGTTATTGTGCCAACGATCTACTCCACGTTCGAGTCGCTCGGGCGCTGGATGGGGAGACAGGTGCAGTCGACCTCGTAGCTGTCCGATTTGCAGCCGTTCGAGGTAGGGGGATGCGGGGCGACCCGGCATTACGCGAGTGACTTCCGCGCAAAAGGCGAAGGGGGCGCGTACAGGTGGTTTCTCTTCTGGATGCGAACCGTTATCTTGGCGGCGACCGCATACTCTCGAAGCCTTCTGACCCCCCGTATCCCTTATGAACTTTAAGATGCCGCACACGCTGGCGCTCCTTTTTTTCCTGATGGTAGGGGCGCTGGCCCTTACCTGGGTGATTCCGCAGGGCGCGTTTGATACAGAGGTGGTAGACGGGCGCGAGGTAGTGGTGCCAGGTACGTTTGAGGTGGCCGAGGAGGCAGAGACGCTAACGCCGGTTGACCTGTTTACAGCGATCCCACAGGCGTTTGCTGATTCGCAGAACATCATTTTCTTTCTGTTTATCATCGGCGGCGTGCTGGCGGTTATTCGCAAGACCGGAACGATTGACGCGCTGCTGGGGCGACTGCTGGATGCGCTGGGGGGAAGCCCCGGTACGCTCATCTTCGTCACGATCTTCGTGTTCGCGCTGACGTCGAGCATCATGGGGGCGTCGGCGGAGTACATCCCGTTCGTGCTGATTCTGGCGGCGCTCTGCCGCACGATGAAGATGGACACGATGACGGCGGTGGGAATTATCGTGGCCGGATATGGCATCGGGTACGGCGCGGCGGCGTTTAACCAGTACACGGTGGTGGTGGCGCAGGGCGTGGCCGACCTGGATACGTATTCGGGCTGGCAGGTGCGTATGGGGCTGCTTCTGCCGTTCGTGCTGGTGGGCACGCATCATGTCTACCGGTATGCCCGCGAGGTGCAGCTCGACCCTTCGCGTAGCCTCGTAGCCGATCTGGATATGCCCGTTGAAGACGAGGTACGCTCCGATAGCTATCCGGCGCTGCAGTGGACGCATATCGCTATCATGCTTTCGTTTCTGGGGGCGCTGGGTACGGCTGTGTGGGGGATTGCAACGCTGGGCTGGTACCTGACGGAGCTGGGCGCCGCGTTCCTGATTCTGGGGGTGATTGCGGCGGCTATCGGCCGTATTGGGCCGAGTGTGATGGCGAAGGAGTTTGTGGTGGGCGCGAAGGAGCTCACCGAAACCGCTCTGCTGGTTGGGGTAGCGCGCGGCATCGCGCTTATCATGGAAGAGGGAGAGATCTTGCATACGATTGTGCATGCGCTCTCGGTGCCGCTGGAGGTGGTAGGCCCCGAGGTGGCCGGCGTGGGCATGATGCTCATGCAGACGATCTTGAACCTGTTTGTGCCGTCGGGAAGCGGGCAGGCGTTCGTGACGATGCCGCTGCTGGCGCCGCTTAGTGATATTCTTGGGATGTCGCGCCAGATCGCCGTACAGGCGTTTCTCTATGGCGACGGCTTTGCAAACATGATTGTGCCAACGAACGCGGTGCTGATGGGCATTCTGGGGATGGCGGGCATTCCATACGACCGGTGGTTTCGGTTCTGCATGCCGCTTGTGCTGAAGCTGGTGGCTCTGGCGGCGGTGTGTATGGTGGGGATGGTGATGCTCGGTTTCGCGTAACGCGCTTTCGAGGCAGACTGACCAGGCTCTTAACTAACGCGGTGTGCACGTTTTCCATTACCTTTGTGGACGCCCATCCCCCTTTGTCGCTACGCGACGTTTCCCCCTTCGCGAAGGGGGAACCCCCGGACCGCGTACGCGAAGGGGGGAGGTCAGGACGGCGCATTCTGCCCCAAGGCCATCAGCAACGGAAAAAAGAAACCTACACATGCCGTTAAGTAGCCCAGCGGAGCCGCTCGGAGCCCAAATTAAGTAGGCCCA
>NZ_JARWGJ010000178.1:0-4875 GCF_040409695.1 Longimonas sp.
GGCACGCAAGGCAACCACCCGCGCAACCTGAATGCAGTGCTGGAGATCACAGAGCGGCCTACCGGACTGGCCACAGTCACCGTCACCCTCGAAAATACGGGTTGAGTCCGTAATTTTGTGTAATTGAGGCGAGCGAGTAGAAAAAGCCATCGCGTTTTGTCAGGTTGGAAGCGAGACCAACCAAAACCAACCGACATACTAACGATGGCTACTTTTGAGATTACAATCGACGACGAAAAGATCCAACACCTGCTCCAGAGCGACCGAGGAATGGCAGCGCTGCTGGAGCCGATCCTGAACCAGATGCTGCAAGCGGAGATGACCGAACACCTGGGCGCCGAATCGGACCAGCGGACCGACACGCGGCACGGCTACCGCAACGGGTCGTACACGCGGCAGCTCACCACGCGAGTCGGAACGATCAACCTGGAGGTCCCTCGCGATCGGGATGGGACGTTTCAAACCCGACTCTTCCAGCGATACCAACGGTCAGAGAAGGCCTTGGTGCTGGCGCTGATGCAGATGGTCGTGCAAGGGGTGAGCACGCGTCGCGTGAAGAAGATCACGACCAAGCTGTGCGGACGCGAGTTTAGCAAGTCCACGGTTTCTCGGCTCACCACCGAACTTGACGGACAGGTCGAGGCCTGGGCTAAGCGGCCGTTGAGCGGAAGCTACCCCTTCCTCCTCCTCGACGCGATGCAAGTGAAGGTTCGCCGTCAAGGGGCGGTCCGATCGACAACGGTGATGCTGGCGGTGGGCATCAATGAGGCCGGTCACCGCGAGATCTTGGGGCTTGAGACGGCGTTTGGAGAGACTGGGGAGGCCTGGCGCCGGTTTATCGAGGGCCTGAAGCGCCGCGGCCTCACGGGCGTTGAAGTGGCCACCAGTGATGCTCACGAAGGGTTGCGAAGCGCTCTGGCATCGGCCTTTCCCGGATTGATCTGGCAACGCTGTCAGGCGCACTTCCGGCGCAATGTGATCGACCAGACGCCCGCGACGCTACGTGAGCGGATGCACGAGATACTTGACCAGGTGCTTCTTGACCAAGTGCTTGGGGCGTGCTCCCCAGAACGAGCCCGAGAAGCCGTTGGAGCCGCCTGTGACGAACTGGAAGGCAAAGCTGACCAGGCCCTGAAGGTTTTAGAGGCTGGCTTCGAGGACGCGACCGCGGTCTTGAGGCTTCCTGCGAAGTACCGCCGTCGCCTTCGGACGACGAACATGGTGGAGCGCTTCATTGAGGAGATCAGGCGGCGAGAGACGGTCATTCGAATCTTCCCGAACCTCGCGTCGGCCCAGCGTCTGATCGGCGCTCTGTGTGCCGAGCAGCATGAGGAATGGTCCACCGGCCGACGCTACCTTATCATGGACGAGTTCTTCGAGTGGAAGCGTCGGCTGGACAGGGAGCCGGTCGCTCCGGAGGCCTCGACGACTTCGAAGCAACAACCAGCGGCTGTTGCCGCCTAATATGAAGATCTGGCAGAACGCCAATTACACAACAATCGGGACTTGATCATGAAGCTCGTCCCATTGCCACCTTGTTCAGGATTCGCGATGCCATGTGGCGGCTCAGGTAAACTTCTCCATCATGAACGCGACGGATTGCCTTGAGCAGGCTCTGCGTCGGTTCACTCTTCATCAGGTAGCCCGATGCACCGGCGCGAATAGCACGCTCCGCATACACGTTCTCGTCGTACATGGAGAACACGATCATTCGCACGTCCGGGTGTTGTGCACGTACATTCTGCACAAGATCAAGGCCGTGCGCATCATCAAGCGAGATGTCGATGATGGCGACGTCGGGCTGTTTCTTCTCAATGAGACGAAATGCTTCATCTGACGAACCGGTCTCGCCGCAGATGTCCATATCCATTGTCTGATCAATGGTGTCGGCAACAGCTTCCCGTATAGCAGGATGGTCGTCAACGAGGAAAACCTGTATATGGTCGGTACGGGTTGGCGCTTTTTTGGTCATAGCACGATAATAGACTATGCGTGAGGTTGTGGCGGAGCCGAAAGCACCTCGCGGTGCCCTTTGTAGCCTTGCTGCTTGTAACTTTACTGCTTATGGCTTTGTGCTCTTGCTGCTTATGCCCCTGCTGCACTCACTGGTAGCACTTATACACGGGTGTATAAGTATATAACGTCTTTCCCACAGGGGATATGCTCTTTTGGAGCATACCTTGCACTTCGTTAGGAGCATGTTTTTTCCAGTAGGTGATCTAATACCTACTTCATTAATATTACGCGCCTGTGACGAGCAAGGTTCTTCTTTTCATTACGTGTTGCTACGTACTCATACTGTTGCCCCCTCAATAGATTCGTTATGGGCGCATGTCTTCCCGCTCTTCTGTGGACTCTCGTAGGGTCCTGGGCGCATAAGACAGTTTGCTGAGTTCAGTGTCGATCTGTTATCTGGTCGTACAGTGCAACCAGACGGTCTCCCATTCTTTTCCACCGAAACTGCGGCGCAGCGCGGCGAGCGGCATGAACGTATTTTTTGTAGATGTGTGGATTGCGCTTCCACCGTCGAAGTACTTTTGCTGCGGCCTGCGCATCGCCGGCTGGCACAACCGCCCCGCACTTGTGCTTCTCAATAAACTTTCTCCACAGCGAGAAGTCTGAACACAAAATGGGTAGCCCGTAAGCCAGGTATTCGTAGAACTTGGTAGGGATGCTTTTCATGTAGTTAGCATGAGGCTCCATCAGGCATAAACCAACATCACTGTTCTCATACGAAGAGGCCATCCTCCGAATCGCCAGATATTCCTTCCATCCATTGAAGCGCACAGCGTCTTCCAGGTTATAGTTGATTACGAACGCCTCTGCATAACGGCGATCCTCTCGGATATTACAGATACCCGATATCTGAAGATGAGCTTTAATGTTTTCGGTCCTGAGGATTCGGATGGTCTCAAGCATGGTGTCAAGTCCACGCGTTCGAGACGCGACCCCTGTGTAAAGTAGCCGCAACTCTCTACTCACTTCTGTTTTTTGGATTTCTGCTAATGAGACCTTACAGGAACGTGTCGCAGGGGCAAATCGAGTGTAATTTAAGACATATGTGTGAGGCACTTCTTCCGGGATGCAGTCATTGTATCCATCCTCGGCCACGACCACATGATCGACCCACCTGAAGCACCACTTCTCCAGGCCACGCAGTACCGCCCCCTCTATTCCTCCGCGTGCACTATAATCTTCATGCATATCATAGATAACGGCCGCCCCTGTCGTGTGCTTCAGTAGCCACAGCAGGGGGATAAGCTCCGGGTCGTGGATATGGTACACATCGGCACGGAGAGCATACGCACGTTTAAAAAGAGAGACTTGCAGTCCGGCACGTGCGTATCGTTGATGCACCTGCGGAAGCGCATCAACGGCAATGCCGTCAATGATCGCCGAGGTATGCCGCTGCGCAACAAGGTGCACCCTGTATCCGGCATCACGAAGCGTCTTACACTGTTTATGGAAGATCCGTGGGTCCTGCGGATGGTGCACTGTAGTAAGGTGTGCCACACGTGCTCCTGACACATGACCCCGCGCTGGGTATGACATATATCCGTTTGGCGCTCTTGAACTGTGGGTATACTCTCAAGTATGGAGGCCGCACGCTCGTTCCTGTAAAGCAGTCTTTCTTTGTGATGCACGAAGCAGTCATCATCTGCACGAGGAACCGTCCAGAGAGTCTTGAACGCACGCTGCGCAGTGTACAAAGACAGCACGGTGCCGACAGCCGCTCCGTTTTTGTCGTTGATGCCAGCAGCGCAGTTGCGGCCACACGCATCCAGCGAATACTCGTGGGTGCCCCACGTCTACGGTACCTGCGCTATCCTGGAACGCCTTCAGCAACTTGCCAGCGCAATTACGGCATAGAACATCTCCCTGCTTCTGTGGAGTTTGTGCATTTCCTGGATGACGATGTAACCGTTCATTCTGGATACTTTACTGCACTTGTCCGCTTCCTCAATCATCATCAGTCAGCTGCCGGAGCCGGAGCCCGTATAGACGAACCCCAACCTTCAACAAACGCCCCGTCTGCAAGTCAACAGTTCTTTTTGCACAATGCTCGGGCGCGCGGGATCGTTCTTCCTTCTGGTCACACGACCTCTGCTCAGCAGATCGCACTTTCCCGTCCGGTTCAAACTGACTGGCTCAGCGGATGTGCTTCCACATATCGACGTGTATGGGTTGAACAACATCGCTTTGACGACCGGCTTATCGGGTACGCGCCTGGTGAGGACTTAGATTTCTCGTACCGGATTGGTCAAGAGGCGCCGCTGTATGTAGTACCCGATGCGTCGCTTACCCATCATCGTTCACCGGTAGAGCGCCTCTCTGCCACAGCATATCACCGCCTTGCGTTAATTCATCGCTACTGGTTCGTGCAAAAAAACATAGACCACCCGCTACGCTATCCGGCATTCTGGTGGGCAACGTTTGGGCAACTGCTTGCTTAGGCCACGTCTAAAAAGGCAGTGAAGCACGACGCTTTGAGGGGGCTTGTGCAGGGTGTTTGGGCAATTCTTACCAGGGATCACCCCATCTTGCAGTAGCCGTAGCATTCATGGAGAGGCAGGGTTGAGAGACGTTAAAGGGATTTAGACAAAATAAAAAACGCGACTCGGCGTGAAAGCCAGGTCGCGTTGTTCTACCTTTAAACTTGTATGAGCGGGTGAAGGGATTCGAACCCTCGACCTTCTGCATGGCAAGCAGATGCTCTAGCCACTGAGCTACACCCGCTGGTCGCGTTGCTTCTTTTCAAAAGCACACCTTCAAATACAGCGCAGCACAATCAGTTCCAATCAAAACCGATCTTTGCGGATCCTTCGTTGAGGTCTGGCGAGTCGGCCCCAGAAGCCTCTTCTTCCGGTACCGGCA
>NZ_JARWGJ010000179.1:0-4870 GCF_040409695.1 Longimonas sp.
ACGAAGGCCTTGACCACGCGGATGTTGGAGATGGCTTCGGTGGAGGTGGCGGTGAGGCGCGCCACCGTTTCGCGGATGTCGCGCGAGGCCTCACGCAGCGGCTCCTGGTAGTAGTACGTGATGAGGGCCAGCAGCGGCAGCACCACCAGGTTCACCAGCGCGAGCTTCCAGTTCATGATCACCAGAATGGCGGCCACCACGATGATTGCGACGAGCTGCCCCGACAGCCGCGACGCCGCCGCCTGAATCATCCCCTCCAGCGCATTCGGATCGCTGACGACCCGCGAGCTGAGCGACCCAGACTGCTCGTCGGCAAAGCGCGATACCGGTAGCTTCATGAGATGGTTGTACGCATCCATACGCACGTCGCTCACCACGTGCTGCGTGAGCGCAAAGCTCCAGTACATGCCCGCATACTCGATCAGCGCCCGAAAGAGGTAGAACCCGGCAAACGCGGCGCCGAACCACAGAAAGAGCGTCATGTCGCCTTCCGGAATGACCGTGTCGAAGGCGTAGCGCACAAACTGCGGCCCGAGCGATTCAAGCGCCGCCGTAAAGCTGATAAGCGCCACGAGCGCCAGCACCCGCGCTTTGTAGGGCGCCAGCACGCTCCAGAGCCGCTTCAATATGGCAAGGGTCGACTGGCGCGGCTCGGTGTTGGGGTCGGACATACAGGCTTATCTCGGATACAAAAAAGCGGATACACATGGGGTGGTGCCAGGCATCCTCACGGCAGGCACGAATGGCGTACGCAGGTTCATGCCGTACATGTTCATGCTGTACATGTTGAAGAAAACCGCAGGGGGTGGAGTTCGGAGGCACCGATGTACGCAGACATTCATCCTGCAGGTGGTCTGCATCAGGCGCCCCGTCACCCGCTTCAAGGGGTAGGGGCTGGGGGATGCGGACAGCCATCTGTCAAGACGACGCATGGGGGCGATACCCGCGCCCCCTACCTCAGTCGACGGCACGGGTCGCTCAGGCGGATGCCGGTTCGACATCGCATATCCTACGCTGTCCCGCAAAGCATGAGGCTTTACCTACCCTGCCACATACGATAGCACAGGACGACGTTGATCCTGCACGATCGAAGGCGTAACGACATTCGGACTGAACCGCCCGACGGTCCCAGAACGCCCGAGCCAGCAGGATCGGGATGTTTTTTACGTCTGTGGTGCGTATCCTGTAACTTTTCTTCCTCCTGCGTTTGCCATTGTCGATGCAAACGGCGTCCTTTTTCTGGCCTCCATCTGTCTTTTTTCACCTGCTCCCCCAACCCTCATGGCTACTCCCCTGATCATCGGCGTTGACCTCGGTGGTACCAACATTGAAGCTGCTGCCGTTCGCGGCAGCGAGATTCTCGCCTCGAAGAAAAAGAAGACCCGTGCTTTAGAAGGCGTCGACGTTGTCATCGAGCGGATCGGCAAGACGGTCCGCAAGGTGATGGGTAAGATGAACAACGACGCAAGCGACTATAGCGCGCTATGCATCGGCGCGCCGGGCGCGGTAGACGTGCAGTCCGGGGTCGTCCACTCGGCTCCGAATCTGAACTGGACGGACGTTCCGCTGGGTGAGCGCCTGGAAGACGACCTGGGCCTGCCGGTGCTTGTCGACAACGATGTGAACATCGGGGTTCTTGGCGAGCACGTCTACGGCGCCGGAAAGGGCACGCTCAACATGATCGGTATTTTTGTGGGAAGCGGCATCGGGGGCGGGCTCGTCCTCGACGGCACGCCGCATTACGGCTGGCGCGGCGTGGCGGGCGAGATCGGGCATATGGTGGTACAGCCCCGCGGACGCCAATGCGGGTGCGGACGACACGGCTGCGTAGAAGCATACGCCAGCAAGACCGCGATGGAGGCGATCATCCGCGAGGAGATGGAGAAAGGCCGCTCGACGGACGTGTTCGAGATCATGGACAAGAAGGGCAAGAAGAAGCTCACCAGTAGCGTCATCGAGGCGTCGCTGGAGGCGGGCGATGCGCTGATGGAGGAAGCCATTCAGAACGCGCAGTACTACCTCGGCCTGCTCACTGCCAACCTCGTAAACGTGCTGGATCCGGAGGTCATTGTCTTTGGCGGTGGCGTGGTAGAGCGTCTGGGGCAGGACTTCATCGACCCGATCGGCCGCACGGCTCGCCAGCACTACCTGCAGCGCGAGGGCGCCGAGAAGATCCGCCTCGTCCCCGCTGCCCTGGGCGACGACGCCGGCCCCGTCGGCGCAGGGGTGGTTGCACGCCGCCGCCTCCAGTCGGCGTTGTAGAGGAACGCATCTTCGGCGCGACGTAGTGTCGTGTCAACCCCCATTTTGATGGTTGCCCTGCAATCATCCTCTCAACGAAGCGTGTCGTAGTGAGCGCAGCCCCGCCCCAACGATCCTTTCAGCGCGAGCCTTCTCCAAAAAGCTGCGTGGGCCTTCCTTTGTCATTCCATCTACAGCGCAAGAGTATATTGGCCTCCAACGTGCAAGTGCTCAGGGATGGGCAATTTCTTAAGTACGCGGCTCTGCAACCGAAGATACCCATTAGCAGCCCGAGGGCAATGCGCTTCCATCCACAGCCGCGCTGTTTCGCTATTTAGATACGATGATAGATTTTCGATATCGGCACCTCGTTTCGGTATAGCGTAATAAACCGAATGGCGCGGTACGATGTCGCCGTTCCAGTCAATCCAGAAGTGGGGCTTGGAAGCAACATCTTTAAACAGGATTTTGGGGCGAAGGATATCCTCCATTGGAGGCGTCTCATGCCAACTGTACCATGCTTTCCCGTTCTTCGCAACACAAAACCGGGCCTCCAGCGCTACGCGATGCGACGCAGCCCAATCTCGATACGAACCGAGCTCGTCTTTAGGATACAGATGTCCGGTATCTGTATAGGGACACACAAACCGCTTCGGGGGAGAAGCCAGGTCGACCGTACCAAGCTCGCGTCCGCTTACCGTGGGGCGAAGCCACTGCTGTGAAAGGGTATCAGGCACATCGTCCCTATCGATCACAAAGATTTGATCCCGACCGGTTGCCACGCCTGCGGAGATGCGTACTACCGCATCCCCGAGAACGCCTCCTGTATCCATATCGAGCTGTGCAGCTCCCCGAAGTTGAGCTGCCCAGCTTGCGCCTGACGCTGATAGCGTTGTTTTGTATGTCTCTCCGTTTCGGAGCGTTACTTCTGTTGTAGAGGGCGACGATTTTCGTATCGTTGTGATTGCAGGATACGTGATTCGCCCTTTGAATGCATCCTCACGGATGTGCTCAATCTCTTCAATACGTGCGCTGCCAAGGAGGCGACGCAGCGGCGCTGCTGACTCCACGTAGGTCCACTTTTCTGGAGTCACAAAAGCAAGGAGGCCGCCCGCTTTCAGAAAATTGAGGCTCTGTTCAAAGAAGAGAAAATACAGGTCCATCCGTCCCGATGCCGATGCGAAATGCGCTCGGTACCGTTCTTTTTCGTTGTCAGACAGTTCTTCAATTCCAGCATACGGCGGATTGCCGACGACATAGTCAAACGACCCAAACGTTTGGGGAGACAACGAAAGAAAATCTGCCTTGTGATACGTAACGTGCTGCAGCCCACGGGCCTTTGCACTTTCAATGTGCCGGGGATTTAACTCTACAGCGTGCCCTTCTGGACACGGCCACCCATGCGCTTCGCAGATTCTCTCAACAGCGGCACCAAACGGGCATGCCCCGCTTCCCGGATAGAGGATGCGGTCTCCTTCATTTGGCACCTGATCGCGGAAGAGGCGCTCCACAATGCGATCAGCAAGGTCGGATGGGGTCGGAACGTATCCTTTCATTGGTCACTCCATTCAGGGTGGAGGAGAACGTTGACCTACTTCATTGACCCAAGCACATGGTATGTGAGACGACGTGCAAATCGCTCAAACCAGAGCTCTTCATTGGGTTCAATAAAGTGGCCTTCTGGTCCTTCGGGATCACTGAGCATGAATACGGCTCCATCGACAAGCTGTTGCCGAACCATTCGAAGGCATAAAATCTCGCCGCGCTGTGCGTACGATGCCTCGTCAAAAACGGGATCTACGTCAAAATTCGGCTCGCGTACACGCACGGGGCGGGTTGAGCCCTCTTTTTTAGCCATCAGCATAAGGTACCCGAGCCAGGGGCGGGCCGAAGGAGCAAAAACGCCTTGCTCGTAGGCCTGACGTAAGTCTGTATTACTACCAAGGGCTTCCTCCGTCCGGTTGTTGAGGTTGTTACCGAATGAGCTCGCAATCGACTTGAACTCGATCGCCGCAAGCAAACTGCCTTTATGGACGACAGCGGTATCCCATTCTTTCTCGTGGCGAAAATATCCTGGCAATGTGGCTTGATAATTATGGACGATAGATGTCTGAGGAACACCAAACCTCAGTAGAATATCCTCAATCAAGCTGGCGAATCCGTCCATCTGCTTCCCGCCCAGTACATTGGCCCTGCGCCCCCGCGTGCTATTATCAGACTGTAGCTGTTTTTCTTTCTGGCTGTCCTGTGTTGCCCAAAACCATTTGACGGCCTCCCTGACTTCGCGGTCAATCGTTTCGAAAATCTGGTCTGGGGAATCTTGCTCGCCAGTACCACCGGCTTGATTTGGCGTTTCATTCATGCGTCTTGAGTAATGTGTGATACATGAAAGACCGTAAGCGCAGATAACGACATTGCTCTACGGCGAAGGTAGTGCTATGTCAATGCTCATTGTGATAGTTGCTCTGCAATTATCCTCCCACGAAGCCTGTCATGGTGAGCGAACGGCGAAGCCGGGAGTCGAACCATCTCCTCGGGGCTTGGTAGTGCCAGATGGATAGGAGGCCTTGCCCACTTCGGGGGAGATCTTTATTCGCTACGCTCATCAGTCGCTGCGCTCGTGTCAGAC
>NZ_JARWGJ010000180.1:0-4810 GCF_040409695.1 Longimonas sp.
GGCCTCATCGCCGTGTATGGAGTAGCCCATGTAGACAACCGTAGGCAGATTGGCCAAGTCGGCGCCGGACACGGACTCAGGATTGGACGAGAGCGCCTGGTTCTGCGCTTTGATTTCGTCGATGCGCGCGAGGTCTTCAGGGGGCGCGACGACAGCATGCACGAGGGTGCGATTGTCGTGTGTGGTGCCATGGTGCTGCACCTGTACGCGGTCGCTGACTTCGGCCACGGCTTCGAAGTACGCCACGGCCTGGGCCGAGCGCGTGTGGCGCGTGCCAATTTCGTGGCCGATCACCTCTTGTGGAGTGGGAATGTCGGGGTTGTAGCTGGTGACCCCTTCAACCGGGGTGTCGATGGCAAGCGGGAGATCCTGCGCATGCGCCTCAGACCCCATGCCCCCACCCCAGACGAGTGCGGTGGCGAGGAGGAGTACGGCGAATACGCGTTGTGACAAGGCGATCATAAAGAGGGAGACTGGTCAAAAAGAGCGCGAGTGCACAGGGTAGCATTGGCGCCGCTGATGCACGAGGCGGTATAACAACAGGACACGGTATGTCCGTATCCCTTTCAGTATACCAACGGCTTAATATACCAACTGCACAGGACTTACTTCAACGTGTATGCTATTAACATAGCGGAGGCGAAGCGCAACTGCCACTGTGGCCGGGTTCGTTGATGACACGAGCCGGTGGCTCAATGACAGCGCCGCTTCGCCTGTAACGCGTGGAGGGCACGCTAATCGTCGCGGCTGCGGCGCATCCAGGCAATGACAAGCCCGGTGCCGATGCCGAGCGCGAGGATGAGAAGATACCAGAGCGGGGAGTCTGCTGCTTCCATAAGCAATTGGGGGGTTGGGAGGATGCGAACAAGGGATGGTTTACTGGTTGCGCTCCCAGGTGCGGAACCGGTTGAGCTCTTTGTGAGCGGTACGCACAACAAACGCCAGCACGGCGGCATCGTCGACGACTCCGATTCCGGCAAGCGACTTTCCTTTGGGGCCGCGCAGGAAGGCAAAGTAGAGCACCGCCAGCGTGAGCACGCCTACCGAGCGCCACGGGAAGTTGGGGTAGCGCCCCTTACGCCAGGCTTGCAGCATGCGGAAGAGCGTTGCCACGTCATCGGCAATTACAGCTGGCACCGACCGGTCTTCGCCCAGTCGCTGTACGGCCTTGCGGAGCACCGCGACCCACTGCAGTCGTTTCTCAAGCGCTTCTTGTGCGGCCTCGGTGAAGGCCTCAGCGAGAGAGGGACCGCTGTCTTCCGTGTCGGAGGCCGACTTGTTGGAGGTCGATGTGTCGTCGTTGGCTTCCTGACGCGGCTCTGCGTTTTCAGAGGAAGCGGTTCCATTTTCTTCATTTTGCTCGGCAGCATCATCGGGCGATGCCGCATCAGGGGGGGTTGCTTGCTCAGACGCCTCGTTTGGAGATTCGGACATGGGTGTACCAGCGGTTGATCGATGAAAACATACGAACAGAACGGACGGTGCAGCCCGTACGTGTCATACGAA
The DNA here is from genome assembly GCF_040409695.1 of Longimonas sp. GTDB lineage: Bacteria > Bacteroidota > Rhodothermia > Rhodothermales > Salinibacteraceae > Longimonas. The sequence continues at coordinate 1,507 of NZ_JARWGJ010000180.1, forward strand.
ACAAGGGCTGCTGTATGCTATCTTTGATGCACAGCCTGCTCTGGAGTTCGCCGCGTTTTCTATTGTCCCTCTGCCGATCTTATGAAGACCCAACGCACCGACGACCCGATCAAGGCGGCCCGCTGGCTGCGCCTGGGCGACTGCGTGGCCTTTCCTACGGAAACCGTGTACGGGCTCGGGGCCGACGCGATGAATGCTGATGCGATTGCAAAGATTTTCGAGGCCAAGGGCCGCCCGGACGACAACCCGCTGATCGTACACCTGCATTCGATTGATCAGATCGACCGTGTGGCCCGCGACCTGTCGCCGGCCGCCTGGGCGCTTTTCGAGGCTTTCAGCCCTGGCCCGCTTACCTGCGTGGTGCACAAACGCGACGCCGTGCCCGATGTAACGACAGCCGGACTCGACACGGTGGGCGTGCGTATTCCTTCGCTGCCGGTGGCGCAGGATTTTCTTTCGGCGTGTGCGGTGCCAGTGGCTGCACCTTCAGCCAACCGGTCGGGGCGCCCCAGCCCAACGACCTGGGAGGCCGTACGCCACGACCTGGACGGACGTATCCGTGGCATTCTGATTGGCCCGCAGTCGCCCCGAGGCATTGAGTCGACCGTGATCGACACGACCACCCAGCCCCCTGTGATGCTGCGCCCAGGGGCTATTTCGTTTGAGGAGGCGCAGCGCGTGGTGCCCGCCCTGCAGCTGGCTGACACGGTAGAACAAAAGCAGCGCAGCCCGGGCACGCGGCATCGCCACTACGCCCCGCATGCTGCTGTTGAGATTGTGGATGCGGAGGCAGCGGCTCCGGATCGCGACGCGGGCTACCTCGGCCTGAACCGTCCGAAACGCCCAGGCACATGGGGACGTGTCGTGCTCTGCCGCGACCTGTCGGACTATGCGTCGCGCCTGTATGCGACCCTGCGGCAGTTCGACAGGGAAGGCTTCACGCGCATTGTGTGCGAGCCGGTCGAGCCGGTAGGGCTGGGACGCGCGCTGATGGATCGCCTTACGCGGGCAGCGGGCCACGTGTCTGGCGAAACATCCAACGATGCAGCGGCGGAAGAAGGCGAAGCGCCTTCGTGACGGCTCGTGCCACACCGGGCCGGAACGCGATGGCATGCACCAGGCGTCCCCACTGCAGGCGTCGGTCGAAGGCGTCGTGCCAGCGCGTGGCGTACTGCGTGCGCAGCGTAGCAGGCGCGGCCCTTCCCGACAGCAACGCGTGCAGCGGCGGTGCGAGCAGGTCGGCCGCGTGCAGCGCCATCGCCATGCCATCGCCACAGAGCGGCGCGATCATAGCAGCGGTGTCGCCAACCATGCATACGTCTTGATGGAGCGGCCCCTTCGTGTCGAGCGTAACCTGGCTCACCGCGCAGAAGTCGGTGCAGCGCGTGCCCTGCGACAGCCGGGCGGCCAGGTGCGGATTGGCGTCGGCTGCTGTTTGGAGCATCGCCTCGGGCGACCCCGCTTCCTTAAGCCGATCGCGCCGCCCGATCCAGCAGACGTTGAAGCGCCCCTCTTCGACCGGCGAGCACCCGCAGTATCCGCCCGGGAAGGCGTGGATGTCGATCACATCAGGAATAACGCCCTCGTAGTGTGCCTTGAAGGCAACCACCGGGTCGGGCTGCGTCAGCTCGGTGCGGCCCAGCGTACGATCGGGGATGCCGTGCTTTCCCCACGCCCCCACAACTACTCGGGCTGTGGTGGCCCCCCTGGCATGCGTCACGGCAAACCCCGTGTCGAGCGTTCCTTCGATATCTGACACCCGGCAGCCCGTGTGCACTGTAGCCCCCATGGCGCGGGCATGGTCGGCCAGGAGTGCGTCGAGTACGTAACGGCTAATCCCCCAGGCGGCCCCCGGTAGCGCCACCGTGTCGGTAGCGCCTCCCGGCGCGGTAACGACCGACTCGTCGATCCGCGGCGGGTTGTGCGCTTCCAGCTTCTCGCGTACGCCCAGGCGGTTGAGCGACGCCTGTGCTTCGGGCGAAAGGAACTCGCCGCACAGCTTATGGCGCGGATACGTGCCCGCTTCAAACACCTCGACGGCGTGTCCGGCCTGCGCCATCTGCGCCGCAATACTCAGTCCGGCCAGCCCCCCGCCAACTACAGCTACGTCGGTCATATCTCAGTCTGCTATCTCATTTCTCGTATCTGACGCGTCGTGTATCCTGACGCCTCGCGCATCGGTGCGTGGTACATATAAGTACATGCTAATACTGCGTGCATCACGCCGCGCACAATCACTGGCTATACTAAACGATGCACCTCCTCTTTCCCGCTCGTCTACATCGTTACGAACGTCTTGAGCTTCTGCCTTGGCGATGCTCACGGCAGTGCCGGGCGCGTAGGATGCGCTTGCACGACCCAACGAAAGGCCCAGTGCCAGGTAATTTCGGCGGATGCGTAGCCGGCTCTGTGCACGACACGCATCAGCTCGTCTTGTGTAAAGGCACGCCGCACGGAGAGCGGTGCGTCGTGCTGATACATGGGCGAGGTGGGCAGGAGTCGTGCGAGCAGCCAGATGCTCGCGTAAGCCACCGGGTGCCGGTGCAGGTCGTTGATCACGAGCCCGTGCGGACAGAGCGTGTGCATGCGCTTCAACAGCGCGATGAGCTCCGCATCCGGAAAGTGATGCAGGAAGAGTCCGGCATGGGCCAGGTCGTAGCGTGTGCCCTGATCGGGCGTGTAGGTGAACACGTCGTCGGTGATCACGCGCACACGGGGTCTGAGGCGGCCTGGGAGCGCCTGGTCAAGATATGCACGGGCGTGGTCGGCAGTAACCGGGTTGGCTTCGAGCGCATCGACACGTACATCGAGCCCCTGCGCATCTGCCCACCGCACCAGATGGGCCGGGTAGTCGGCACTACCGCTGCCCAGATCGAGGATGTGATGCGGACGTGCTGGTTTCATGAACCGCCGCAGCGCTCGATGAGACGGCCCGTACCCCCCCAGCAGCCAGTTGGTGATCCGAATATCGCGCAGCGCGGTTTCGAGGCGATCGTCCACCACCGAGAAGTCGTCCATGATCTCTTCTTCATGAACGGCGCGTTGATCGAAAGCAGGCCAGGAGAGCATGGCACGGTGGGTCGTAATGGATGGATAACACAAACGGTCTTGCATGCTGTGCGGATAATCCGCATCTTAGATCCGCGTTCATACCTTACTCATACAACCCAATCGAGGTAACCCACTTATGCGAAAACTGATACTAAGCGCGCTACTTACATTCGGACTCATGGCGTGGAGCCTGAGCCCAGCCGTGGTGCAGGGGCAAGACTTGCTGCATTATTGGAACTTCAATGATCCTGTT
>NZ_JARWGJ010000181.1:0-22847 GCF_040409695.1 Longimonas sp.
AAGGTGCGTTCCTACTCCGGTTTGCTTGTTCATGTCTTCGGACGGCTTACTGCTGCCGTGCTCATCCTCGCGCTCAACCCCTGATTCGCATCTTTTTTACATCTTGCGCTTGCGCTTTTCCACAAGTATATGCACTTTCCATCAGCTTGTAAGCAGAACCTACGCCCACCACTCATGCGCAGATTGTCTGGTTGAAAGCTATAGCATGCGGCTGTGTGACGCAGCTGTCTGTACGCTTTTCAAGATAGCTTCTGGAATGAAAGTTGCCTCCAGTCAAGTACTGAAGCATGATTTTTCGATTTCCCCACCCGATTGGCATCTAACACCTCCGCTTTTATGCCAGATGCTGCATCCCCCCTACTTCAGAGTCCGTGCTCTATCTTCGGCAGTTCGCTGTGGCTAACTCGCGCTCGTCTCTATCGGACCCACATTGAGCTTTCGGGATGGACCTGGTCAGGGCGCGTGCTGCGCCGCATCCCTCTTCCTAAAATCACCTACATCCGCTGGTGGGGAGGCAAGGAAGACGTGAACCTGGAGCTCACACTTAACGACGACCGCATCGTTGCGCTTTACCTGCGTGAAGGCGTTGGAATATGGAATTATACGCTACGTCGCTTCTGTAAGAACTGTGCCTCCCCGTCTTCAGCGGATGGCATGGAACGCACCACGCTCAGCAGGGTCGGACTACACCCCTTGTAGTCTATCAACCGATCCGGCTTTTTCTTATGCCCGTTCATGCTGCACGCCCTTCTGTATGTGGCACTCTGCCAGGTGCCACGCCAGCCGCCGTGATGGCGCTCGTGCTTGCTCTTCTGCTTGCAGGCCCGGTGCTGGCAGATCCAGCTGTTGCCCAGAGCGTAGATCATATTGAGGACGAGACGCTGGCCGAAGAGTTGGCCACGGTCGACGAGTTGCGCAAGCAGGGGGAATTCATGGATGCCTTCGGGCGCCTGAATAACCTCTTGGGCGACTATCCCGATCATGTAGAGGTGCTCTGGCGCTTGTCGGCAACCGAGGTCAACCTGGGTGAACAGCGTGGTTCGACGTCTCTGTACGAACAGGGACTGGAAACGGCCAATCGAGCACTGGAAGCTGACTCAACCAACGGCCTTGCTCATTTCGTGCGCTCTATGGCCGAGGGGCGACTCGCACTTGAGGCTGGCACTCGTGAGCAGATCGAACGCTCACGCGCTGTAAAGTACCACGCCGACCGGGCTATCGAACTTGACGAATCGCTCGATGGCGCTCTGAACGCCCGGGGGCAATGGAACCGCGAGGTCGCCAGCCTCGGGTTGATGTCACGCACCATTGTGCGCACAGTCTACGGCGGCTTACCCGATGCATCGTACGAGCAGGCCGTAGAGGACTTCAAGGCCGCACTGGAGATTGAGGATCGCATCTTGCACCGCTACGAGCTGGCACGCACCTATGCCGTTATGGGCCAGCCCGAAAAGGCACGCGAGCAGATCGAAATCCTGCTCGATATGCCCAACGTATACTACGACGACCCCGACCTGAAAGAGGAAGCACGCGCCTTGCTCAACGACCTGTGAGCTAACGGCCTCTAACGGCTTCTCGCTACTCTACTTTGCCTTTTCGTTTGCACTGCACCACAGTCTCCTGTCTTCTACATGGCATACTCTGCGGAAATTAGCCGTGAGCAGCCCACCGCCTTCATTTTTCTGCTGGATCAGTCTGCCTCAATGCAAGACCGCTTTGGCGGTGCCGAGCAGAAAGGCGACGCGGCACCGAGCAAGTCGCGCGTGCTCTCAGATACGGTGAACCGTCTCCTCCAGAATCTGGTGCTTCGGTGCGCAAAGGAAGACGGCGTACGAGATTACTTCCACATTGGCGTTATCGGCTATGGGAAGCGGGTGCAGCCGCTCATTCAGCCCGCCGAGTCTGTTGAGAACAGCACAGGACTGATTCCTATCAGCCATCTTGCCGAACGCCCCAAGCGCATGGAGGAGCGCTTGCGCACGATTGATACGGGCGACGGTCGCACCGAGGAGCGCCGCGTCAAGGTGCCTGTCTGGTTCGACCCGCATGCTAAGAACGGAACGCCCATGTGCCAGGCACTCGACCTGGCCGCACAGTCGGTACGCACCTGGATCGACCAGCACCCACGTAGCTTTCCACCGGTCGTGCTAAACGTGACTGACGGCGAAGCTACCGATGGCGAGCCGCTTCGCTATGCCCAGCAGCTCCGCAGCTTTGCGACCGACGATGGTGAAGTGCTGCTCTTCAACGTGCACCTATCCTCTTCAGAAGCACCTGCCGTGGAGCTCCCCTCCTCGCCAGGCGAACTGCCGCGCACCGACGAGTACGCTGAGACGCTCTACCAGATGTCGAGCACGCTGCCTTTCTCGATGCGCGCCGCAGCCGAACAAGAAGGCTACACGGTAAACCTCGACACCCGTGGATTCATCTTCAACGCTGACCCTGTGGCGCTCGTCCGATTCCTCGAAATTGGCACGCGCCCGAGCAACCTGCGTTGAGCCCGTAGCAAACTCGCGCGCGCCAGCTCTCGTACCGACAGTCTCCTCTCCTGCCTTCTCGAAGCCCCTCGCTCGCGCTATGTCTGCTGCCGATGTAGAAGTTTGGAGCGTTCCTAAATCTGGACATGCTGAGCATGAGAACGAGGATGCAGGTGCAGCCGCGAGCGCGGACTGGCCCGTACACGCAGCCGTCGCCGACGGTGCCACCGAAGCCGCATTCTCACGGGCCTGGGCCCGCGAGCTGGTCCAGCATGCGGTGTCTGCAGGTGTCGTTGCTCCTTCTGAATCTGATCTGCAGGTGTGGCGTGCTGCGTGGCGCGACCGCATCGCCCCGCGTCTTGAGATGCGTCCCTGGTATGTGGCTGCGAAAGCGGAAGAAGGGGCCTACGCCACGTATCTGCATATGCAGTGCCGTGCCAGTGGCGAATGGAAGGCAGCCTGTGTGGGCGACTGTGTGCTTTTTCAGCTACGTGGCGATGCGCTGCACCTCGCGTGGCCGGAAACCGACCTTGACGCGTTCGACCACCGCCCTGCCCTCATTTCTACCACCCCAAACAGTGTACCCGACGTACGTACTGAGCACGGCACATGGAGGCCGGGCGATCGTTTTTTACTTGCAACCGATGCCGCCGCGGCCTGGCTTCTTCGCGTAGGTCCTGCTGAGGCCCTTTTATGGGGTGCTCGTTCATTCGAAGACGCTGTTGCCAGTGCTCGCGCCGCCGGGCGGCTACGCAACGACGACACGACAATCCTTCTGCTTACGCCGCACCAGTAGCTCCGGTAGCTCCTGCTCGCCTGTCCGTTTCACTGCGCCCAATTGAATTGCTTATGGCTGGCTACCCTACGCCAAGTGCCTACCAAGAGGCCATCCAATTTCCTGAAACGGCGTTCCTCGACGATGTGCTCCAAAACGCGACGCCCCGCACCAACGTGCTTGGCCTTCCACAACCCATCAGCGGAGCCTTCGCCGTGGTCTTTCCAATGACGACGGAGGCGGGGCGCACCTGGGCAGCCAAGTGCTTTCTCACAGACGTGTCTGACCAGCGGTCGCGCTACCGAGCCGTTGCCTCTTACCTTGCCGATCACCCACTCTCTGCGCTTGTCGCGTTTGACTACCAGCAGCCGGGTATCCGGGTTGAGGGCGATACCTTTCCACTTCTCAAGATGGAGTGGGTCGAAGGCACCGCTCTTAACACCTGGATACGAGAGCACCGCGACGATACCGGGGCCCTCAAGGCACTGGTGGATGCGTGGGTCGACCTAATTAGTGACCTGGAAGACGCTCAGATCGCTCATGGCGACCTGCAGCATGGCAATGTGCTTGTGCAAGACAACGCAGGCACTCCTGCGCTGCGGCTTGTCGACTACGACACGATGTACGTGCCCGCACTCGACGGACGTGAGAGTCCAGAGGTGGGGCATCGCAACTATCAGCATCCCGACCGCACCGAGCGGGATTTCGGGCCCGGCCTCGACCGCTTTGCCGGGCTCGTGGTCTACACCGCACTGCATGCGACCATTGCACGCCCTGCGCTCTGGGAACGGTTTGATACGGGTGAGAACCTGCTCTTTCGCGATAGCGACTTCTACGATCCCGACGACTCGCCCCTCTTCGATGCGCTCCATGCTACCGATGCGCTGGATCCGCTCGCATCCACCCTAAAAACCGCGTGTTACGCGACGCCTGACCAGCTTCCTTCGCTGCAGGACGTAGTGTCGGGAGCCGGGCTCTCTACCTCTTCCGTAAATGCGGTAGCAGTGCAGACACGACGTGCCGAACGCACGGCCCCACGCACGGCCCCGCGCTCTGCATGGGCTCGCTGGTTCCTGCCTACGCTTGTAGCGATGACCGGACTGGCTGTGGTACTCGGTGGGCTCTTTGCCCCGGTTGTCGGGGTAGTCATAGGAGCACTCGGGCTTGCGGCACTCGGAGGAGGAGCTGCGTACCGGTACCGTGATCATCCGATTGTACGTCGCCAGCGGCGGCTCCAGCACGAGATTGATCGGTACACAGCGCTCATCGATACGATGGAGCGCGAGCTGGACACCCTGGCCAAACAGAAAGAGGAGGTCAAGACGTCCGTTGAAGAGCGTCGTGCTGATCGGTTGGAAGAGGTACGAGACGAGGCGCTCTACGACGAGCTTAAATACCACTTTATTGGCGAGGTGGGGGCGGTTGACGGTGTGCGCCACCGCGATGTAGTGCAGCTTAAAGCCCACAACATTCGCACGGCCTATGAGGCGAGTGCAGAAGCTGTTGCGCCAATCCACCGCATCAGTGACGCCACGAAGGCCCGTATTCAGATGTGGCGGAACAGCCTGAAGCAGTCTTATGCTGATGCTATCCCAGACTCGCTGTCGCCAGCCGAGGAGCGGCGACTGCAGCGGTACATCGTGCAGCGTGTGGAGCGCATCGAGACAGAGGCGGCGCGCGTTCGCGAAAAGATTCGGATCTACGAGGCCGAGCGGCGGCGGGTGCAGCAGCGGGCCGAGGAGCAGCCGGCGCTTTCTGTTGCGCGATATACCGCACACCTGTTGTACCTGACTGACCTACCAGCTGCAGAGCCGGGTCCGCCCCGACCGGCGTCTCCCTCTAAGAAGGCAGAGGAAGCGCCTTCCTCCGAAAAGCCGTTCCCGGCGCCAGTTCAGGATGAGGTGTGGTGGAGACAGCCCTCGTAGGGCAATGGCTCGCCTTTACGGGTTGGTGTGCTGCATGCCACATGTAGAATGTGAAAGCTACTCATCGTTGTCGAGTAGCTCGTCGACGGTAAGGTCTGAGCGGCCTTCGTCGGGCGTATCGCGCACCAGTGCCAGAATAGCTGCATGCGGTACGATCAGGTAGTCCGTACCCTCGAAGCGAATCTCAGTCGACTTCTCGCGCAAAAAGAAGGCGTAATCGCCAACTTCGGCTTGAAGCGGGAGGTAGCGAACGGGCTGTTCGGTCTGCTTCCAGGTTTCGCTCTCTGAGTATTCCGGGTTCGGCGTCAGATACCCCGGCCCGGTCTTAACGATGCGCCCTCCTTTGACATTTTCTTTGGCAGATACGGTTGCCGGGAGCAGCAGGCCCGAATCCGTTTTCTGTTCGCCATCACGGGGCTTGATCAAGACGCGGTCGCCAACAACAAGAAGCGTGCTCATAGACGGAGGGTATCGTAAGAAAACACATGCGTGTGCTTTACGACCGTCTCCGACAGTGGGTTCGTTTCCAACTGTGTGATTGCTGCAATCTGCACGGGTGGGCAGCTACCTGAAGGGCCAGGCTCACCAGGTGCGTGGGGGCACATCGGCCGGGATGCGTAACGTACCGGCTGTGCATTACGCCTACAACCAGAAGAAGAGGATGTATACAGACGCGCTAACGAGTCCGGCAGCGAGGGTAAGCCAGCGAATGGCGCGATCAACTGAGTTTTCCATAACTATCTTTTGGGGTCTTGTGGTGGGGCCTTGTGGGGCAGAGACCAGTGGGGACGGTGGGCAGCAACTTCGAACAAAGCGCTTCATAAAGAACGCCGTTGGCGAAGTGGTCCTTCACATATTACTTACTTTACATATGCTGACAACAACAGCTGGAATGGAGGAATATTATGCTCCAAACCTTACGTGTGTACGTCCACATCTAACTATAGCAAAACATGCTCCACTTTGCAATAAGTTCGACAACTCTACGCAGCCAATGTATCTTTATTTTACTATATTTTCTTAATATTGAAGCTAAAGCTACTCAGAAGCGGGTGCTTCTTCTAACAGCTTTTGAGATGCGTTACAAAGCGTTCCAGCTATTGGATGAGACAGGCATCGTAATGTAGGCGATTTACTCTTTGCCTCAATCGTACGGGCTACGTGCAAGGCCGCACTCCATGATAACGTAACGCCTGCTCCGCCATGTCCGTAATTATGAACCACAGGGCGTCCTCCGGTATCTTCCCAGGATAGGCGTACCCCCTTGCCGTCTGGATCGCGCACGTACCGGAGCCCGCTCACGACACGAACGGGCAGAGAACGAATGTCTGCGCCCGTCATAGAGCTAATGAGCGCAGCGTTTAGGTCCCACATCGCCTTTGGTATGACGACGCCATGCACGCGCACTGTGGGTTCGCGCAGTGGCGCTGTGTACGCTCCGTGTTCATTAGCCGGATGTTTCGTTCCCCCTACGACCCATACTGACTGACGAGGATAGAAGTATATTCCTCCGGGTGTGCTTCCCGGCGCTGGATAGACGTGGGAAGCAGGCTCATAGTTGTACGAGGCAATGGGCGATGCCTTGCGCCACGTCGTACCCGATGCCGGTGGACGTACGTGTAGGAGGTGGCCATGGCGATATGTGGCCGGCGCCTTGTCTTCAAATAGGTGTGGCGCGGCGTATCCGAGACAGTTTACCCACAGGTCGCCGGGCCACTCAGAGCAACGGTCGCGCGTGAGGTGCTGGCGCTGCACGCATCCACCCAGTTCGTTATATAGCGCGTACAGCTTACGCATGTACGTTGGCGCCTCAACGAAGGTCATATCGAACAACCACCCATAAAGTCCGGACGCTTTGCCACGCTGTGGTAGCCCTGGACGGCCGCGGCCATCTTCAGGAAGGAGCGTCAACCGGCGTAGCGCATCCAGATAATCAGGGCGAGGTGGGGGCGTTTCAAAGAGTTCTGCATGGCGCTGGATACGCACGCCCCAGCCAGGACGTCCGCAGAACACATCGAAGAGCTGCTGGCTCCAACGTGTATGGCGTGCTTCGTTTTTGACGTGCACCGTATGCGGAATCACGGAGGCTGCCGGGTAGAGGCTCGCAAAGCGCAAGTAATCAGCCCCATGTTGCTGATGCGGAGTAGAGGACGTCAGCAGCGTGGTGCGATGTCCTCGTGCCTGGAGCAGTGTTGCTGTTGTGATTCCTGAGATGCCCCCTCCAAGCACGACAATATGCATAGATTCGACAGATTCGGAGGTAGCTTTCTATAAGATAGATCTACGGAACGGCTCCCCACAAAAAGATATGGTTTGTTCAAGCAACGTCGGCTCATTGCACCGCATGAACATGTCAACTGGATGCACAGGCCTGCACCTCGCGTGGATTACCGCTTACGTACCATGATCCAGTTGCGGCCTGCATCATCGCGATACAGGTGTACATCTACCAGCGTCGGGCGCATTTTATAGGTGAACGTGTACGTAAAGTGCTCATCCATCTCGCCAGAAGCGATGCCTTCCCGGAAGCGTCCGTAAAAGATGCGGTTGTTGCTACACGGGGCCAACTCGTTGAAGTAGTTTTGCCCGAGTGCTTTCTCGGGATCCACGCCGCTGAGCTCCGACTCGTAGCGGTTGAAGAATTGCACAGTTCCCTCATCATCGAGCTCAATGATACCAAACGGAGCCGCATTTCGTTTTTCGGCGGAAGCATCGCGCAGCTTTTCGCCGACAAGCGGATCATCAAAAGCAAGATCGGTTGCCTCTGCCGTATCGGAGGCATCTGCAGCGCCATCTGCTTCATTTTCTGCGCGGGAATCGTCGCCGCCTTTCGGGGTATCTTCCGCGGCTTCCTCCGTCGTGCTGGTTGCGCCCTGTTTCGAGATCGTTTTCTCGTCTTCGGAACGCACCTCGGAGATGCGACCTGACTTTTCTTTGAGATACGAGAATAGGTCGGAAGTTGCAGAATCACTCATAGCAGTAAGGGAGCATGTGCAGCAAACAAAGAGCCGTACGCCGGGCGGCTAACCGTTACTGGTCAGACGTACGCAGAAGAATCCATGAGGTATCGGTCTCAGAATCGTAGTACAGATGTACCAGCGCGACAAACGGTCCGCGCCAACTCGTCGCATCAAAGAGATGCAGGAAGCGCGCATCGAGCCGTTGTTGGCGCTGCCCTTCGTAGAAGCGTCCGTAGAACGAGTCAGCTGCCGTGCTTGGCGCCAGATCGAGGAAGAAGTGGGTATCGAGGGCTTCTTCCCGCGAGCGCATGCGATCGAACAGAGGCAGAGCGTACGCCTTATCGTTGAGCGATGTAACGTGCCCATCATGATCGACGGCGATAGCAGCAAAGTCGAGGTCGTCGCGCTCCTCGGCGGTCAGCGATGCCAGCTGACGCCGGGTAGCGGCATCAGCTACCGGCGGCGCGGCATGCCATACCGGATTCGGCTGTTGCTCTACTGCCGAGCTGACTGCTGGGGCCGTGGGTTGGCCAGACGTGTCACCATCGCTGGACGCGGAGGCCGCTGTTGCTTTAGCAGCGCCAGTCTCTTCGCCGTTTGATGATGCCGCTGTGCGCGACTGCTCGGCATCGTACTGATCGAGCCGGTCCAGCACTTCCTCTGGCGTTTCCACATCCAGCTTCTCCTGCAGAGTTTTCCAGGCTTGTGAGCCGCTGACCTCGCTTTCGTACTTCGAACGGAGCGTTTCAACTTGATCGCGCAGCTCGTTGATCTGCTCTGTTGCCTCTTCTGCCGACTCAAAGCCTTCGTCGGTCAGCGTTTCCTTCTCTTGGTAAAGCACCTCAAGCTGATCAACCATGCTTTCAACAAGGCGGTCCAATCGTTCTGGGCTGCGTTTGCCCTCTTCATCGCCGCCATCGAATGGAGCACCTTTCGTTTCGTCGCGGTCTTCGTAGAGCGTTTCAAGCTGCACATTCATGTCTTCTACCATCTGAATGATGGCATCCGGATCAGAGATACCCAGTTCATCTTGCAGTTTCTCTTGTCGCGCGTAAAGCGCTTCGAGCTGTTGGAAGGTATCCTGGTTTTCGACCGGGAGCGATGCCGCTGATGCACGTGCTTCAACGTTGCGATAGAGCTCGGCAAGCTGTTCATTCATGTTCTGAATCATACGCACCGCTTCATCGATGCTGTCGATGCCGAGCTCGCTAAGCTTCTCTTGCTCATCGTAAAGCTTCTCGATTTTGGTATCCATGCTCTCGGCAAGTCCAAGAATCTCCTGGGCTTTTTCGACCGAATCAACGCCCAGCATCTCTTTCAGCCCCGGAGGCAGGTCGCCGTTTTTCTCGTTGACATCGTGCTGTATGTAGAGGTCGTCGAGCTGCTCATCCATGCTCTGAATCATGGAGACGGCCTGCTCGGCTGTGAGTCCGTGCGCTTCAAGCGTTTCATGTTCTTGCGCCAGCATCTCCATCTCTTCGGTAAGCTGTCGCACCATCTCTTCCATCTCACGCGCATCATCGGCTGACGCGATACCGAGGATCGATTCGATCTGGTTGAGCGTCTCGCGGGCTTCAAGCGTACCCTCATCGGGTAGCGGAGCCTCAGCAAGACGATTGATCTGCTCGGTGAGCACCTCCAGGAAAGAGGAGACATCTGCAGCTCGGTCAATGCTAAGCGTTTGGGGCACGTCCATGCCCAGGCGGTCCAGTGCGCGGCGCACTGACGTGCTCAGCTGATCAAGCTTTTCGACAAAGGCTTCGGCTTCGCTAATCGTTGAGATGCCGAGCACAGCACGGATCGAAGACGCTGCTTGCAGGACCTCGGTATCAGGGCGCGCGCGTTCCTCGGTGCGTGCTTCGTTCAAACGCTCGTTTTCGCGCTTCAGCGCTTTCACGTCGGCGACCACCTCGGTGGCATTGTTGTAGCCTGCCTCCAGAACTGCCTGACGGTCTTCGTAAAACGCATTTGCCTGTTGCTTCAGCGTCTGGATACGATCCAGAGCGGTCTCGTAGGTTGCTGCATCCAACGCTTCCAACAGTGCGTTGCCCGACGTGTCTTCTCCTGACCGGGTTACTTCCTCAAGACGCGTCTCCAGTTTGTTGTTGCGCTGGCGAAGACTCGATATCTTCTTGTGCAGACGCGTGAGCACCTGCTCGAATTCGCTCAGCGTAACGAGGTCGTCCGGTACGTCATCGCGTTCATCCAGTGCGTCAAGCTGCTCCTTCAGCGTCTCCACCCGAGACACGGCTTCGTCGGGTGTCTGTGCTCCGAGAAGCGAGCACATCTTATTCCAAGACTCAACGAGTTCGTCTGGAGAGTAGCGAGAAGAGGATGACTCAGACATATCAAATAAGCATCGTGAGTAGAGCGGACCCGTTAGCAACGCATGTTTTGAGCGCATGCCATGCTGCGGGCTATGTTGCACCGCACGCAAGGGCGAGTGCACATTATTTGTGATGCATGCAGAACACGTAACGAAGTGGCTGCACAGCAAGGTTCCACAACAGAAAAAGTCTCGCTAAAAGGTTTCTATTGTGTTTCTATATTGTATTTCTACGGGACACTTTTCTCGTAAGCGCATCTTTCTCGCAAGTAAATGCTGAAGGCAGATTATGCCTCCCACGCACCCTGTCTACCACGCTGTTAACACAAAGAAACCCGGCTCACAGATGCAGCGGACTTGTTCTCAACATGAGACCTTCTTTTTTCACGGTTTGCCAGGCGACTGTAATGAATTCGGTATATGGCTTCGTGCCTTGCAGCATTTGCGTGTCTCGTTCATTCAAGAAAAATGTGCAGTCTAGGCAATACAAATTAGCTAACGCTCGCACAGTCCGTGCATTGTCGCATTGCCTCACTGTCCATCCTCGAACAGACACGTATTTCCTCCTCCACAAGCGCGCTCGCTCATCAGCCCGATATGGACGCTACACCAACCACTGAAATAAGCACCGAAGAGCAACACGAGCGGGTCCACGACGCCCTCGAATCCCCCCTCGATACCCAGTGGAGTCAGGTATTAGACCAGTGGGATAGCGGAACGCTGGCGCAGAAGCGAGCTGTTCGTGCCTACGTGTCGGGTCTGCGCAATCGGATTATCCAGACGCTCGACGACCTGGACTCTGTCGATGAAATTCGTCAGGCACTTGCTGTGCAGTACCTTGAAATGAAGTGTCATTGGACGCTTCTTAACACGCAGATCCAGAGCCAAACGGCGCGAAACGGTATGCCCGACGGGCCGCTCATGTACCGCGCTACATGCGTTAGCCTGATCATTCAGGCCATCGAGCCGCTGCTGTCGCAGAGCCGTATCGATACCCTTACGCAGATGCTGGCCGAACCGTTTGACTGAGCGTGGATGCCGCGGGACCGAATGTTACGGTCGCGGCTGAGTCTGTTGCAAACATCTGAGCTTGCGTTCCTACTACGGTAGCGGCTGCACCGCGACGTCTTCAATCTCGACAGTCGACACGAGCTCTACCGCGTCGTCCCGCCAGTGGGCCGGGTATCTGCTTAGCGTTTCCGGTTCGATCGATTCGGAGACGTAGTTACGGTAGTCGGCAAAGCGCACGCCTTCTACCCGGCGCACGTTATATGCTTCTCTGAAGCGCGTCCCCTGATCTTCTTCTGGGCCCCCAATTCCGAATGCGTAGGCCATGTAGTCCATCGCATGTGTATTCGCATCGAACCAGTAGAGAAACTCATCCTGGTAGTCGGCCCCGCCTCCTTCACCAAAGGTCACCGCTACACGGTGGTATGGCGTCTCCCTAACAGTGTCGAGACCGGCATACGTAGCCTGCACGGGCGGATCCTGTAGCGGGTAGGGCAGCAGTGCAAAGTAGGCTACTGAGTTGACCGTGGTCTCGATAGATGCACGCGCATCAGCATCGAGCGCAACGGTATCGGCCTCTACTACACGGTAGACCTCCTCATTTGTAATGCCCTCAACCACGCGCTGGTCAAGCGAATCGGCGTATGCGCGGCGGTAATGGAAACGACCGTCTTCTCGCTCCAGTGTGAACTGTGCCTCGCGAAACGTAAACGTCACGATAGCACGGTCCAATACATCGCCACCGTGCGCCTCAATTACGGCTTCTATGTACGCTTCTATATCGGTATCAGGGGCGGGCTCCTCTGCTGCGCAACCGGCGGCCCATGTCGCGATAAGAACGCACAAGAGCAGTACGCCCGCCCGCATCCCTCTTGTCTTGCACATGGCAATCATGGGCCTTCTTCTTGACGAAGGAAATAGAAGCTGGTTTATTCTTCGTCAGCTACCGACAGTTCAACCGGAAGGGCGGTGTCAGCCCAGTGCATCAGCAGCGTTGCCGACGTGTCGCTTACTGCTTCGAACGAGAAGCTCATCTGCTCGCGGAACGTGTCGGCCTCATATGGCATGACGTCGGTGCGTAGCACGTCTTCCTCCGCATCATAGTTGTAGGCTCCCCACTGATTGGCTACAGCGTTAAGCACAAGGGTCCATGTGTCATCGTCCGCCGGAATCGTGAATAGCGCATAGGTACCTGCCTCGACCCGCTCGCCCTCCACGTGCATATCGTTGGCAAACGTGATGGTTGTTGCTTCATTGGCCCCCGTGCGCCATACCTCGCCATAGGGAACGAGGTCGCCAAAGATGGTACGCCCACGTACAGAGGGGCGCCCGTATGTCACCTGCACATCGGTTGTGCCAATTGTCTGATGCACTTCTGCATTGGGACTTACGCGCGGCTCATCGGTGCTGCGTTCTTGCGCGTGTGCAGATAGGCTTATCGTGAACAGCAGCGCACCAGCTACAAGGATGGCGCTCAAGGGCCGTGTGCTACGAAGCAGGGTAGTCATACGATTTTGGGATAGACGTTTGGAGTAGTACCGTAGGTGGGTTCTGCGTAATATGCGGATATGTACCGCCACGATCAAGCCTGTGTGCCATCTCCGCCTCGACGCGATGCAACTGTTATGCAACCCTTTGGTGATCGTGGAGTGCCATTTACCTGGGTCTGCGTTTCTCGGTTTTGGAAGGCTGCGCCTGCAAGCGTCATGTATAGACCTTTATGAAGGGGTCTGACCGATGTTCTATCTGCCCCCGGACTTCCTAATTATGCGTTCTATCGCAGGGTTCTATCAGACGCCATCTCATCAACACACAATCTTACCAGCCTGTCCTTATTAACCTGCCGGCTTTCACTATGAACCGCATCGCGTCACTGCTACATACTTCTGGGTCCAGGAAGCTTTGCCTGGCCATGTGCTTGCTCGCCATGGCCGTGCTCAGCCTTACCGGGTGCCAGTCGGTTGCCCCCTTTTCGGAGTCAGACGAGCCGTCGACCGAGGAGGCGCCCCGTGCTAAAGAGATGCCCGCGCGTCCTTTCTACGTACAGGTGGGTAGCACCGAAAGCCGTACCGATGCCGAACAGACCTGGCAGCAGGTCGTGGCCTGGTGGGAGGCCACCGAGGCGCCGCCCGAGCCGCTGCACCGCTACACGGAGGCCCCCGTGCGCGTCGTGTGGCAAGCCCCACTCTACCGCGTTCGTGTGGGGCCGATGGTGAGCCGCGACGAAGCCGATGCAGTGCGGGATGTCTTACGCAGCCGTTTTGAGAGCGCCTTTATCGCACGTGGCACGCCGTAGCATCTCACGCCTTAGAGCCCCCCTCCTGGAGACACATTACACAGAGTGCGTCACGCTGGCTGCATCACACGAAGAACGGGCGGATCAACTGGTCAAAGTACATCAGGATAAGCAGCACCAACCATAGCAGGTGCCCAATGCCTGTCCCAATCGCGACTTTTTTGCGCGCGCCGTCGGCTGCCTCGCTGGCTGCATCGGCCCCCTCAGCAACCGCATCAGCCAGGCTGTTCCAGCCCGGACGAATCAGCAGAAACTGCACGCCAACCAGCACGAGCATGAGCGTCAGCGATGCGTGATACTGGGGCGGGTAGCCTGTGAACCCGCCTCCGTAGAAAAAATTTGTGTATGCAAAGATAAGGGTGAGCACGATGAACCCGTTCATCCACTTGACCGTGCTGCGGGTGTCTTCGGCAAGGGCCGCTGCTGCAGGTCCCTGCAACGAAAGCACAGTTCGCGCTTTCCCGGCCAGGCGAAGCCCCAGCCCGAACCAGGCCGACGCCGTAACAATGTGAAGAACGACAAGAACGTATGTGAGTGTCATGGGCGCTGTACGGTCAGACCACAAAAAGTAACGGGTTACGTACACGAAACGGTGCCGCGAAGGTGCCACGAAAATTCAGCGATACATGCGAATCGGATACCCAGATACCTACCTGATTTCATGATGGATGCCTCTTCTGTTGCACGGCTGCTTATGCTGGCCGGCCTGCTGCTTCTCGTACTGGGCGGACTGCTCTGGGCCAGCACCCCGTTTATCAACTGGGGGCGGTTGCCCGGCGACCTTTCGTTCAGCACCGAGTCGACTCGAATTTACGTACCGCTCGGCACGATGATCGTGGCGAGTATAATTTTAACCTTGCTCCTGAACCTTCTACTTCGCATGTTACGATAGCCCATCTCGTCATTCCCTGCGATTACAGCCTGTATGCCCATGAACATATCGAAAGATGTCATCAGCGTCATTTTAGGGGGCGGAGCTGGCACCCGGCTCTACCCACTCACAAAGCTACGTGCTAAGCCGGCTGTTCCTCTGGCTGGGCGCTACCGGCTCATCGACGTTCCCATCTCGACCAGCCTCAACTCGGGCATCGAGCGCATCTTCGTGCTTACACAGTTTAACTCGGCCAGCCTGAACCGGCATATCGCACGCGCCTACCGGTTCGACCGCTTCAGCAACGGCTTCGTCACGATGCTTGCAGCCGAACAGACGCCAGCGTCGAAAGACTGGTTTCAGGGCACAGCGGATGCGGTGCGCCGCAGCCTCGACCACATGGAGGGCTACAGGCACAAGCAGGTGCTTATCCTCTCGGGCGACCAGCTCTACTCGATGGATTATTCCAAGATGCTGGCCCATCACCAGGAAACCAACGCCGACATTACGATCGGAACCATCCCGGTAACAGCCGAGAAAGCTCCCTCGTTTGGCATTCTGAAGACCAACGAGGACCAGATCATTACCGAGTTCTCCGAAAAACCTGCTCCCGATGAACTTGAGGGCAAGAACAGCCCGGTTTCTGCAGAGATGGAAGCCCAGGATCGTATCTACCTGGCCTCTATGGGAATCTACATCTTCGAGGCCGGACTGCTGCGCGAGATGCTCGACGCTTATCCCAACGACCATGACTTCGGGCATGGCATTATTCCACGTGCCATCGATGCACACCGCGTAGCCAGCTATCCGTTTAGCGGCTACTGGAGCGACATCGGAACCATCGAGTCGTTTTTCGAGGCCAACATGATGTTGACCAAAGATCAGCCTGACTTCGACCTCTACGATCCCGACCGACCGCTCTACACCAACGCCCGTATGCTGCCGCCCGCCAAAGTGCAAAGCTCGTACGTGCAGAACTCGCTCATTGCTGAAGGCAGCATTGTCATCAATAGCCAGATCACAAAATCGGTGGTTGGCATCCGGTCGTATATCGGCGAAGATACCAAAGTAAGCAATACCGTGCTCATGGGCGCCGACCACTACCCCTGGCAGACTGATGCGGGACTCGGACGCCGCGAAGGGCCTGCTCGCCCGGGCATCGGCGAAGGGTCGAACATCGAAGGCGCCATCATCGACAAAAATGTGTCGATCGGAAAGAACTGCATTATCAAGAATCGCGAAAACGTAGATGAGGCCGAAGGCGAGAACTACATGATTCGCGACGGCATTGTCGTCATTCCCAAGAACGCTGTCATTCCCGACGGTACCATTATCTAACCTGCTCATGCATTGGGGATGCGAGAGGAATGCGCTATGTACGCTGCCCGTGCGCATCCCCAGTCGCTTTCTGCCTATTTTCTGACCGCTTTCTTTTGGATTCGACCCTTCCACCTGTATGAATATTGTCATTCTGACCAACGAGTACCCTCCCAATGTGTACGGCGGCGCGGGCGTGCACGTCGAGTACCTGACCCGCGAGATGGCTGCAGCCGACGACGGAGCGCACCACGTGCAGGTGCTCAGCTTTGGCGAGCAGGACATCACCGGGGGCAATCTGGAGGTGCAGGGCGTTACTGCTCCCGATGTGCCTCATCAGGACCCTCGGCACGAGAAGTTTTTGGATGCGATGGCGCGCAACGTGATCATGGCTGGGTCTGTGCAAGACGCCGACATCGTGCACGGGCACACCTGGTATTCGCATCTGGCAGGCTGCCTGGCCAAGCAGCTGACCGGCGCCAAGCTGGTGCTGTCGACCCATTCGCTGGAGCCGCACCGTCCGTGGAAGGTCGAGCAGCTGGGCACCGCCTACCACGGGTCAAGCTGGGTCGAGCGTACGGCCTACGAGAACGCCGATGGAGTGGTCGCCGTCTCGTCTTCGATGCAAGACGATGTGCACGAGCTCTACGACGTGCCGCGTTCGCGCATCCGTACCATCTACAATGGTATCGACATTGATCAGTACAAACCGCGCCACAACGACGATGTCCTGCGCAAGCACGACGTAGACCCCGATCAGCCGTTTGTGCTTTTTGTCGGACGCATCACGCGGCAGAAGGGCATTCTGCACCTGGTGCGCGCCATCCACGACATGGACGACGATGTGCAGGTCGTGCTCTGCGCCGGTGCGCCCGACACCGACGAGATTGCAGACGAGATGACAACGCTGGTGGAAGAGGCCCGGTCTACATCGGGCAATCGGGTCGTCTGGATCAATGAGATGCTCCCCAAAGACGAGGTCATCACGCTCTACTCACACGCATCGCTGTTTGTGTGCCCTTCGGTCTACGAGCCGTTTGGTATTATCAACCTGGAGGCCATGGCCTGCCACACGCCAGTGGTTGCGTCTGCCGTTGGGGGCATTCCGGAGGTTGTCGTAGATGACGAAACGGGACTGCTGGTCTCTTTCGAGGCGCAGGAGGGCGACGACTTCGACCCCAAAGATCCCGACGCTTTTGCAGCCGACCTGGCCCATGCCGTCAACACGCTCATGGCCGACCCCGACCGGCGCGCTTCAATGGGTGAGAAGTCTCGCGCCCGCGTCGTTGAGATGTTCAGCTGGACGGCTATCGCCGAGCAGACCCTTGACTTCTATCGCGACTTGCTGGATGGAACGGTCGCATAGCACGCACCCGTTCTCGTTCTGGTGTCTTGTTCTTGCGTCGACGTGGGAGCGTATTGCGGTGCGCTCCCACATTTTTTACACCTGCTGTTCTACACCCGCTTTACGCTGTGCTACAATAGCTACACGCTCGCCATGGCTGAACTGCTTGACTTTCTGGGCTCATACTGGTGGGTCCTGCTTATTTTTACGGTGTTTATCTACAGCGCCTTCGAGGAGTGGCTGCAGTTTAAAACAGAACAGCGCAAGATCGGCGCCTCGACCAAGGAAACAGAAGAGAAGCTGGACGAACTGCGCAGCGAGTGGGATGCCGAACGCAAGCGGTTGAACAAGCGGATTCAGCATCTGGAGACGATCGTGACCAGCGACGTGTGGGACGCTGCGTACGGCGCATCGTCTGATGCGTCTGACAGGTCTGGCACGTCTGCGGGTGATACCACTGAGACGTCTACATCGCACAGTCCTCTGCTTGACGACCTGGACGCACCCGACGAGCTCTCGCACGAAGAGAAAGCGGAGCGCCTGGCACGCCGCCTACGCAACCGGTAGCACAAACGTGAAGGTAGATCCTTCTCCCACCTTGCTTCTGACCTGCAGGTGGGCGTCGTGTGCGTTCAGGATATGCTTCACAATAGAAAGCCCCAACCCCGACCCGCCCTGGTGCCGGGCGCGGCTCTTGTCGACCCGGTAGAACCGCTCTGTGAGGCGACTCAGGTGGCGCTCGGGAATCCCGATGCCGTTGTCGCGCACCGTTACCTCTACGACGTCATCGCTTGCACGAGCCGCAAGCGCCACGTATCCCCCTGGCTCGTTATACTTAATGGCGTTGTCGGTCAGGTTCACAAGCACCTGTCGGATGCGTTCGCGATCGCCTTGCACAGGAGGCAGCGCCTCTTCTTCAGGTCCGTCGATACGGAGCGTAATGTCTTGCTCCTGGGCTTTTGGCTCAAGCGTCTCGACAACTTCGTGCATGAGCGTACCAACGTTGAAACGGGTTATCTGCATCTCCATCTCGCCCTGCTCAAGCCGGGCAATCGCCGAAAGATCGCGTGCGAGACGGTCGAGGCGCGTAGCGTTCTGGATAATCTTACGCAGGAACGTGCGGTTCACATCGGGGTCGTCGACCGCTCCCTCTGCAAGTGTTTCAGCAAAGCCCTGAATCGAAAAGATGGGCGTCTTGAGCTCGTGCGACACGTTTCCGATGAACTCGCGGCGATAGCTTTCCATCTTGCGCATGTCGTCGATCTCGCGATCGCTCATCTGGGCCGTGCGGTAGAGCTCCCAAACGAGCGCATCGAGCTCGTCGCCACGGGGCGAAGGCGGAGCTTTCAGCGTGCCGAACTGGTGTGCGCGCAGATGGTGCAGGATGTCGTGCATGCGCTGAAAACGCCCGTGGGTGCTCCACCATACTATGGCGTAGCTCGCTAAGGCTGTACCTGCAGCAATCAGCAGGCTCTGCCCGGCACTCACGCCAGCCAGCAGCGCCGTGCCCCCCGATGCCAGTGCAGCCCCCCCTGCAATCTTGCACCCCAGCCACTGAACGTACCACGCAGACGTAAGCATGAAAAGCTGCTGGTTAGTTCAGTGCGGGGGCTGCAGCGAGACGAGCGGGAAGATGGGCCGTCAAGTCGGTAAGGCGGGGCCTGGGGGCTTCCTGAAAACATTCGAAGCAGACCCCATCTCGCACGCTCTGTAGCGGACGATGGGCTTCGATGACGGGCATGTACGTTTCATAGCAGTGCAGGGCCTCTTGCGCCACCTGCATGGCCGCGTCGTTCACCGGAATGACGCAGTCGATCGCAGCGTCGGGCGACCCGGTCAGATGGTCCGGACGGTCATCGTCTTTTTCTCTCAGTGTAAAGAAAGCCAGGCGGCGAACCGATGTCGCCCTGTTTCTGTCTCCCGCACACACAACGCGCTTTACCGTAGCATGGGTAACAAGATGGTCAGGATGGCCACTTATACCGTGCACGGCGTATGTGATGACGACATCGGGGCGCAAGCGACGAATCTCACGTTCAATGGGCGCCTCGATAGCCAGCGGCGAGAGATCAGCCAGCTCGCCATCGGGCAAGTCGAGCACCTTGAGCGACGTCAGGTCGAGCGCCTGCGCCACGTTCTGCATCTCGCCGTATCGCACTGCTCCCATCTTTTCTTTGTCGAACCCGAGGCGGTGGCGCTGCTTGGTGGCTTCGCCCCGCGTCAGGGTGAGCAGATGTACGTCGTGTCCATCAGCGCGTTGCTGCGCAAGCGCGGGCGCCGGCCCGAAGCACTCATCGTCAGGATGCGGAAAAATGTAGAGCAGTGTTGCCATGAGGCCGCGGAGTTCGCGTGAGCTAAAAGACATCAGATACAGGCTTTCACACGGCGCGCATCCCACAAAAGATTCAGGATTTCGGCACATCAGAGGCAGGCTCATCGGCCTCTTCAATGATGTGATTAAACTGCACCGTGCCGGTACGCAGCATGCGCCGCACGTAAGGATGACAGAGCTTACAGTTGTGCCCGAAGCACACCGCATCCTGTAGCGCCTCTACCGTCTGTGCACCTGTATCGCGCGCTACGTCGCGCAGGTGCGCAAACGGTACGTCGTAGCAGTAACACCGGTCTATCGTCATGAGCGTATCTCCTATATCCGCGGTGTCTTACCGTGCTAACCATGTGCTAACCATGTACATGCCAGAGCTGTAGTACCAGCCCCGCATAGCCGCTTCACTATTGCTCGGACTGGGTGATGCGAAGCGCAATGTGTCCGGGTGCGATGCCAGCGTCGTACGACGTCAGCTCGGCACCTCCAAACTCATTCACGGTAACGACGCCGGCTGCTCCAAACGGATTGGCTTCGTCGGGGCGCCCGAGGTACATTACTTCGTTTACGGCATCCACTGCAATGGCTCCAATTGGAGGGCCCTCGATGGCGATGTCTTCCCGGTTGCCTGTGCTGGCGTCGTAACGCACCACCGTGTTGCCGTTAAGCACTACATACAGCTCATTAAGGATACGGGTGAAGAACACGCGCTGCTGTGCGCTTGCCGAGGTCAGCTGTCCGGACAGGTCTTCGCGAGCGAGGATCTCGCCGTTGGCCCGGTCAATGATCCGGATGGCTCCGTCGGTCTCTTCAACGACGTTAAAGTCTTCATCGAAGATGGTAGCTCCGGTACAGGCCACCGCCAAATTTTCCTCGGCGGTGCGGTACACCTGGCGCGGCGTGTCGCATTCCGGATCGATGCGGTTCACAATCTCATTGTTGGCCCGGTTGATGACCACAATTTCGCCATCCTGCTCACCCGTTGTCACGTAGATCTCGTTCTGCGTTCCGGTGAGTCCCTCAGGATTTCTGTCAAGCAGCGTGGTATCGACAACGGCTCGGTTGGCTACATCCACCACGTAGACCCCCGGCTGGCCCTCTCCGCTGAAGTCTTTGCTGGTAACGTATGCGACAGCGCCATCGGAGATCGCATAGCGGGGATTCGGAATGCCTTCAACCAGGCCGAGCTGGTCTTGCGTTTCGAGGTCAAACAGACCGATCGACGCGGTTTCGCCAAAGACTGCGAGGTACCGCTCATCAAGCAGAATGTGGCTCTGAATATACGAGGCAAATTCCCCTTCACCGCGCGTAACGGCCCCACCTTCTTCCACGTTCGGATCGATAAAGGTGAAGCTGCTATTCTGCCCGCCAAAGGCGCCGGCGTTAGCAACGACGACATCAGACGTCTCGACGTTGATCGTGTCGCTGTCAAGCGGCGTCAGATCGCATCCGGTAATAAACAGAAGCCCTGCCAGGAGCAGCGCAGCAAAGGGGAGTGAAGCTGTACGATTGATCATGAGGACGTAAAGGAGTTACAAAAAGTACGAGTCAATGCAGAACCAATGCAGCATCCATGCAAAATGGATGTGTCGTCTTGATGGAAGGGTTTTCTGTTCTGTCAAAGGCGGCTCCTACAGCTGCGCACGGAGCGATACGGTGCCGTGTCGCGGCGGAACCGGTTGGTTGTTAAGCAGGGTGTAGTCGGTATTGAACAGGTTCTCAACCTGCAAGCGCAGCTGCACAGACAGATCGTTCCACTGCTGCTCCACCCGAAGCTGGGTGTCGGCCGTCAGGTACGGGGCACGCGACCGTGAGCCGTCGCTGGTCGTATAGCGCCGCCCGATACGGCGCACATTCACGTCGAGCGCCAGCGCTCCTACAGACGCCGTAACGTAGGGCGTAAAGGTTGTGCGGGGGGTGTAGCGTAGCGGCTGGTTGTATGAAGACGATTCGGGATTCGAGCGGTCGCGCGCATCGGTAAATGCGGCGCTGAACCCGGCTGTAATGTCAACATACGGAAGCATGCGAATCATAGTGGCTGCATCAGCCTCCACGCCTCGTGTCCGTACGCGCTGCACGTTCTGTGGGGCCCAGAAGCCCTGCGTGGTGGGCGTCCATACGATGCGATCGGTATGGCGCTGCTCGAAGATCGTAAGGGATGCGTGGGTAGATGCCCGCTGCCATCGAACGCCTGCGTCGGCGCTCCAGCCACGCTCGGGGCGCAGATCAGGTACGCCGCCGGGCTGCCAGTAGCGGTCGTTGAGCGTTGGCATGCGAAAGGCACGTCCAACATGTGCTTTGAGGCGCAGTGCATCGTACGCTGGTAGCGGCGTAAGGTTGATACCCAGGCGCGGAGCCGTGGCAACGCGGTTCGCGCCTTCAGGCACGCGATATGCGTCTACGCGGACAGCCGGATACCATCGCACCCGGTCGCCTGTGCGAACGGCGCTGACTGCGAGTCCGGCATGCTGCTGTGTCGCCTGACTTCGCAGGCTGGGATGGCGCGCCCAGCTGGACTGCGCCGACAGACCTGTGTTGAGCCTCCACGCCTCTGCTACGCCGCCTTCCCACTCGGCTTCGGTGCTGGCCACGTAGGTGTGTCCGGTGTCGTCGATACTCTGTTCCGGATTTCGGTAGCGGATCGCGTCGTACTGAGCAAACCCACGGGTGGTAAGCGTCCCCGAAGCCAGGCGCCACCGGTGATGTCCCCACATGCGAGCGCTGCGGTCGCGCTGCCGTTCGGTGTTGGCTGCCAGACTGCTCGTTCCGGGGAGTCCCCGGTTTGTGGCCGTAACCAGTGCCGCAACGCGCGAACGGTCGGTGTTGGCGGTATGCGTGGACACGAAAGCACTGTACTGCGTACGGTCGGCGTTGTCGCGGCGCACTGTTTCTACTGGGAAGCGGGCCCGATCTTCGTACGGAAAGTCGCCCTGCAGGTGCTCGTAGCGCGCTGCTGCCACCCAGCTCCAGTTGCCTGTGCGATCGCCGACGAGTAGATCTCCGCCATGCTGCCCGAAGGCGCCCGCCTGGGTCGTGAGAGCGAGCGCGGGCTCAGCGGGGGCCCGGGTGCGCAGGTGCACTGCCCCGCCCATCCCGTCGCTGCCGTAGAGCGGCGCCGCCGGCTTGCCATTCTCATCTTTTTCGAAGACGAAGAATTCCGGCTCCGGGCCGGCGTTCATCTCAAAGCCCAGATCTTCAGCCCGGCTGATGGCTCGCCTGAG
>NZ_JARWGJ010000182.1:0-22841 GCF_040409695.1 Longimonas sp.
CGAAGGTCATGCCCCTGGTGCAAATTGTCCCCGATATACGGGTGTCAGTCGGGCTTGCGCCCTCGTGTCGGCCCGTAACCCCGGCTACGAACCTCTATCATGGTTCAATTTTCGCCGCAGCGGCGCTCGCTCTCGCCTGCAAACCAAAACCCAAGCAGGCTCTTAGAGGCCTCCTCCAGGACATGCTATACCCTTTCCTCTTCGGGCGACGCTTTAACGGCATTCTCTTCATTGCCTTCCGCTATTAGCTCATCAGAGACGGCCTCGGCAGGTGCTGGCATTGCTTTTGGGGCGACGGATGGGGCCAGAATGCGATATGTTGTTGCCCCGCTTACAGCGGCAGCAGCACCTATCAGAGCCATCCCTTCAGGCATTGATCCGCCCACTGACTTTCCAAGCGTGGACAGGGCTTTCGTATACCCCGGCGCACCAGTCGTTGAGCCCCGGGCTACATCTGTAAGGTAGTACGCTGTGGCAGCGCCTGCAGCACCCGCGGCGCTAAGAGCAAGCGTTGACTGAATCAGACGAAATAGCATATGTGGCATGTCAAGATAGTACGACAAAATAGCAGATAACACGTCGAATATACGGCACAGCCGGTTGAATTACGACCTCAGATCTCCGCAGAACGAGTATTTATGCAGATCTCTGCGTATCACGCTGGATGCGTGTTACGATATAGCAAAGCGGTATTACGATCGTCTAACTCAAGGGTCCTGGTACCCTGTTTGATCATACATATAAAGCAGGAAGTCGGATACATACTCTCGGTAGCGTGACATATGTTTACGTTTCGCGAGACGGCTTCTGCTGGTGTCCTGTTCGTTTTACAATTTGGAAGTGTGCGCACAGCCCTCTATGGGCCTGCCTCCTCCGCAGGTTTGCACTAAAGCGAACTCTCTTGAACAAACACACCGATAATGTTATGACTGGATCTACACCTGTAACACCTGAAGATCGTCAAAGCGAGTACGGCGAGCCGTGGCGTCCGCAACAGATGATCGAAGAAAACCCCGTCGACATCTCAGACGAAGCGGTAGAAGCACTGCTTCCTAAGCTTGATGAGATTCTGGGAACGATGTGGACCATGTATCACCAGTACCACAAGCATCACTGGCTGGTCGAAGGTCCGCAGTTTCGTGACCTGCATCTCTTCTTTGAAGAGCACTACACGGAGCTTCACAAGTACATCGATCGCATTGCAGAGCGGATTACGGCCCTGGGCGGCATTCCAACATGCGCCCCGACCAATCAGTCCGCGCTATCACACGTGACGCATGAGCCCGAAGGTACGTACCGGCTACGTGATATGCTAAAGCATGACCTGAAGGCTGAGAGCACGCTTGCCTCACTTGTGCGTGAGAGCATTGACGTCGCGCTTGAGCATGGCGACCACGGTACCAAGCGCCAGCTTGAGAAGGTGCTCACGAAGACCGAAGACCGTGCCCACCACATCGACCACTTCCTCGGTGAAGACTCGCTCGAACTGAGCATCACCGATGCAGAAGTCGTTGCTGAAGGGCAGGACAAGGTCCATGCTTAATTCACAACGTGAGCAATCAGATCCTTCCGAAATCTGACTACGCGTAGCGTATCCCCTGCTCACGCCCGTCGTGAGCAGGGAATTTTTATGTTCGGCCCGCCCACCGAACAAGAGGTTAACGTATGTATTCGGAACGCTCGAAGTTGGATTGGCGTGTTTAGGACGCCAAATAATCTGTGCCTATCTTATACGCATCCGCTGCTGCCCCCATGAAGCGATTAGTTGTTGTAGAGTCGCCCACCAAAGCTCGTACCATCCGCAAGTTCTTGCCCAAGCAGGGCTACCAGATCGAAGCCAGCATGGGCCACATCCGAGACCTGCCCGCCTCGGCGTCTGAGATCCCCGCGAAGTATAAAGACGAAGAGTGGTCGCGGCTTGGCGTGCGCATCGACAACGGGTTCGAACCGCTCTATGTCGTCTCGCGCAAAAAGCGCGACGTCGTCAAGCAGCTCCAGAGCGCGCTTCAGGATGCCGACGAGCTCTACATTGCAACAGACGAAGACCGCGAGGGCGAGTCGATCGGCTGGCACCTTCTGGAGGTGCTCAACCCAGACGTACCGGTGCGGCGCATGGTCTTCCACGAGATCACGCAAGAAGCCATCGAGGCCGCCCTCGAAAACACGCGCAACATCGACGAGAACCTCGTTGAGGCGCAACAGACGCGGCGCATCCTTGACCGCCTCGTGGGGTACACGATCTCGCCGCTCCTCTGGCGCAAGATCAAGCCCAAACTCTCGGCCGGACGCGTGCAGAGCGTAGCGGTGCGCATTCTCGTGATGCGAGAGCGCGAGCGCATCACGTTTGTGCCCGCGACCTACTGGGACCTGAAGGCGGAGCTTGCTAAAGCCAAGATTCCGTTCGATGCCGACATGACGCATCTGAACGATGTACGACTCGCCCAGGGCCGCGACTTCGATCAGGATACGGGCCGCCTGAAAAACGATCTGGAAGAGGGCAAAGATGTACTCCTGCTTTCGGAAGAACAGGCCACCACGCTGGCCGAAACGCTTCCTACCGAGCCGTGGCGTGTGGCAGACGTCAAGACCCGCACTCGCACGAAAACTCCACCTCCTCCGTTTATCACGTCGACCTTGCAGCAAGAGGCCAGCCGCAAGCTCGGGTTCACGGCCAACCGTACCATGCGCGTGGCCCAGAAGCTGTACGAGAACGGGCACATTACGTACATGCGTACCGACTCGAAAAATCTCTCGAAAGAAGCAATTGCTGCCAGCCGCACGTCTATCGAGGAACGGTATGGCTCCGACTACCTGAGCGACAGCGTTCGCACGTACACCTCCTCAGACAGTGCTCAGGAGGCGCATGAAGCCATTCGTCCGGCCGGTACGGCCATGAAGACAAGTGCAGAAATTGGTCTGTCAGGCCAGCAGAAAAAGCTCTATGACCTGATCTGGGAGCGCACTGTATCCACACAGATGGCCAATGCCCAGATTCAGTACACGAATGTGTATATCGACGCGGGCACAGACGACGTGGCGCGCTTCCGCGCATCCGGCAAGACGATCCTCTTTCCCGGCTTCCTGCGTGCCTACGTCGAAGGTAGCG
The DNA here is from genome assembly GCF_040409695.1 of Longimonas sp. GTDB lineage: Bacteria > Bacteroidota > Rhodothermia > Rhodothermales > Salinibacteraceae > Longimonas. The sequence goes on from NZ_JARWGJ010000182.1 coordinate 3,107, forward strand.
ACGACCCTGAAGCCGATCTCGAAGATCGCGAACGCCCGCTCCCCGACCTTTCCGTTGGCGACGAGTCGATTCCTGAAGAGGCTGGCACCGACGGACTCAATGTGCGATCGCTTGAGCCGGTGGGGCATGAAACCAAGCCGCCCTCTCGCTACACCGAGGCCTCGCTCGTGAAGATGCTCGAAGAAGAGGGCATCGGGCGGCCGTCGACGTACGCATCCATCATAAGCACCATTCAGCGGCGCGGCTATGTGCGGAAGGAAGGCAGCGCGCTCGTACCCACGTTTACTGCCTTTGCCACCAACAACCTGATGGAGGCCCAGTTTGACCCGCTGGTCGATGTGCACTTCACTGCTGAAATGGAAGAGATCCTCGATCATATCGCAACGGGCGAGAAAGACCCTGAACCCTACCTGCGCGACTTCTTCCTCGGCGATGACGGCGTGCAGCCGCGCGTAGAAGATGGCCAGGAAGAGCTTGATCCGCGGGCCATCTCGACCATCGACTTTGCCGACCAGTGGGCTCCGTACGTCGTGCGTGTGGGCAAGTACGGCCCCTACGTCGAAGGACCACTCGAAGACAGCGACGATCCCGAAGAAACCGTAACTGCCTCACTGCCCGAAGACCTTGCCCCCGGCGATACCACCCGTCAGAAATTGAAAGACATTCTCGAAGAAGCCAATAAAGGCGACCAGGTGCTCGGCATTCACCCCGAAGCCGACATGCCGCTGCTGCTCAAGTCGGGTCCATACGGACCCTACATGCAGCTCGGGGAAGACGATCAGCCGGGCAAGCCCAAACGGGTGTCGCTGCCTCCGGGCGTAGATCCAGCAGAGGTTGACTTTGATCTCGGACTGAAGATTATCAATCTGCCGCGCGAGCTTGGCGAGCATCCGGAGACCGGCAATCCGGTTGAGGCCGGCATCGGACGATATGGGCCGTTTGTACGCCACCGCAAGAGCGGCGCAAAAGACACCTATGCCTCACTCAAGAAAACCGACGATGTGCTCACGGTCGACCTGGACCGTGCCATGGAGCTCATTCTCAAGAAAGAAGCGAAAAACAAACCACAGCGTGTGCTCGGCGAGCACCCGGAAACCGGCAAGACGATTGAGCTCTGGGATGGGCGATACGGTCCGTACATCAAGCACGGCGGCAAGAACATCTCGCTGGGCGATGACCAGACCATCGAAGATCTCACGATGCAGGAAGCCGTGGAGCTTATCGCCAGCAAGTCGAAGAAGAAATGAGACAGGCAAACGGCGGCATCGCGGGCGCGCTTCTGGGTGTTGGCGCCTACTCTTTGCCACAGCCCCTATAACCACACTGCAAAGCGGGCAGCTCCGACACATTCGGGGCTGCCCGCTTTCGTGTTGCTGTGGATCAGTACCCGTGCAGCTATCTGGTGCGACTACCTGATGCAGCTATCTGATGCAGCAGCTATCTAACACATCCCCTCACTCCTCGTCCAGAATGTAGATATGAGGCAGATTCCGCGCAATCTGTCCGTAGTCAAGCCCATAGCCGATCACGAACAGATCCGGAATGTCGAATCCAACGTAGTCTAACGTCACATCGGTATCGTTTGACGTAGGCTTATGCAGAAGCGTTACCGTGCGCAGCGAGGCCGGGTTGTGCGCCTGCATCTTCTTTAGAATGAACTGCATCGAAAGCCCCGTGTCGACGATATCTTCGATCACGATCACGTCGCGCCCCTGCAGGTTGGCGTCGATGCGCTTCAGCTCGGTCACGTTGCCGCTCGACACCTTCTCGTCGCCGTACGACGACAGCTTCATAAAGTCGATCTCGCAGTCGATCGTGATGTACCGCATCAGATCGGCCGTCACCATAAACGCCCCGTTCAGCACACTCACCAGAATAGGCGTGCGCCCTTCGTACTCCTCGCTAATAGCCGTCCCGATCTCCTGCAGACGACTCTGGATGGCTTCATCGGTCAGGTATAGCCGAAATCGCTCGCCCTGACATGTGATGGTCTCGTCCGTTGCCGGAGGAGCGGTCTCGGTTAAGTCGCGCGTGGTGGCCATGAGTAAAGAGGACTGTTGTGAGCAAGGACGTTTACGTCGATGTATACAGCGTGGAAGTATACAGTGTAGCAGTATACAGTACAGAAGTATACACTCTAAAAGTATACAGCGTATCGCAAAAATGGTAGGGGGCGTTCTCGTTACACTGGCTGCCACTGCATTATTACGTATTCATTCGTGGAAGCGGTTACACGAAGTGCCTCGTGCATACGGTACCCTACCACCCACAGAATCCGATCTCGGTCTTCCACAACAAGCTGGTACGGACGCTCCGGCGGGGCGACTTTTCCTTCGGTTAGTATGTCGCTCACGGGCTTGTGGCCTTTCATTCCCAGCGGCTGTATCCGGTCGCCGGGGGTCCAGGGGCGAATGGTTACAGGGGGATGCACACGCCCTGCATCCCCAACGATCTGATGCGGCCCCCGGTCGAGCCTCCCTTGCAGCGGGCCTTGATGTCGCGTACAGCGCAAGGTCCCCGTAGAAAGCACCACAGGCGTGCCGTCCAGGAAAACCGGATGTGGCTCGGGCACCTCGGGCGCATCCGCTACCAGACGCAGGTGCGTGCGGGTACGCCACACCACAGCCTCTCCCACCTCTACACGCCGCCCTACCTGCGCGTCCACCAGTTGCGCTACGGCCTGCGCTACCGCTTGCGTACGGGGCGCCTCGGGCACGGCACGCTCTAATAGCATTCGAATCAGCGCTGTGCGCACGACGGGCGACGCCTCACGCAGCGCGACGAGCGACAGCCTTCCACCGGTAGGGTCCGGGTCGTAGGCCGCGTCGAACTGTGCTGTTACCTGAGGCTGCCAGTGCTCGTCTACGTAAGCGCGCATAAGCTGAGCTGCATCGGCGATGCGCGTCTCAGCATCAGACGCGATGTCTGCCAGCAGCGGCAAGACCTCATTGCGGATGCGGTTGCGTGCGTATCGATCGCTCTGGTTGGTCGGATCAACCCGATACGGCACGTCGTGCGCCTTTGCGTATGCCTGAATAGCCGCCTTTGAGATATGCAGGAGCGGGCGCACCAGCTGCACGTCTGCGCCGCGCTTTATGGGGCGCACCCTCGGCATCCCGGCCAGTCCGCGCGGACCGGTGCCGCGTAGCAGGTGTAGCAGCAGCGTCTCGACCTGGTCGCGCTGATGATGTGCCACCCAGACGGTCGAGCTGTCGTAGTTGACCGCCACCCGATGCAGCAGGTCGTACCGCAGGCGCCGCGCTGCATCTTGCGTGTTGCCCGTCAGCGCTTCGGCCTCATGGATGACCACGGGCCACTCGGGCACATGCGCCTGCGCCCATGACCGTACCAGCGCGGCATCAGCGTCGGCCCCGGCTCGCAGTCCGTAGTTTACGTGCACGAGCACCCCTGGCGTGCCGCTGGCCGCGAGCGCATGGCTGAGCACCATCGAATCGATGCCGCCGCTGGCGCCTACCACGACGGGCTTCTCATCAGACCGGTTCGACGTAGCAAGTGCCGAGGACACGGCGCAACGGATCGTAGCCTCACAAGTGGTAGCCTGACGGGTGGTAGCGTCACGGGTAGTCATGAAGCGATGCATCTAATCTGTTTGAAAAGTAAGTACGTGCCGCTAAGGCGCTCCTTGGGTCCTGCTCTTTCTTTCTGAGCTCGTGTAGACTGCGGGCGGCTTCTCGGCTTCTAATCGCAAGGCGGGGTTGTACTCTTACAGCCACCCGCCAGCCCAGCTAATAAGCGCAATAACGCCCGGTAGCGCCATGTACAGATCGAGCGTCAGCCGGTACGTTACATCGGGGTGTTTCGGGCAGTTGAACACGTAGAAGGCAAGTCCGAAGGCCGCGATCGACTCGGCAAGCCACAGCGGCTCGCCCGTAGCCCACGCTACCCCACCCGCGCTCAGCGCCGCAAGTCCCGCAGCCCCGGCTGCTGCGTGCTGCACGCCACGGCGGCCCAGGCGGTGCGCGAGCGTCGCAAGTCCCGCCTCGCGGTCAGACGCACGGTCGGCCCAGTCGCTGCATAGAATGTTTGGAAAGAGCCACCCCGCCCGATACACGAAGAGTCCTACGAGCGTCCACGGGCTCACGCTTTCGCTTACGTGCAGCAGTGGGAGGACGGTAACGCCTGCGCTCCAGGCCAGCGTAACGACAATTGTTTTTGCCGCGCCGATGCGCTTAAGCCGCCAGCCACGTAGCGGCCACACGTAAAGCCCCCCCAATGCAACCAGCGCTGCTGCCGCCGCCTGGGCTACAGGTGCAAGCATCCAGAAGGCCGCCCCACCTACAGCGGCGTAAAGCACCGTCGTCGCCCCCACGTAGTACGGATGTGCTTGCATCCACTGACGGCGATCATGGTGCTGGTGCCGGTCTTCGGTAGCAGCCCGGTTTGTACGATCGAAGCGATACACCAGCGCCACGCCTGCCGGTATCCCGAACAGCACAGGCGCTTCGAGTGGCAGCCCGACCAGCACCGAGGTACTCGCAATCAGCGCTGCTGCAATACCCGCAACGACGAGCGGATCGCTTCGCATCCAACGATGCCACGCAGGCAATCTACCTGTAGATGGTCTACCTGTAGGTGATCTACCTGTAGACGACGCGGTGCCAGAAGACGACGAGGAACGCACGGCAGCTACAGCATAAAACAGTGGAAAACGAGTTGCTTCTCTGGAACGGACAACGCTGCATTATGGGTTCGGCATGCGGTACAAGAGCAGGCGGGCGTCTACTCGGTATCCTGCGGCGCATCCAATGTTCACAGCAAATGCAGCGCAACGTTAGTTTATATTCACATTTAGTTCAACTGAGGTGTCGCAAAAGTACTCTGGAAGCGCTTTCTTGGGAGATGTACCTCATAACTCGGCCGCGTAACATTCGCTTACGCCCTTCAAACGCAAATCCATTCCCCACGATCATGACTGTCCCTGACCACGTAACCTCGCACCTTCGTGCGCTGGGCCTATCGGATACGGGCCCGATCTACTACAACTTGAAGCCTCCGGTGCTCTACGAAATGGCTCTGGCCAACGACGAAGGCCAGCTTGTGGACCAGGGGCCCTTGCTTACGCGCACGGCGCCGTATACAGGCCGCAGTCCCAAAGACCGCTTTATCGTGCGCGACGCCTCGAACGTTGACACCATCAACTGGGGCGAGGTGAACCGGCCCACCGACCCCAAAACGTTCGACCACCTGCAGCAGCGTCTCACTGAGCATGCCGCCGGCAAACCGCTGTTTGTACAAGACCTGTACGCCGGAGCCGATACGGACTACACGATGCCGGTGCGTATCATCACTGAAAAGGCCTGGCATAGCTTGTTTGCCTACAATATGTTTGTGCGCCGCCCCGAACAAGACCGTTCGGACTTTGAGCCGGGCTTTACAGTGCTCAATCTGTGCTCGTACAAGGCCGACCCGGAGCGAGACAACACGCACTCTGAGGCAGCCATCTTCGTGAGTATGGAGAAAGAGCTGGTCTTGATCGGTGGCACGCACTATGCCGGCGAAATCAAGAAGTCCATCTTCTCGGTACTCAACTACATGCTCCCCTCCGACGGCGTGCTGCCCATGCACTGCTCAGCCAACGAAGATCCTGACGGCACTACCGCCGTCTTCTTTGGTCTTTCGGGCACCGGCAAAACGACGCTCTCAGCCGACGCCCGTCGCACGCTAATCGGCGACGATGAGCATGGATGGAGCGATAATGGGGTGTTCAATTTTGAAGGCGGCTGCTACGCCAAGATGATCGACCTTACGCGTGAGCAGGAGCCCGAGATCTACGCTACCACCGAGCGGTTTGGCACGATTCTCGAAAACGTTATTGTGGATCCGGAGACCCGCCGTCCGGACTTTACGGACGATACCATCACGAAGAATACCCGTGGGTCGTATCCGATTGACTATATCCCCAATGCGTCAGACTCAGGCCAGGGCGGGCATCCCGACCATGTGATCTTTCTGACGTACGATGCCTTCGGCGTGCTTCCACCGGTGTCGCGCCTGACACCGGAGCAGACGATGTTTCACTTTCTGTCGGGTTATACAGCCAAGGTAGCCGGCACCGAACGAGGCGTGAGTGCTCCGAAGGCCACCTTTAGCACCTGTTTCGGTGAACCGTTCATGGTGCGACATCCTGTTGAGTATGCTGAGCTGCTGGGCGAAAAGATCCGCACACATAGCGCAACGTGCTGGCTCGTTAACACCGGACTCACGGGCGGTCCGTACGGCACCGGATCCCGCATCGACCTGCCCTATACCCGGGCTATGGTTGACGCCATCCTCGAAAACGAGTTAAACAACGTCGAAACAGTCCCCGACCCGGTGTTCGGGATGCACGTGCCTACCCACGTTCCGAACGTTCCCGATGAGATTCTGCAGCCGCGCAATACGTGGAGCGACAAAGAGGCGTTCGATGCGCAGGCAAACGAGCTCGCTCAGATGTTTGCAGACAACTTCAAGACGTATGCTGACTACGTCACAAACGGCGTAGAAGCAGCGGCCCCCAGCGTGTAGACAGTAGCTGGGTGTAAGAACGACTGTGAGAACGGCTGCAAAGAGCACAGTGCGTTCCAACGCGCGTCTATTTCGAAGGGCATCCGTCCATTGCGGCGGATGCCCTTTCGTACTTGTTTACATGGGATGCGACGGCCCACCGGTATCATCCAACGGTATTATGAAGAGACGCCGGCACGCTCAAACGAAGTGGTACGTGCTGTCTCGAACTGTTGGGCGTCCTTGTTGTACCGGCGCTCCTCAATGGAAAACGTGCCATGCTCGACACGCACCACATTGTAAAAGTTAATTCCCCGGTTTGACTTGCGTCCGCGACTGCTGGTCGCGGTACCGGCACTGGCCACAACAACACGGTGGTCGCCGGGCACCACATCAACCGACTCGATATGCGAGATATGCAGGTGGCCGCAGAGAATCAGGTCGATGCGGGCTTCGGCGGCTGCGCCAAGCGCCTCATCAGGATTCCCGACGATATCATGGCGCCCCAGCTCCTGCATACGTGTCAAGTGGTGGTGCACCACCAGCACCCGAAACTTGTTGTCGTGCGCGTCAAAGAAGTCGCGCATGGTATCGAGCGCCGCCGCAGGCAGACGTCCGCTCTTTACGGTAGCCCCGTGCGGCGACGACAGCCCCAGCATGGCGATGGTGCCGTCTACTACTTTCGGCGCAAGCTCGTCCTGAACAAGCCTCCGATACTTGCGAAGCGGCGTGAACAGGCGCCGATACGGACGCCACCAGGGGTATACGTCGTGGTTGCCGGGGACTACGAGAGCAGGCGCATCAAACTGCTCGATCATGGCCACCGCTGCCTGAAACTCGCCTGTTCGGGCACGCTGCGTGAGGTCGCCGCTCACTGCTACAATGTCGATGTCGTGTGCGTTGATGTCGTTAATCAGGGCCGGCACCACCTCTGCATGCGCAATCTTTCCGAAGTGGATGTCGGAGCAGTGGGCAATGGTGTAGGGCGCAGAAGCCATGCAAAAGTTGTCTGCAAGATAACGGATTGCGGACGATGATATATTCAGACGGAGTCGCATAAACACGGTTCGCTGCATCTTTTCAGCACACCCTTTCAGTGCATCCTGGCAGCGGCTCTCCTGCACTCTCCCACACTTTCATACAGCACCGCACTGAGAACCTGTTTCGATTTCTTAATTTGGGCTGCGTGTGCCGCCAGTCCGTTTCATGCAATCTGTTTCCCAACAAAAAAACGCCGCAGCCGAAAGCATCGTGCTTCGGGCTGCGGCGTGCGTGTTGCGTATTAGATGGATCTTTCCAGCAGGGAGTGCGCTGCTATAACAGCATCGTCATTGGGTCTTCGAGATAGCCGCGCATGGTATCGAGGAACTGCGCTCCCACCGCGCCATCGACCACACGGTGATCGCATGAGAGCGTGACCTTCATGCGTTTGCCCGGGACAATCTCGCCCTCTTCAACAACCGGCTCATCACGGATACCGCCTACAGCCAGAATGGCCGCGTTGGGCGGATTCAGGATCGCGGTGAACTCCTCGATTCCGAACATCCCGAGGTTACTCGTTGTGAAGGTCGCCCCTTCGTAATCCTCAGGCTGCAGCTCGCGGTCGCGCGCTTTGCCAGCGAGCGTCCTCGTTTCTTCAGCGATCTGCGTAAGGCCCTTCTGATCGGCGTTCCGAATCACCGGCGTAATGAGCCCTTCATCGATCGCGACGGCAATGCCTACGTGCACATCATCGTAGAGGCGGATTTCTCCCTCATCGGCGTGGTACGAGGCATTCACGTACGGGTGTTCGGACAGCGCCAGCGCGCACGCCTTCGTGATCAGGTCGTTGTACGAGATACGCGAGCGATCTTTCGCTTCAGCAAGCTCGTTGAGCTCCGCGCGGACCTCCGCCGCACGCGCCATATCAACGTCGATCGTGAGGTAGAAGTGGGGGGCCGTAAACTTGCTCTGTGCCAGACGCCGCGAAATCGCCTTGCGCATCTGTGAGATCGGCTCGGTCTCGTATCCCACATCAATCTTGACCGACTCCGCCGGTTGAGGCTGTGGAGCAGGTTCGGGAGCCGAGGTGTCGGCTGCTTCAGCAGGCTCGGGGGTCGCCTCTTGCTCGGCAAGAGCCGCCTCCACATCGCGGCGCACAATACGCCCGTTCGGACCGGTTCCTTCGACGGTGCTCAGATCGACGGTGTGCTCTTGTGCCACCCGGCGCGCAAGCGGTGAAGCCTTCACGCGTTCACCACTCGCATCGGTCGGCGCCGGCACAGGCTCGGGGGTACGATCTTGCAGCGAGCCATCGCCAGAGGGAGCATCTGCAGCGGCAGAAGCTGTATCCGCCGTCTCAGGAGCAGCGTCTTCCGACGACTCCGTTTCTCCAGACGCTGTGGCCTCATCGGCCACGCCATTACCTGCTGCATCACCGCCGACAATGTCTGAGATGTCTTCGTCTTCGTCGCCCAGCACCGCGATCAGCTCGCCGATGGGTACCGCATCCCCCTCATCAATCATCTTTTTGAGCAAGACGCCCTCATCGAACGCCTCCAGGTCCATGGTTGCCTTGTCGGTTTCGACCTGGGCGATAATATCGCCAGCCGATACAGCATCGCCCTCGTCGACGAGCCAGGCAGAAAGGACACCTTCCTCCATGGTGTCGCTCAGTTTGGGCATTTCTATCGTGATAGCCATAGGCAGTTGCGTAGGTGCAGCGGGTGAGTATCAACAGAATGGGTGGTACAGGGGGATACGGAGCGGCAGGGGCTACTTGAAAGCTCTGCTGCCACCGCGAAGAACCGCGGTTGCGATCAGGCATCCGCGTAGAGCACGCTCAGGCATGCTTCCACGGTCTCCTCAGCGCTCGGCATATACGCCTCGTACAGGTTGGGAGCGTACGGTGCTGGGGTGTCGGCAGCGGTTACGCGGGTTACGGGCGCATCCAGGTAATCGAAGGCACGCTCCTGCACCTGCTGCGACACCTCGCTCGCAAAGCTCGTGAACGGGTTGCTCTCATCGACAATGACAAGGCGATTTGTTTTCACAACCGACTCCACGATCGTCTCAATGTCGAGCGGCTTAATGGTGCGTGGGTCAATGACCTCGGCTTCGTAGCCGCGCTCAGCCAGCTGCTCTGCGGCATCCATCGCAAGCCAGTAGCTCTTGTTGTGCGCCACGATGGTCACGTCGCCGCCGGTACGGGCCACGCGCGCTTTGCCGATCGGCAGCGTGTAGTCTTCGTCGTCAGAGACCTCTCCCTTCAAGCCGTACATCTGTTCACTTTCAAGGAACAGCACCGGATCGTCATCGCGCACAGCGCTCTTGAGCAGCCCTTTGGCGTCGTCGGGATTGGAAACCGATATGACCTTCAGGCCGGGAAAGTTGGCGTAGATGGCTTCGACCGAGTTGCTGTGCGTAGCAGCCAGCTGTCCCGCAGCGCCGTTCGGCCCGCGAAACACGATCGGCGTGCCGAACTGTCCGCCCGACATATAGCGAATGTTGGCCGCGTTATTGACCACCTGGTCGAAAGCGACAAACGAGAAATTCCATGTCATGAACTCGATGATAGGCCGCAGCCCATTCATCGCAGCCCCAATGCCAAGTCCGGCAAATCCGAGCTCGCTAATCGGGGTATCGATGACACGGTCGGGGCCAAACTCGTCGAGCATCCCTTTGCTCACTTTGTAGGCTCCGTTGTATTCGGCCACCTCCTCGCCCATCAAAAACACGTTCTCGTCGCGACGCATTTCTTCGGACATTGCTTCGCGAATTGCCTCACGTAATTGCAGTTCAGCCATCAGGGAAAAATCAGTCGTTGATTAGAATCGGTTGGGATGCGTGGCGTAGGTACGCCGGTGGTAGGAACGCGCTTATTTTAGGAAGGCGTAGTCGTCCTGCGCGTATACATGGTCGTAGAGCTCGCTTTCGTCAGGGAAGTCGCTTTCCTCAGCAAACGCGATCGCGTCGAGTACAATCTGTTTCAGTTCGTCATCGATTGCATCGAGCTCGTCGTCGGTCGCGATATCGTTTTCCGTTAGATAGCGCTGCAGGCGCACGATAGCGTCTTCGCTCTTACGGTCGTCGAGCTCGCCTTCCTTACGATAAGAAGCCGGATCGCTAATCGAGTGGCCCTGATAGCGATACGTACGCACCTCCAGCAGCGATGGCTGTCCATTACGAGCCATTTCGGCGTGCTCCTGCACGGCCTTGCTCATGCTGAAGACGTCCATGCCGCTAACCAGCGATGAGGGCATGTCGTACGAGAGCGCCTGCTTGAAGAGATCCGTCTCCGCTGCAGCGCGGTCTACGGCCGTACCCATCGCATATTGGTTGTTCTCAATAATGGTAACCAGCGGCAGGTCGTAGAGCGAAGCAAGGTTCAGCGCTTCGTGAAAGGCGCCCTGATGCACGGCTCCGTCGCCGAGGAAGCACAGGCAGACATTGTCTTCGCCGCGGTACTTGTGCGCAAAGGCGATACCAGCCCCCAGGGGAACGTGCGCGCCAACAATCCCGTGGCCTCCGAAGAGTCGCTGCTCCTGATCGAAGAAATGCATCGATCCGCCTTTCCCGCGCGAGGAGCCGGTCCCTTTCCCAAAGAGCTCGGCCATTGCCGGCCCGGGCTCCATGCCCATCGCCAGGCCGATTCCGTGATCGCGGTAAGCCGTGATCACCGAATCCTCGCCGAGACGAATGGCGTGGACCGACCCGGTCGACACGGCCTCCTGCCCGATGTAGAGGTGCAAGAAACCGGAGATGTTCTGCTTCTGATACTGCTGGCGGCAACGCTCTTCGAAGCGGCGTTGCAGCATCATGCTCCTGAACATTTCGAGGAGCGCGTCCTCATCCGCCCCGATGTCTTCGTGCGTGTATGCATCCGCCGGGTACGTATTGAAAGTATATTCTGCCGTAATGGGGCCAGATGGAATCGTAATGGACTGCTCTGTCCATGGCCCTTTAGGCGTATCTTCAGCGACACCGTCGCCAGCCGGCGCGTCGTTGGCGGCGTCCTGGGCGTTGCTTTCTTCTGCTACCTCTTTACTCGATGCCATAATCGTATGCGTATCTTCCAGGTGATGTATAGCGTGGGGCGCTAAGCCAGAAACCGTAAGCCAGCAACCGGTCAGGAAGTGGCTCCCGTATATGCCAGCCCTTTTAAGAGCCCCTGCATCGTACGGTTTCGGTTCCTTTCGAAATCAGGTGCGTTTCCTATCGATCTTTGCGGAGTTGCCGGACCGCCTGCCCTGGGCGTAGCATTCAACTAAGATACAGCATCAGCATGCAGGCTGTCAACCCCCTCGCATCCACCTGCGTTATCCACCTGCGTTATCCGCCTGCGTTATCTGCCTGCGTTATCTGCCTGCGATTGCGCTTGGCCTGTATGCCTGCTACTTTCTGGAAGTATGACCCGTACTGCGACCAGCCCCACTTGCAACGTTCGCCGCTACCCGACCCTGTCGTCATAACGACTCTTCACTGCCTGTGTCTTCCTCTACCCTGGTCATTATTCCCACATACAACGAATCTGCCACGATCGGGACCGTGCTGCATCAGGTGATGCAGCAGCCGGGGGCGTTGCATGCCCTCGTGGTCGACGATGGCTCTCCGGATGGCACCGCTAAGCTCGTAAAAGAGGCCCAGGCCGCGCATCCGAACCGGATATTTCTGATCGAGCGCAGCGGAAAGCAAGGACTCGGATCGGCATATCGGACGGGCTTCCGGTTTGCACTGGAGCGCGACTACACCTGCATCTGCGAGATGGATGCCGACCTCTCACATAATCCGGACGATCTGCCCCATCTCATTGCGCCCGTAGCCGCCGACGAAACCGACCTCGCTATCGGGTCGCGCTACGTAGGGGGCGTCCGCGTTATTGACTGGCCGCTTCCCCGCCTGATGCTCTCGTATGGAGCGGGCATGTACACCCGTGCGATCACCTGCATGCCTATTAAAGACGTAACAGCCGGGTTCAAGTGCTTTCACCGACGCGTACCCGCCCACCTCGACCTGGAACGCGTGCGCTCGAACGGCTACGCGTTCCAGGTCGAGATGCACTTTCGCACGTGGCGCGCTGGCTTTCGCATCCAAGAGGTCCCCATCATCTTCACCGAGCGGAGCGAAGGACAGTCTAAGATGAGCAAGGCAATCGTACGTGAAGCCGCCTGGAAGGTATGGGAGCTACGCCTGCGTGACTGGATCGGACGGCTTTAGAACTCGCGTTGAGGAGCTTTTAAGCCGCTACCGGTATTGTGGGGTATAATGGATACGGACGCACAGTCCCGGTCGAGCGCTCTATCGCTTACCCCGTATAGCCGCCTGCGATATACGACTTGAGCGACTCTACTTCGTTTTTAGCGCGCTCCGAGACGTACTTCACGCAGTCGCCGATTGATACCAGTCCGCGCAGCGTACCGTCTTCGTTCACAACAGGCAGATGGCGGCACTTGTGGGCGGTCATGAGTTCCATGCACTCTCCCACCGTACAGCGCGGCGGCACCGTAACCACATCTGTTGTCATCACCTCTTTAACCTGTGTCGTGTCAGAGGTGCGTCCCTGTAGCACGATACGCCGCAGATAATCGCGTTCGGTGAAGATACCCGCGATTCGATCCGCCTTCATCGCAAGGATAGATCCAACGTTGTGGTCGACCATCGTTTCGATCGCTTCAAGCACGGTGGCTTCCGGCGTAATCGTGATGACCTCGCGTCCTTTCTGGCCAAGTAAGCTTGAAACTGGAAGCGTTTCCATAGTTAATTCCCCCGGCACGCTACGCAGAGCGCAGCCGATTTAGTCAAAAAGATGAACGATCAATGAACCTGATTGTGTAGATAGTATGAGGTGCCTGTCGCATTGTTCACTGGGGTATGGAGCCGCCTGCTGTAATCCTGGGGCTTGTACGTTCTGCACAGCGGTAGACGCTGTTTTATAGGTGTCTTCTTCATGTGTCTGGTAGTGGATAGGCGCTAAATGATAAGGCGATTGTACACCGGTGCTTTGTCTTGTTCGAACCCCCTCTGTCTTCGAGCTTCGCCGCAGGCGTGATCCTGTGGACATCTCCCCCTTAGCCAAGGGGGAGAAACCCGTAGGGAGAGGGGGTTTGAGCAGGTCACGATGATGTAGATCACTTAACATCTTACCGCTACCACATGTCTTTTTGAACCCATATCTCTTCAGGCACCACCATGGTGCTCGTGTAGCACTTTCGTGAGATGGGCTGCAAGCACATGAGTGTCGGGGGCACTGATGATGACCTGCGACACACGCTCGTCGAGGGTCAGGCGTAGGGTGTTGTCGTGAAGCGAAAGCTCTTCATCAAGAACGCGGCGCAGCCGGTACGATCGGGTTCCATCGCCCACAAGCAGCAGGCGGCGGTCCGTAAGGTACAGCGTACCCTCCATGTCAACCTCCAGCCCACGAACCGTGTATTTGACATTATTGCGCTGAAATCGCTCCTGCACACGCTCTACCAGGAAACGAGCCTCGGTCTCGTAGTAGCATTCCTCGCCCTGTTTGAGCGACACCCCGCTGTTAACTGGCGTGAGCGGGCCAGCGTGAATCTCGCGCTCAGCACGAAGCGCGTTGAGCATGGCCCGTTCAGCTGCAATGTCGCTTGGGCGCAGCCCGAGCCGATCCGCCAACGCGTCGACCGCCTCCTCCTCTTCCTCGGTCAGTACATGGTCTTCAACGACCGCATCAACGACCTCGGCAAAGATAGCCTGCTTTAGCGTGCTTTGTAGAGACGCGGGGACGTCGGCGCTGTCTTCGAAACGGACCACGAGGTCGGTATCTACCACGTCACTATCTTCGATCAGCCGGTCGAGTAGCAGGGCATAGCAACGCGCGTGTAGCCACCGGCGCTGTGCAGGGCCGAGCGCCTGGTTGAGCGTATCGAGCAGAGGAGACACGTCGTTCTGGTTGGTAAGAGCCTCATGCACGTTCTCCCATGCCGCACGGGCAGCGCGGTTACGGCGCGACCGCATCCATCCAAACCGGGTCGCCTCGGCCCCAGTAGCAAGCAGCGCAACACCCCCTACCGGTGGAGCCGCGACCAGCAGCACGACCGACAACAGAAGCCCAATGCCTATCGTGTATCCCAGACGTGGCGATAGCGACGGAAGGTCAGGCAGGTTGACTTCTGGCGGACGGGCTTCTTCAGGCGTGAACGGCGCTGGATACGCGGCGCCCGTATCCACGAAGAGCTCTGCCTTGCCATCGTCGCGACGGGCCTGCTGCCCGGGCACTGTCTTTCCTCTACCTCGCTGTCCTTTTTTGAGGTGTTTGCGGTAGTACATGCCGTGGCGTCCACCATGCACGTAAACGCCTTTGCGGTTGAGCCCGACACGGGCGCCGGTGACCCCCGCTGAGAGGCCCACGCCCCCTTTCGAGAGGTTGATGCGGAGCGGCCCCATGTTGAAATGCTTGCGGAGATAGAATGCCATATGTCGACGCGCGATAGATCGCGATAGATACTGAAAAGGGGAGAATGAACCTTTTCAATCCGCACGCGGCAGTACATGGTCCTTTACCACAAGAACACGGCCCAAAACTGGCAAGGAAGTTCGTTGCCGTCTCGCAACGCTGCGGACCTGCAGGCGCTATTTCCCGGCATCCCCCTATACCGACTCGACACGAACTACGCACCGTGTTACGACCTGTGAGCATGATTTTGTCCGTTCACAAAAAAAGCGCCGCCTAAGCGGTTAGCTTGGGCGGCGCTTTTACGCAGCGTGTGTATGTTTATCTTTCCTTGCGAGGCGGCCCCGCATAGGACGTGATTCGGTCGTTAGTTCAGCTGAAAGACGACCGGAAGCGACATCTGCACTCGTACGGCGCGGTTGCGCTGTTTTCCGGGAGTAAACTGCATCTGGCTTACAGCACGAATGGCTTCCTCTTCAAGCGTGCGATGCGGGGAGCTGAGGGCACGCGGGTTGGTTACGTTGCCTTCTTCATCAACCACAAACTGCACAACGACACGGCCTTCAATACCAGCGCGGCGGGCAAAGTCAGGATAACTTACTTCATCGTAGAGTGCCTGCATGCCGCCAATCAGCTCAGGGCTCTCCTCAACCGCAATGAAGATTTCTTGCTCCTCTTCTTCTTCCTCCTCCGGGGCAGGCGGTGGCCCGGTATCAAGGGCTTGGTCGAGATCGAGGCTGCTGTCCCAGTCAATATCCTGATCTTCGATGATCTCGTCGTTGGGCACCTCAAGTGGTACTGGCGGACGGGGAGGCGGTGGCGGCGTAACCTCTTGCTCGGTCTGCTGGATCTCTTCCATCTCAACGACATCCTGCTCTTCGAGCATCACCTGGAAGTCGCCTCGGGAATCGTAGTTGATGTTGAACGCTGCAACCAGAATAAGCAAGGCAACGACCATGCCGATCTGGACATAGAGCGGATAGTCGCGTTGCAGATCCGCTTCGGGCTTCTTACGAGACGTCATAGTGGGTATTCTGTCGGGAAAACGCGGTACGAATGGGCTTTGCCCTATTTGAATGTTCGATGAGGGGTTACGGAACGGTTGCACATATGTTTCGCACGTCCACTCGCCTGCCTGTAGCTGTGCCTGGTATATTGCCGGTATACTGCATGCACCACATGCAAGGCATCCAAGGCAACTTGCAGACCAGGGCATCGTAAATGATTACAGATTTAAATACACCTGCTACGCTCGCGCGCCCGCTTCCCCTGCTATCCCTTGCCCTCCCCTCGTCATGTCTGATTCGTCGCGCCGCCCGCTGCTGGACACGCTGAAACTCCTCGAAGATCACCTCGACAAGGTCCCGGGACGTCTGCTCGGGAAGGTGCGCGACGGCATCGCTGAACTGCGCGCGCTGCTGCTGGAAAAACGCGCGGCCCGGTTCGCCCTGGTCGGACGGCGCGGCAGCGGCAAGTCGTCGCTCATCAACGCGCTCTTTGGAGAAGAGGTCGCAACGGTCGGCCACGAGACCGCCCAGACGGGAGCGGCGCAGTGGTACACCTACGAGAGCGAGCTCGGCACCATTGAGATGCTCGACACGCGCGGACTGCAAGAGGGGTCAGATCCGAATGAGGGGGATGCGGCCGCGTCGCCGGAGGCCTCGATTCGCGCAGCCATGCAGGAGACCGCACCGGATGTGCTGCTCTTTCTCATTAAAGCACAAGAGGTCGACGCCGCCATCGACGCCGACCTGGAGGCGCTGTCGGCGCTTGCCCGCGACGCAAAGCAGCTGCACGGACATCTGCCTCCCATCGTAGGCATTGTGACCCACTGCGATCTGGTTGAGCCGCAATACGTGCAGCTGCACCATCCCGAAAATGAGGACCCGGATGAGCTCGACGAGAAGATGCAGCGCATCGCGTCGATCCAGACGCACCTCACGGAGAAGATGCAGTCGTACCCGACGCTGGCCGACGCGGTGCTGCGCACGTTTGGCGTGGCGCTCTATCAGTCGTGGGACGCCACCGGGCGGCGACGGGCGGATACGCGGTGGAATGTCGAAACGCTCGTAGAGTACCTCATCACGCAGCTCCCCGACGAGGCACAGGTCGAGTTTGCGCGTCTCTCGCGCATGCAGGCCCTGCAAAAGCAGCTCGCAAACCGCCTCACGCAGAGCACCGCCGTCGTGTGTGCCGGTATCGCCGCCACCCCGACGCCCGTTGCAGACATCGCCCCGATCACCACTGCGCAGGTGCTTCTCGTTATGTCGATTGGCTACCTGGGTGGACGCCGCATGGACATGAGCGCAGCCCGCGAGTTTCTGACAGCTGCGGGCGTGAACGTCGGCGCCGGATTCATGCTGCGCGAGGCCGCCCGCGCATTAGTTCAGTTTGTGCCAGGATATGGACAGGCTGTGTCGGCCAGTGTGGCGTATGCGGCTACGCTGGCGATCGGCAAAACCGCTACGCTCTACTTCATTACCGATCAGCAGGGCGATGTGCAGGCCCAGTTCGAGTCGGCGCACGAAGAGGCGCGGCAGGCTGCTGAGGCTCGCGACCTCGACACACTGATCGGCGAGCAGCACCCATCGAACGGCTCCCACACAGGCTCTTAGGTGCGCTATTCATGCGTCGCTACCCCGGGCACTACCCCGGCACTACTTTCCCCAGCGCTATGCCCCATCTGGATCGTTCGTGTAAGCAAAGTAGAGAAACGCGACGAAGTCGTAGAGCGCATGCACCAGGATCGGGACGGTGAGCCCTCCTGTGTACATGTAGAGCGCACCGAGGTAGGCCCCCATGATCGTGGCGATGAGTGCATAGGCTGGGGTGATCCAGTGGCAGACGCCAAACAGGATGCTGGCCACGACCAGTGCGCCCCACGGACCCAGCGGCGCAACAAGCTCGGCTTGCAGCACGCCCCGAAAGAGCAGCTCTTCACCCACCCCCGCGGCAATGGCGAGCACCGCCATACCCGGGATTCCGCCGTACCGGAGCAGCGGCGCCAGAAACGAGCGCACGTGCGCTTCGATCTCGCGCACCCAGGGCGCCTTTACGCGCACCATGATCAGCAGAGCCGCCACCAGCGGACCCGTAGCTACTACGCTTGTAATGAGTAGATCGGCCGACCATGTCAGCTCCTGCAGGAGCGGCAGTCCCCGCCAGTAGGCCCAGGCCAGGGCTACTGCTGCAAGCATCCACTCAAAGACAAAGCCGGTGATGAACAGCATACGCCCCTCAGCATCGGAGCGTGCAGCGTCATCGTCTCGCGACGGTGTATTGGGGGATTCAGTAGGCGTGTCCATGTGTAGAGGCCATTCGTGACATGCAATAATGTACGACGAAGTAAGTCGGCAACAATAGCGACAGACAGCATGTGCGTGCGGTGTCATCGCGAGGCGTACGCTTGTGGTCGACGCGGCACCCGCACTCCTCGCAGTGACATATCCTCCAGGATACTTTTGCGGACTTAACGTAGCGTGCGGAAGGTATACACCGCTCTGTGATTACGAGCGGATGCATGCGCGGTTTTTAAGAACCGGCTGAAACGGTCTGGAACATTCCTGGTTGCGCGGCACAGATGTGCTGATGCAGAGGAACCGCACGTTTGTGTGACGCAGGCAACTTTGCGAATCGACTACCGGTTTACGCGTTGGTTTTTCGATGTGCGTACCCGTTCGCATCCCTCTATTTCCTATGCCTACCTTTTCCGCTTCTGCGTTTCAGCGCCTTACCGGACTCGAATCGCGTCCACAGCCGTCGGTGATCCCGACGCGCCTGCCTGTTGTTATGATGCACGGGTTTGGCATCGGCGGATCGCTGCGGCGGGGCGGCCACCTGCATGAGCAGGCGATGTATCTGCGGATGCGGGGCGTGCGCGCCTACGCGCCCAACGTGTCGCCGTACAACACGGTTCGGGCCCGCTGCCAGACGTGGCAAGCCCACATCGAGCACATTCTGGAGGAGACCCACTCCGACGCCGTCACGGTCATTGCCCACTCGATGGGCGGACTCGATGCACGCTTTCTGATTGCACAGATGGGGATGCATGAGCACATTAAAGCGCTTGTGACGGTGTCGACGCCTCATCGGGGTTCGACGCTGGCCAACCTGGTATTGAAGCAGCCGGATGCGGTGCGCTCCTGGCTCGCGGATATCACCGACTGGATGGGCACCCACATCATCGAAGACGGCTCGGCCAACTCGCTCCAGACGGTGCGCGAGCTCACGCCGTCGTTCATGAAGCACAGCTTCAACCCGAACGTGCCCGATCATCCCGACGTCGCGTACTGGTCGTATGCGGGTCAGGCGGGACGCGACACGCCGGTGCCCCTCACACCGCTGCTGCGCTACTTCAACACGCATCTGTACGAGCGCGAGGGCATCAACGACGGATTTGTCTCTGTTGAGAGCGCCCGGTGGGGCACCTTCAAGGGCACGGTTGATGCCGACCACGTGCGCCAGGTCGGCATGGATGCCGGGTTTGGGGGGGCGAACTTCGATGCGAATGCTTTCTATGCACAGATCGCCATGCAGCTGCGTAGCGCAGGGTGGTAGCAGGTCGTGTGGTCTGACTCCAGCAGACGTTTCTTCTTGCGTCCTGCTTACATTTCAGGGAGAACGGCCTCTCAGGCTCTTGCACAGGCTCTTACACAGGCTCTTGTGAGGTCTCTCTCATTTGTCTGGCTGGCTTCTGAATCGTTCGACATGCGCGGCAGGGGAGGGGATGTATGGCGGAACGGGTCCCAGAAGAGGTCTCGTGGTAGCGGTTCAATGGTAAGTGATTGTCATACGGCCGACATCGTCGGAGCCAGACAACCCCCTCTGTCT
>NZ_JARWGJ010000183.1:0-22792 GCF_040409695.1 Longimonas sp.
CCGCTTCATCGCCTGGGGAGGTCTCGGAGCGGCCGTCTTGCTCTGCTGCCCCCCCGTTGTTGCTTTGGTCTGCATCGTCAGAAGGCGGCATGTCCGCAGAGGGTGAATCGGGGGCTTCCCCCGACTCATCTTCGCGTTCCTCATCAGTGAGTTCGTCGGAGGGTTCGTCGGCATCGCGCTCTCCAGTGGAATCGCCTGCTTCATCGCCTTCCCCATCGCCGCGCTCATCTGGGGCACCGTCGGGATCTGCTTCGCTATCGGCATCGGGCGGATGTGCGTTGAGCTGCTCGTTCAACGCGTGCAGCTTGGGATGGTCAGGCGCGATCTGCAGGCCCTCAGCCACGGTTTCGCGGGCTGCGTCGAGGTCTTCGGCAAGGTAGTGCTGCGCTGCGCGGTGGAAGTACGCCTCACCGTTCTCTACTGCGCTCTGCCCTGAGGCATCTTGCGCATGCAGGGGGGCTGCGCACGCTACGCATCCTATAAACGCTACGCATCCTATAAGAAGAAGACGAAGCATACGACTGACTTGCTCTATACTCGCGTAGCACATATGCACCTGCAGTGGTCCGGGCAGCGTCGTTAGGGCAGCGTCATATCGCCGCCTATTGATCCTGTAAATGCGGCCCATGCAACGAGCAGCCATCCTACGATGAATGCGACGCCCCCCACGGGAGCTACAGCGCCCAGCACGGGTGTATCGGTGAGTACAAGCGTATACAGGCTCCCCGAGAAGAACGCGATGCCAACTAAGAAACTGACGCCGGCCCAGAACACCGTGGATGGCGCCCCAATGGCGAGCAGGGCCCCTACGATGATAAGGCCGACGGCGTGATACATGTGGTACTGCACGCCGGTGTTAAAGGTATCGACACGCTCAGGAGTAACACGCGCCTCCAGTCCGTGCGCGCCGTAAGCACCGAGGGCTACCGCAAGTCCGGCCAGTATGGCTCCAGCTACCAGAAAGAAGCGAATCATAGACAGTTAGGCGTACAAGCAAGTTACAAACGGTTGGAAGGCGCTACGCTTCGTTGGTCTCGGTGCTGGTATTCACATCGGCATCGAGATTGCTCTTGGACTCGCTATCGGCGCGTTCGGTTTTTGGGGTGCGAGACGGTTTGAGCAGAGACTGCAGGAGTGCTACATCAGAAGCATCACCCTCTTCAGGGACTTCGCTGCGATCGGCGTCGCCCCAGAGGCGTTCGATATTATAGTGCTCACGTTTTTCTTTATTGAAGATGTGGATAACGACATCGACGTAGTCGAGCACGACCCATTCAAGGGCTTCCATACCTTCACGTTGCCAGGGGCGCTCCTCGCACTCTTCTTTAACGCGCTGCATGACGCCATTGGCAATGGCGCGAATCTGCACATCTGAACCGCCTGTCCCGATCACAAAGAAGTCTGCCATTGCCGCTACGGAACGCAGATCGAGAACAACGATGTCAGTCGCCTTTTTTTCGGCCATCGCATCAACAGCGTGTGCTGCGATGAGATGCCCGGGATTGCGTGGTGGGCGGCGCGAGGGCGTATTGGCGGAAGACGTTGCAGGAGAAGACAGATCAGAAGCAGCCATGTAAAGAGGGCATTAGGTTCAGTGCGTGCGTTTGCGTATTGATGGTTACTCGGTTTGCTGAAACGGGCGAAGGGTCTCGTAATCGCTTCCGATCAGCACCGTAGCATCGAGGTAGAGATCTTCACGGACATCCTGGGTTACGTGCTCTGGATCCACCCCGAGCGCCTGCGCAACGCGGCGGGCAGACTCCATATCGTCAATGCGGTCAATGATCTGTGTGCGCTCGACATCGAACGAGCTATGGTTGCCAACCTCTACGACGTCGAACCCGTCGTCGCGCAGGTGCTGCATGACGGTTGCAGCCAGACCAGCGATGCCGACGCCGTTGCGCACCTCAACCTGGATCACGGATCCAACCAGATCGTCGGACGCCGCCGCTCGGTCCGGGTTAGCCGTCGGGGCACCTCCTGGCCGCGCAATGAGGCTGTAGAGCAGTACCGCGCACACCATGGCCAGAACGACTAAGCCGACGTTCAGAGCGATATTTCGGGTGCGTGGTTTTGCATTGCTCATACGCAAAACATGCAAGTCATGATAAGCCGCGTGCTGTGTACAGGCGCATCGTCTTTCGAAGCCGGGGCTCTGGCAAGCCGTAGCTCTGGCAAATGGGCCTGTGGGAGACAGCGTATTAGTTGCGCCAGAACAGGTTGCTGTGGCCTGCCGTGCCCGGCATGGTCGACATTCCCATGTGTGCGCCACGCATGCCGTAGCCTCCGTATGGACTCATGTAGCTTCCGTGGGGGCTCTGCTGCATCTGGAACCGAAACTCCATGTTTTCAGACGGGCGATAGGCCACCTCGGCGTTGCGCAAGAAGACCTGGGCGTCGGTCTGGTTGCCAAACATGTCGTTGCCTCCGAACGGCGAGTGGGCCAAGCTTACATCGACACGGGCAGCCCACTGCTCGTTAAACTGCCACATCATGCTGTTGGTGTACATGCCAAGCGAGGCGGTATTCCCGCCAAAGCGCGACATGGACATCTCGTACGTGTGCGACATGCGGAAGTGGTCGTCGCTGAACAGCGTGTTCAGGAGGTTGGTACTGGCCCCCTCGTCATACAGTGCGGTCGGAGCCGGTCCGTTCGCTGTATCACGCAGCTGCGCCTCAGCAGGCTGCAGCACACTGAGCATCAAAACAAGACAGAGCAGAGAAAAGAACATGCGCATGGGCGTTCACCTCAAGAGTCCAAAATAGAAAGGATACCGGTAGCCAGGTGTAGGAATCTACATACACATAAAGGCTACCCACATAGCGTGCGTTTGTTCGTTATTCGCAAACCGGTTCGTGATGTATAGCAAAGCCGGAGTCACGGTGCATTGCCGGGTTCATCACGAGGGTGTATTGTCCATGTTAGGGGTAGTCGCCAATCCTGAAGTGATTGACGTTATCAGAAGGACGGATAGATTATTTTGTGCGTCGCTTCGCTCAGATCTGGATGAGCGGCACAAAGAGCGCCTTGGCCGAGGCGCTGCGAGCGGCTTCCTGAATCAGTGATCAGACACCCACACGGTTTTCACGTTCACGAACTCACGGATCCCCTGCACGCCAAGTTCGCGTCCGTATCCGCTGTCTTTAATACCGCCAAACGGAAGGCGCGGATCGCTCTTTACCATTTTGTTCACAAAGGCACAGCCCGTATTTAGCTGCTGCGCGATCGCCTCGCCCTGGTCTACGTTACGCGTGAAGACCGTACCACCGAGCCCAAAACGGGTGTCGTTGGCCAGCTCCACGGCATCTTCGGCATCGGCAGCAACGACAATGGAGGCCACCGGACCGAATATTTCTTCGGTGAAGGCAACGCTGCCTGGAAGCACGTTGGTGAGCACCGTCGGAGGCACGTAGAAGCCATCGCTGTTGGGAACGGTGCCCGTAGCTTCGCGCGTAGCGCCATCATCAACAGCGCGCTCAACCTGATCGAGAACCGTATCGCGAAGATCGGCGCGAGCGAGCGGTCCGATGTCGGTGTCGGGATGCGAAGGGTCGCCCACGGTGAGGGCCTCTACGGCATCGACGACACGTTCTGTAAACGCATCCGCAATGGGAGCCTCCACAATGAAACGCTTTGCAGCAATGCAGCTTTGTCCGTTGTTCTGCATGCGAGCGCGCACCGCAACATCGGCAGCGGCGTCGAGGTCCGCATCCGCCAGGACGATGAACGGGTCGGAGCCCCCGAGTTCGAGCACGGTCGGTTTCAGGTGAGCCGCTGCCTGTTGTGCAACGGCCTTGCCGGCCTCTACGCTTCCGGTGAGCGTAACCGCCCGCACGCGGCGGTCGGCAATGCAGTCGCTTACAGCGTTTGTACCGATGCGAAGCGTCTGCACCTCTCCACGATCGAATCCGGCCTCAATACAGAGCTGCTCAATCGCGTCGGCGCATCCCATTGCGTTGGGCGCATGCTTCAGCAGCATTGTGTTGCCTGCCATGAGCGCCGGTGCGCCGAACCGGAAGCACTGCCAGAACGGGTAGTTCCAGGGCATCACGGCGAGCACCGGACCGAGCGGCTCGTATCGCACGTAGGAGCGGCGTGCCTCTGTGTCGACGGGCTCATGGGCCAGCATATCGGCTCCGTTGTTCGCGTAGTACCGGCACACGAGTGCGCACTTCTCGGCTTCTCCTTTGGCCTGCCGGATGGGCTTGCCGATCTCGCGCGTCATCAGCTCGGCCCACTCGTCTGAGCGCGCTTCGAGTGCGTCGGCGAGGGCATGCAGGCGGGTTGCCCGCTCCTCGAAGGAACGCGATCGCTGCAGCGCTGCGGCCTGTTCGGCTCTATCTAACCGGGCCTCGACCTCGCTGTCGGTGTGCGCCTTATACGTGCGCAACGTTGTGTTGGTAGCCGGATTCGTAGATGTGAACGTAAGGCGCATAAGCGGGAGAGGGCGTGCAGTAGGGCAGAACGTGTTCGTGCGGCGATGGGCGCGCAATCTAACGGGCGGCGCCTGCTCGTGGCGCCGCCCTATACCTGCTACTCATTGAGGGCCGCATCCTTTTGCTTCGAAGCTGCCTGGCGCGTGCTCTCAGACACACGCGGCACCATAAGAACTGGGCGGTTCGCTTTTTTGGCGAGCGTGCTGGCCGTGCTTCCCGTGATCCGGTCTTCGAGCTTGCCTCGGCCCTGTTTGCCCACGATCAGCAGCGTGCTTTCGTGCTCATCTGCCGTTTCCGTGATCACATCAGCCGGGTCGCCCCCGTCGGACCTCACGATCGACGTTGCATGAGATCCGGCTCGTTCTACAAGGCGGTTAAGTTTTTTACGTGCCAGCTCAATGGTTACCAGGTTTTTATTTGTGTTGCGAACCGTCATAAAAACAGCCTGCTCGGCCCCTTCCTGGGCCAACGACACGGCCATGTCTTCGGCGCTCCGAGCCGACGGCGAGAAGTCGGTGGCCAGCAGTATGCGATCAAATCCGTTGGTTCGCGCCTTGGTGCGTTTGGCCGCCCCGTCTTCGTCGGACGGCTCTACCTGGTCGAGCAAGACCGGGGTTTCGGTGAGGCGTAGCACTTCCGCAGCCGTCGATCCAATCAGGAGCCGCTTCAGCATGTTGTGCCCCCGCGAGGCCAGCAGGATGAGATCAGCCTGTTCGTCGCGTGCATAGTCTACGATGAACTCGGCCGGCGCCCCGGTGCCGAGTTTCGTATGCACGGTAATCCCCTGTTCACGAAGCGCCTCGGCTTTTTCCTCAAGCAGGTCTTTGTAGGTTTGCTTCCGGTCTTCGTCGGGGCCCTGCCCGTAACGGGCATCGAGCACATGCATCAGGGTAACGGTCGTCGTTCCAAGTTCTTGCAGCTTACCCAGATACTTAAGCTGCGAATCCGTAGCTGGCGAAAAGTCGACAGCTGAAACAACGTGCGAAAAGTGAGCCATGTTGGTCTGGTCAGTGAGTCATTGGGGATACAAGCACCATCTGCTGCATGACGTGCACACGCTACGGTTCCGTCTACATTCGCGATGCCGTGTTCATACCACAGGGGATATACGGAGCAATGTACACACCCCGCATCTCTAATATGCGTGTTGCACATGCATCACACAATAGGAGCACCTGCATCTGCGTGTGGGGGGTTCTCTTACAGTCCCTCACAAAAAAGACTTGCGCTTAAGAAGTGATTGCAGGAAGCGGGCTCTACAGCCCCACTTCGCGCTCCGTCCACGCAATCAGGCTTAGCGCTTGCTGCGCGATGGCGTGGAGTTCGTCTACAAAAACATCGGCAGGCGCTTCGGCGAGGGCCGCGGCCTGGTCGGCTACAAGGCGTGCTTCCTCTACCAATGCTTCGGAAACTCGGGGGTACAGGCTGAGCAGTGCTTGATGAACGTCGTGCACCCACTGCCCCATGCGGTACACGTTCATGCGCTCGTCAAAGTGACGCACAACCGCTGCCATCTGGTGCTGGCTGGATGCGTCGGCCACGTCGCTTCGCAGCAGGTAGAGCGCTGTATTCGACAGCGCAGTGCGCATCAAACGAATGCGTGCCTCGGCTTCCGTCACGGTCTCCTGCGCACTGGGGTCTCGGCCTAACCGGCGTTCCTCTACCGCCTGGTGGACATCGGAGGCTGTTGACAGCGTAGCCAGGAGCGTCATCGATTCGAGGACGGCGTTGGCGGAGGGAAAGTCTGTAGCCACGATCGTATGCGGTGTTATGAAATGAGTGACAGAGCAGGCCTCGATACAGTACGGAATAGACCGAAGCGTCGTGCCTACGTTTTAGGCAGAGCCCGCACGTCCCGTTCATCTGCGACGTTGCCTTGTCGCAGCATGCCGACACGGCAGGCTCTTACACCACGGCGCTACACCTCCAGGTAGTGCATGAAGGCTTCAACCCGTTCGGCCAGTTCGTCGTCATCGTCTCCGAAAGACGCGACCACTTCGTAGCCATTGTGTTCAAGCACGTGACGAAGGCGTGTTGTATCTGTCACGTTTAGCTTCAGCGTAACGCGGTGCTTCTGAGCATTGGTTTGCCCGGGCGTTTCGGATGCCACGGCCAGCACCTTGGCGTCGTTCTGCTCGATCAGGTGCACCAGTTTAGCCAGTGCATAGTCGCGCGGATCTACCTCAAGTGCGAGAATGGCTCCCGATGCCTGCGTGGAGAGCATCCGCGCAAACGTATCGAAGATGTCGTGGCGCCGAATCAATCCTACGTACTGCTCCTCTGCATCGGCAACCGGAACGGTACTGAGCCCGTGGCGCACCATAGTGCGTGCGGCATCGAACACATGGTCGTTGGGATGTACAGCGATCGGCTGGCGTGCTACCAGACCATCGATAGGCGTTGTGTGCGAATCAGCGGTCATTAGCGCTTCTTCTGACATGATCCCGATGAGGCGGTTCGAGTCATCCACAACAGGAAGATGACGCAGATGGTGCTCCATGAGCGCTCCAAGGGCTTCCCCCACCGTGTCTGTCACGTTGAGTGCAGGGGTGTCTCCATGTATGGCGTTGCGGACTTTCATGGCACTCGTCCGGGGGTACCGGCGGGTCAGTGGTAAGAATTACGATCACTGTAATGTACTGCAAAGCCTATGCCGTTGTGCCCCAGGCCCTGTCATATTTCAGGCTCGACACACTTGATGTTGGAGCATGATATTAAGGCGTGATGTTGAGGCGGTGCAGGCAAAATGGCGCCTCAGCTATCAAGTGCAGGCCCTAATAGTGAACTGGTGGGCAAGGAGCCTGTGCAATGGGCACGGCCTTGAATGCACGATCGCTCTGCTTGTCTGAGCTGAACGCGCCGTTGCGGCGACCTGTGTGTTTGGGACGTCCTGCAGCTATGCCGGAACTTCGGCTGGCTGCGGGTCTTCGTGCTGCCCAAACTCAAGCGCATCAACCATTTCGACGAGCCGCTGATCTTGCTTGTCTGATGCACGATACGTGATGTGCGCAACCGCCTGCGGCTTTTGCACCCCGTTAGAACTTTCATCTGTGTACACGTACTCCTCATTGAGAACTTCGGCAACGCGATGCACACGTGCGATGAGTGCTGGCTCGGTCACCGGTATTACAACGGTGCGCTCCACATAGTCCTTACGAATAAGTGCCAGCAGCTCTTCTTTGAGCTCTTCCACGCGAATCCCACGCAGTGCTGACACAAATACAGCATCCGGGTAGTCGCGTCGCAACGCACGGAGCAAGTGCGTATCGTCGAGCGCGTCGACTTTGTTGAAGACCAGCAGCTGCGGGATGTCGTGCGCCTCCAATTCCTCAAGCGTATCTTCGACGACCTGCATGTGGTCCTCAAAACGAGGGTGGGTTACGTCAACCACATGCATGAGCAGGTCGCTGGCGCGCACCTCGTCGAGCGTGCTCTTAAAGCTCTCGATGAGCCGGTGTGGCAGCTTTCGGATGAAACCGACCGTGTCTGAAAGCAGAACCTCCTCGACCCCATCCAGGGTAATGTTGCGCGTGGTGGCGTCGAGCGTCGCAAAGAGCTGATCTTCAGCGAAGACGTCTTCATCGGCCATGGCGTTCATGAGCGTCGACTTTCCGGCATTGGTGTAGCCAACAAGCGACACCTGCGTGTACGACCGCCGCGCCTTGCGCTGCGTCATGCGCTGCTGGTCAATCTTATCGAGCTTTTCCCGCAGCGTCGCAATACGTTTGTCGATGAGCCGCCGGTCGGTCTCGATCTGCGTCTCCCCCGGACCCTTGGTTCCAATTCCTCCTTTCTGGCGGGAAAGGTGCGTCCAGCGGCGCGTCAGTCGCGTGCGCAGATAGTGCAGCTGTGCCAGCTCTACCTGTGTTTTTGCAGCGGCTGTCTGAGCCCGTCCAGCAAATATGTCGAGAATCAGGGCTGAGCGGTCGAGCAGCTTCGCATCCATCTTGCGCTCGATGTTGCGAATCTGCACCGGCGCCAGGTCATCGTCAAAGATGACCAGGTCGGTTCCTTGCTCCGCAACCAGCCGTTTGATCTCGTTCACTTTTCCCGAACCGATGAAGGTCGCCGGGTCGATGCGCGTACGCGACTGCGTGACGCGGTCGGTAACGTGCGCTCCGGCGGTACGGGCCAGCTGCTCCAGTTCATTGAGATTGTCACGCACGGCCCAGCGTGAGGTGTCGGGCGTAATAACGCCAACGATAATGGCCGTTTCAGTCGTATCTGGAGAGGTTGCAATCAAAGAGGCAATGGGGCATTATGCGGGAGTATAACGAAGACAGGCATGGCACCTGTCGTGTGGAGGTTTTACGAACGGGGGAGGTGGGTGTTGCAGCCAGTGCGGCTGGCTCAGCGCTTATCTGGACGGGTGCCGACTGTAGGAAGCTCGCAGCGAGAAGGCAAAGCGGTCATCGAGTTTTCGCTTTACGACCTTCTCGAAGGCAGCGCGCTGCCGATCTGGCACGTCTATATCGAGTCGTTTCACGCCGCTTTGCGTGCGGTAAAAAAAGATAAAGTGCGCGCCACCCAACGCGGTGGGAGTCGTGCTGTAGTCAACGATGCGCCCCCATGGCACGGCGCGGCTTATGCGCACCACATCGTGCACAATGCCGTACTCTGTAATGAGCGTAGTACGTGCATGCCAGAGCGCAACAAACCAAAAAAGTCCGATAGCTGGGTATCCAAGCGCCAGCACCGGGTGGATCTTCGCTCCTGGCTCCCATGCCATGGTCATACCGGCTGCAACAGCCGTCAGAAAAAGAACCGGACTCAGGGGAAGTCCCCCAAGCAGGCCTGTGCGCCATGCAAGCAGCGGGCGCCGAACGCGCAGGCGACTGATTACCGCGACAAGCATAAGTGTCGAAGTCACTACAGTGGCAACTGCAACTGCAATAAGGTGGGCCGCTGCAAACACGGGTTGCTGCCGTTAAGAGAGGAACGGTTACCCGGCGTACGCACAGCCTGATTAAACGCTTGTTTTGGTTCTTTATTTGGGCTCCCAACGGGCGCCCCCAGAGAAATCCAAACGGGCTCTAAGACGTGCGAGACGCCGTTTCTGGCGTCCATAGGCGGGATACAGCTGTTTCTGCTATCACAAAAATCAACGCCAGCATCATAAAGACGTTCCAGAGCGCCCCGCCTGCTTGCTGCTGGTCGAGCGCCTCCGCAACGGCTTCGGGACGTGCGTCTACCGACAGTGCCTGTACATTCGCGATGCCGAGCGATTCATAGTGCGCGACGGCTTCGTCGGCAGATGCCGGGCGCAGGTCGGTCAGTGCCGCGTCGTGGTTCACGGCCAGGTGCTGCAGCACCTCTTGCTCCGTACGCAGGGCGTAGACCCCGGACGCCGACAGGCCCGGAATCGCCACGCTGGCTCCGCCTGGGCGCGGCGTAACATCGAGGCGGGTGCGCTGATCGCCGGGCCCTTCGAGCGTAACTTCGGCCTGTGGAGATAGCCCACGCAGCGTGTGGGAAGTGGGAACGCCGGTTGTTGCTGAAGCGCCTTCTACGGAGGCTCCGGCTGTTACGTAAAAGATCGACCGGTAGAGCAGCGGAACGAAGAGCCCACGGGTTGGAAGTTCGCTCCAGTCGAGGGTCGGCGCTACCGCGGCCGTCAATGCGCGCCCGGCTCCGACCGGCCACTCGTAGAGAAACGGTGCCCCGGTAGAGAGCGCGATCAGCGTCTGCCCCTGTCCGCCACGCGGCGTCCAGTCGAGTGCGGCCCAGATGGCAGGCCGTTCGAGGGAGGGGCTTCGGGTCGGGTCGCTGGTGTCGAACATGCCAGTAAACAGCGGATGGTCAAACGCCGCTTGCTCCAGCGTAGCAACCGACGTGTCGCCTCCTGGCGCTCCGCTGATGCCTCGCACGGTCCCCCCGCCCCACGACGCAAAGAGGGCGGAGTAGCTTTCGGCATCAGGCGTGGGGTGGGGGAAGAGCAGAACGCCCCCTCCTGCCTCAACATACTGCTGCAGACGCGCCCGCTCGCCCGACGCGACGCGTTCCGGTCCGACAAGGAGCACCGCGTCGTATGAGCTCAGATCGGCCTGTGCGAGGGCGTTGCGGTTGATGACGCGGGTCTCAAAAGTAAGGTCGCTTCCGGTGACGGCATCGGAGAGCGCCAGCTCTACGAACCGCGTGGACTGCCCTGGGCCGCGCACGAGAAGGATGCGGCGGGTTTCCGGAACGAAAAACGAAAGATAGCGGGCGTCGTCGGGGGCAAAGGCGTCGCCTTCGAGCTCGACGCGAGCGCGCACCCATCCACGCGAAGCAGGAGTAGCTGTGAATGTCGCCGTAACGGTTTCTCCGTCGGCAGGCGAAACCGTTGCCTGGGCAACACGCTCATCCTCGAAATACAGCGAGACGGCCTGTTCGCCTGCTGTCGCTCCACGGTGTTCGATTTGCGCCTCTACGTCGACAGGCTGCCCAGCCTCCACAATCGGACTGGCCACGCGTACATCGGTGATACCGGTGTTGGCGCGAGGCTGCGTGTCGACCGGGAGCAGAGCCAGCGCCACGTCGTCGGGCCAGGCCGTGCGGAGCGAGTCGCCCAGGCGTGTGCGCTGGAAGTCGGAGGCGACATACACTACCTTGCGTGGCTGTCCCGATTCGGAGACGCGCTGTGCAGCATCGAGGGCACGCTGTGCCAGTGGCGGGGTGCCCCCACGCGGTGCAACGGCATCGAGGTCGGCCTGTGCGGCGTTGCGGGTGCGCACCAGCCCCGCTGTCTGGTCGGGCGCAGGCACGGTGGCCCAGATGCCGGCCTGGTCGCCTGTGTCCATGGTGCGCAGTACGCCCTGCGCTCGCTGTACGGCCTGGTCGAGATAGGGACCGCTCGGACCGTCTTGCTGCATCGAGGAGCTGTTGTCTACAACGACGCCCAGCGCCGAGCGGGCGTCGGGGCCAAAGAGCGTGCCATCACCACTGCCCCAGTACGGGCGTGCAAACGCAAGCACCAGGAACGCAATTGCAAGCATGCGCAGTGCCAGCAGCAGCCACCGTTTGACCTGGATCTTCTGTACAGCTGCCTTCTCAATGGTCTGCACAAAAGCGAGCGAACTGAAGTCCACCCGTTGCGGTTTGCGCAGGTTGAAGAGGTGCAGCATAAGCGGAATGCTTACAGCAGCAAGTGCAAGCAGCACCAACGGGTTGAGAAACGTCACAGCGCGATACGCCAGATAGCGGGCAGAATACGGACCTGTGGTAGAACCGAGCCTTTGAACATGCAGTTCCTGCACGATACGCATCTGCCCCTGCGTGATGCTTGCTTCCGCCCGCATCCCCCTAATGCCAAACTGATACTAAGCTGATGCTACACTGATGCTACCGTTAAATTATTCGAGGCCGTTGCATCTGTACAAAACATGAAGCATCGCTTTTCCGTATCGTGCGCTGTATCGTTTATGGTACAGACCTTGTGGCTTATGGCTACACAGCGTGTACGCACCGTCTGTGCTTTCTTCTTTGCTTTCCCGATACCTTCCTTATGACCGACTCGCCCCCCTTAACTCGCGCTGACCTGCAAGGCGGCATTCGTATGACTGATGTCTCTGACCAACCCGACTCGATGCGCACTGCTGTTGCCACCGGCACCGTTGTTCTTGGCCCTGAAGCGTTTGAACGTGTAGAGAACAAAACCATCCGCAAAGGGGACGTGCTGAGCGTGGCCCAGATCGCGGGGATCATGGGTGCGAAGCAGACGAGCAAGCTGCTGCCCCTGTGCCACGATGTGCAGATCGACGGTGTAGAGGTCGAGTTTACGCTGGATGCTGAAAATCATGCCATTGAAATACGCGCATTCACGAAGTCGAAAGGCATCACTGGCGTGGAGATGGAAGCGATGACGGCAGTGTCGATTGCCGCGCTGACCATTCACGACATGTGCAAGTCGGTGACAAAAGAGATTCGCATCAACGACGTTCATCTGTTGGCCAAGACCGGCGGACAGAGCGGGAACTGGAAATCGAGTGAGTAACGCGCTCGCTCTGCATTGGCCGGTATTGCCCAATATTGCCCAGTATTGCCCAATTGTCTGGCACGCTCCGGACGGCTGTCTTTTCACGCTACCCCTTTAACTTCTGTCTGATCTATGGCTTCGACCGACGCTTCTGCCGATGACGCAGCAACAACGTCTGCTCTGGCATCCCGCGTAGCACAGCTGAGCACGTTCGCGGCGCTGGGCACGCTTTCATGCACGCAGAACGTAACGCACACTGTGCTACGCTCCATTGGTTCTATTGAGAGCACCGAGCCCGACCTGGTGGCCGAGGAGACGCTGTGCCTGCTTGCTACCGTAACAGCGCGGGCGGTGGCCGTGGGTCTGCGTGCCGAACCGGAGCAGGCCGAGGCGCTGGAACCGGTGTTGCTTCGCCTGCCCTTTCAGTACCGCGACTACCTGATCGGACACGCTATGGTTGAAGAGGAGGATCCTGACCTGGCTGCTACCGGCGAGGCGGTGCGTGAGCGCCTTGCCAAAAAGCAGCGCTTCTACGAAACGCACTTCCCCGAAGGCCAATTTCCGGGTCCGCGGGCGCTGGGCGACAAGCTGGAATTGTGGATGGGCCGCGTAAGCCCGCCCGGCCTGCCTACGACGCCGCAGGAGCGGCTGCAAGAGCTTCCCGTTCATGCGCCTATCGTTGCACATGCCAAGCTTATGCTGGCCTACACCCGACAAGGCGGACTTCCGGGCGATACGTCAGACGACACGTGAGGCGCTCGCGACAAGAAGCTCATGTGTAAAGCTCAAAAGGCCTGCTCGGAGCGGTGCCGTTCCAGGTACAGTACTCCAGGTGCGACACGAAAAAAGGGAAGGACATTGCGTCCTCCCCTTCGTTAGTTGACGGGTAGTAGATTAACGAACGGCTTGCCAGACGGCTTGGCGGGCTATCTGGCAGACCCCGGTAAGCGAATGCGATGCTCAATGCATGATGCTCGGAGCCCATTGCTGCCCAACTCTCTTCGTTCTACATGTCTCTACACGCTCGCCGCTTCGGTATCTTCGTCGGGCGACTCGTCTTCGACACGCGTGGCTCCAATCAACTTGTAGCCGATTCCATAGACACTGCGGATCGCCCACGTCGACTCTTCGTCGCCATCCATGACATCGCGCAGGGCATTCACGTGGCGATCGATGGTGCGTGTTTCCACTTCGGCGGGTAGGTTCCACACGTCGCGCAGGATCTGCTCGCGTGTGGCCGTGCGTCCACGCCGGCGAATGAGATACTCAAGCAGTGCATACTCCAGATCGGTGAGCTTAACCGGCTCGCCGTCTCGCGTAACCTTCTGCTGATTCAGGTCAACGCGGAGCCCTCCCACCTCAAACACACCGCCTTCTTCGGTCGCTTGGGCCTCGCGCCGAAGCAGCACTTCGATGCGTGCCATGAGCTCTTCCGTCGCGAACGGCTTGGTGAGGTAGTCGTCGGCGCCCGACTGAAAGCCTTGCATCTTGTGCTCGTGGTCGCCCAGCCCGGTGAGCATCAAGACAGGAGTCTGTACGCCTTCAGCCCGGGCCTGGCGCAGCACTGCAAAGCCGTCTCGGTCGGGCAGCTTGGCATCGAGAATGATGAGGTCGTATCCCGGAAGCGACACCGCCTCTTCACGCCCCGACTCGCCATCGGTTGTCATGGTCACGTCGTAATCTTGCGACTCCAGATAGAGCATCAGGCTGGTGCTTAGCTCTTCGTTGTCTTCGACGATCAGGATGCGGGGGGACTGGGCATTTTTCATAGCGCGATGAAGCGGGTACGGGCAGATCAGTGAACAGCGCAGTGGCTGCAGTGCTTTTGGCAGTTTGCTAATAATAGCACACTACAACCCACGGTTGCAAATACTTATCATACACAAACAGCCACGCCCTAATTGTGTGCCGATATTTCGTGTCGGCAATGAAACAATGCTGACAGCACCGTGCACCTGTTTGGATTTTTGGATTCCGAACCGTGTCTACTGCTGTGTCAATGCTCATTGTGATAGTCGCTCTGCAATCATCCCTCCACGAAGCCTGTCATGGTGAGCGAACGGCGAAGCCAGGAGTCGAACCATCTCCTCGGGGCTTGGTACCGCCAGATGGGCAGGGCCCTGCCCACTTCGGGGGAGATCTTTATTCACTGCGTTCATCAGTCGCTTCGCTCGTGTCAGGACTCCGCGTCTCCTTGGCGGAGCCGCTTTGCTCAAGATGACACTACGTGGACGAGGCATATTCTAACCCACACATTGACCGTTGACACTATACTACGAGGCAAGCGTGATGTGCGTAACGCCCGCGCCCCCTTCTTCGATGGGTGCGATGTCGAAGTGAGCTACATCGGGACGCTCGCGGAGTTGTTCGTGGATTGCTTCTCGCAGCGCGCCCGTTCCCTTGCCATGCAGAATCTCAACCTGGTTAAGCTGCGCAGCAACGGCATCGTCGATGAAGTGCTGCACGGTAAGAAGCGCCTCTTCTACGCGTTCGCCGCGTATGTCAATGCGATGCGAGGCCTGAAGCGCCGTCATAGGTGTGCTGTAGCTACTGCCGTTGGCCTCTGATCGGTCGCGCGCGCTGCCCACTTTTGTGAGTCGATGCAGAGGAACGCGCATGTGCATGGGTCCAGCGCCAACGAGCGCTTCGTTGTCCTCAAGCTCAAGCACCTCCACCTCGGTCGTCCCATCGTCGACCACGACCTGGTCGCCTTCCTGAATCGGTCCGTCGGCTTCTGCGGGCGCAGCCTTATCGTCTGACGTTGCGGATTCAGGCTGTTTTTGGGAAGACGAAGCTGAGCTCTTTTCCTCTTCGGCCTCGGCACTGCGCTCGTGCACCTCGGTCTTATAGTCCTCAAGCCGCTCGCGGGCGGCCTTGGTGGCCTCGCGTTCGGCTTCAGCTTCCTTAATCTCTCGGATGGTGCGCTCGACGCGCGCATTGGCCTCGTTCACAATGCGCTCGGCTTCTTCGAGCGCCTGCTGACGATACTTCTCACGCTCTTTCTCGATGGAGGTGCGCTTCTGCTGCATGCGCTCTCGTTCCGATTCGGCGCGGCGCTGGGCTTCCTCCGCTTTGCGCAGGCGTTGCTCCAGCTTTTGCGTCCGGGTCTCGAAGGTCTTCACAAGCTCCTCCAGCGCAGCCGTCTGCTCACCCGCCAGGGTTCGCGCCCGATCGATGAGCGAGGTGTCGAGTCCCATACGCTGGGCAATCTCGAACGCGTACGACGACCCGGGCACGCCCTGCTGGTACTGGTAGGTGGGCGCAAGCGTCTCCTGGTCGAACACCATCGACCCGTTTTCTACGCCCTCTGCCTCGTAGGCATAGGCTTTCAGAGCACCGTGGTGGGTCGTGGCCATGGTGCGCACGCCTGTGTCGGTGAGCCGCTCCAGCAGCGCCTGCGCCAGCGCGCCCCCTGCCTCGGGGTCGGTGCCTGTGCCCGCTTCATCGATCAGCACGAGCGTGTTCGGGGTCGCGTTGCGCATCATGTGGCGCAAGTTGGCCACGTGCGAGCTAAAGGTCGAGAGGTCATCTTCGATCGACTGCTCGTCGCCGATGTCAACGATAAGCTTCGACCAGAGCGGCAGCGAGCTGTGCGGCAGCGCCGGAATGGGCAGTCCGTAGGCAACCATGAGCGAGCAGAGGCCGACCGTTTTCATCGCCACGGTCTTCCCGCCAGCATTGGGCCCGGTAATAACCAGCGTGCTAAACTCGCGCCCCAGCTCCAGCGTGAGCGGCACGATGGGTTCGTCGGCGTCGGGCGTGTCGTTATGCAAGCGATGTAATACCAGCGCTGCGTTCCGAGCCTCTTCGAGCGCAACGTGTCCGTCGTCGTTCAGGTTCGGGACGTGGGCATCGATCTCGTTAGCCAGGCGGGCCTTGGCCTGCGTCAGGTCGAACTGGGCAAGCACCTGTAGATTCGTCTGGATAGCATCGGCCGTATGGCGGATGCGCGCGGTAGCGGCTCGCAAGATGCGTTCGATCTCGTTCCGCTCGTCGGCCTTTAGCTCGCTTACCTCATTGTTCAGCTGCAGGCATGCCGCCGGCTCAATGTATACCGTCTGCCCGGTTGCTGAGCTGTCGTGGATAAACCCGTCTACCTTGCGCTTCGCTTCGGCCCGGATGGGGATGACCATGCGTCCGGCTCGCAGGGTCGGCTGGTCTTCGGTCGCATATCCTTTCCCGATTGCTTTCTGCAGCTCGCGGTTGAGCGTGCGGCGCAGCGCGTTGCGCCGGTCGCGGATCTGGCGCCGGATGCGTAGCAGCGCGTCGGAGGCGTCGTCGCGTACGGTGCCGTCGTCATCGATTACGGCCTTCAGGTGCGCTTCTACGTCGTCGAGCGGATCGATGCGACGCGCGCTCTTGGCCAGCGACGGGTAGTCGGCCCGGCGGTCGGCGCAGTAGCGGGCGATGCGCTGACTGGTTACGAGCACCTGCCGCACCGCATGCAGGGCTTCAGCAGAAACGTACGCGTCTTCGGGACGCGCTTTGCGTAGCACTTCACGAATGTCATGCACGTGCTGCAGCGGAGGAGCCGTATCAAACTGCAAGGCCTGCTGGTACTCATGCACCCGGTCGAGTTCGGAGGCCAGCCAGCCCTGCGTCCGTGCGGGTGTCATGCCGTCGAGACGCTCTTGCCCCATCGCGCCTTTGACCAGCTGACCCAGCCGACGCCGAACGATGTCGAAACCGAGCTTTTCTTCGATGGAGACGGGGTATGTGTGCATCCTAACTGTAAACTGTACCAGGTAAAACAAAGCGGCAGGCCGCAAAACAGACGGTCGACGCCAGCGCTGCTGGCATCGACCGCATCAACGTAACGGACCGGGCTCGGAACAGGTGCCTGTGCCCACGCCCGAAGCTACGATTTTACATGTTCATGACGCGTGCCCCCATGTTACGAGCGGGGCCCCACGTGGCTATGGTCGCCGACGTTCAACACGGTCGGAGCAGGGTCGACCGTGGCATGCTGGCCGACAAGGGTTTCTTCGAGGACCGCGTTGGCGACGGTCGCTTCGGCAAACACGATGCTGTCGCGCACAACCGCACTGCGCACCGTGGCCCCCGCTTCAATTGACACATTGGGGCCGACAACAGCATCTTCTACAACCGCACCGGGACCAATGAATACCGGCTCGTGAATCACGCTGTTGGTTACAGTTCCCTGGTGGTTGTCTTCAGGCTCGCGCTCCAGCATCCGCCGGGTTGTGTCGAGAAGCGACGGGATCGTGCCGCAGTCCATCCATGCATCGACCGATGCTGTCTTAAACACCGCTCCTTCCTGGAGCATGCGGTCGAATGCATCAGTGAGCTGGTACTCATCGCCCTTTCCGCGAATATTGTTTTCGATGAGGTACTCAATCTCCCGATGCAGCCAGGCAAGATCGTCGACGTGATAGATCCCAATAATTGCCTCGTTCGAGATGGGCTCATCCGGCTTCTCAACGAGACGGACAACCTGCTCTCCCTCACGCACAGCAACGCCAAAGCGGCTCGGATCATCGACCTCGCGCACCCACATGGTCACGTCGGCTCCTTCGAGCGAAACGGTATCGCTCATCCCAAAGAGCGTATCGGCAAAGACGACGATGCCGCTTCCGTTAAGGTATTCCTCGGCAGATCCAACTGCATGTGCGGTGCCGAGCGCTTCGTCTTGTACGGCAAACTCGGCTTGCATGTCGTTGCGCTCGCAGATCGCCGTAAGATCGTCCCGGACTTCCTGTCCGAAGTCGGGCCCGAGCACAAACACCCCTGTGTCGATATCTGCTTCGATTGCCTCTGAGAAGGTATCGACGATGCGCTCCACGATCGACGTGCCCCGTACGGAAAGGAGAGGCTTGGGCGTGACATGCGAGTGCGGGCGAACGCGTGTGCCGCGCCCGGCCATTGGAATAATTAGCTTCATGATCGTTCGGGTGAGAAGTCTAAAGATAGTGAAAGCCCCTCTTGTAGCACCCTGTGCGATCCGGCATGTTCTGCACGCGACGTACAAGCCGCGTACAGCCTGCGTTAGGCCGCCCAACAGGCCATATTAGAGGGTTTGCTGTACAAAACTTTTGTGGGAGCATGATACAGGGAAACACAGCACGATTGCCAAAAATATTTGATCAAACCCTGTCAGCAGATCGAACGACCGCATACGCTCCCCTGTGCCAGCCCCCACAGTACACGACAACACCTGAGCGAGCCTTCACAGAACCGGCCTGCACAGAACCGGCCTTCCCACTCCCTCGGCACGTCATCCCGAGCGCAGTCGAGGGATCTCCCCGGAATCGGCGGAATCAGACCGCAGAGAGACAGCGATCCGTCCTTGTTTCCGCTCGGCTCAAAGAGATTCTTCGTCGCTGCGCTCCTCAGAATGACGAAAACCTGGGTGTGTGAAGGAGCATGTGAGTTTTGTCATGTACCATGGCCAGCCCCTGTGCCAGATCGTGCGCATCCCTCTGCCTGTCGTGTACACTATTCTGAACGACTTCTGTGCGCCAGACTCGGCACGCAACCACGTTGCAACGATTTCTGGCTGTTTGAGGCGCTCTGTTTCTCGCTGGCATACGGGTTGTAGTATGTATAGATGCGGTATCGTAGCATCGTGCTTCTGCCGTGCTGTTGCCCAGGTTGCGGTGTTACACCCGCCTGTCATACGCTCTCGTGTCGATTGCCTTACGATCACCGGGCAGTTTCTTTCTATCTCTTATTTTTTGCTTCGTCTATGAGCCACCGATTCCGACACTCTACCTATGCACTGCTTGCCTTGCTTCTTGTGAGCGGGTTACTCTGGACCGGCTGTGAGTCGCTCAGCAATACGGAGCAAGGGGCTATTATAGGCACAGGCGCTGGGGGCGCCGCCGGAGCCGCTATCGGACGCGCCGCCGGGGGAACGGCTGAGGGCGCTATCCTGGGTGCTGTGATTGGGGGCACCGCTGGCGCGATTATCGGGCAGCGCATGGATCGCCAGGCCCAGGAGCTGGACGAAGAGCTTGAGGATGCGGAGGTCGAGCGCGTTGGCGAAGGCATCAAAGTCACATTCGAATCCGGTATCCTGTTTGACTTCGACTCATCGGAGCTGCGCCCGGCCGCGCGCCGCAACCTCTCTGACCTGGCCCAGAGCGTGCGCGACTTCGAAGACACAGAACTCATGATCGTAGGTCATACCGACTCACAGGGCGCTGCCTCATACAACCAGGGCCTGTCTGAACGTCGCGCCAACGCTGCGTATGCCTACCTCGCCAACCAGGGCGTGCGTCCCAGCCGCATGACAGCGCTCGGACGGGGCGAAGAGGAGCCTGTTGCGTCGAACGCAAGCGCGGAAGGACGCCAGCAGAATCGCCGGGTAGAGGTTGCCATATATGCCAGCGAAGAGTATCGCAACCGCGTGCAACAGCAGCAATAGTGCTGTCCCTTCGATGCTTCTCACCGTACCGTTATGCTTCCCATGAAACATACGCAGAGTCGACTTCCTATGAGCATTCTGTCAAACGAATCGCTCCCCACTACCGTGTTTGTCCAACAGATTCTTTTATCCATGCGTACCTCCGTACCTTTTTCTGGCATGCTACGTAGCGCAGGCGCTTCGTGCCTGGCTCTGGCTTTGCTCCTTTCGTTCTCGCTTCCTGCTCTTGCCCAGAGCGAAGGCGATGATCTTACGCAGCAGCTGCAGCGAGCCTACGAGCAAGGCATGCAGGCCGGGCAGCAGGGCAACCATGAAACGGCTTATGCCAGCTTAGAAGAAGCCATTAGCCTGGCCGAAGAGGCCGAACAGAACCGCGCGCGCCGCCAGATCGCTGATAACCTTGTACGCATGGCAAAGAACTGGGGCAACAACGCTCTTGAAGACGAGCGCAACGAAGACGCGCTCATGCACTTTGAAAAGGGAGCCAATTACGATCCGGAAGATGCGTACTTCTTCTACGGCATGGGACTGGCCGAACTCCGCCTTGAAAATGAGGAGGCTGCCATGGAGCATATGCAAGAAGCCCTGCGTGTCGGCGAAGACACAGGCAACCAGCGCGTCGTTGGTCTTGCGACCGAACGTGTACGCGACGAATATATCTTCCGGGCCTCTCAGGCGCTTTCGGCTGACAACGTAACCTCGGCCAACATTGAGGATGCGCTTGAGGCGCTCGACACGCTCGAGGAGTTTGTCGATCCGAACGATCGCTCGTACTTCTACCGTGCCGTTGCCCTCTTCGAACGAGGCGACTACGACGATGCGATCGCCAATGCCCGTCAGGGACTCGACCTGCACACGGGGAGCCGGTCGGATGCAGCGCGCTTTCACTTTGTAATCGCAGAATCGCTGTTTCAGATGGGCAACACCGAAGAGGCCTGTGCGGCCTTTGAGGACGCGGCCTTCGGCGACTATCGCGCACGTGCCGAGCACTATCTCGAGAATGAGTGCAGCTAACTTTGAAGCGTATACGCTGTCGTAGCTGCCAGCGCACAATCAACGCCAAAAGGAAAAGCGGTCGATGGAAGGTGTCCATCGACCGCTTTTTTATGTACGCCTGTGTTACGAAAGCACCGGGTTACTCATCGCGTTCATAGATCGGAGCGCCTCCCAGATACGTAGCGATGACTTCTGCATCCAGGATCTCGGTCTCTGGGATACGCATGATGTCATCCGACAGGATCACAAAGTCTGCGTAGTAGCCTGGCGCGAGCTGTCCGCGGTCGTCTTCGTTGAAGGCGGCATAGGCGGCGCCGTGCGTGAACCCGCGCAGTGCCTGGAAGCGGGCCATCCGCTCCAGCGGCTGCCAGCCTCCCTCCGGCTCGTGGCTGCTATCTTGGCGGGTAACAGCAGCGTGAAAGCCCTGTAGCGGATCGACCGGTTCCACCGGGAAGTCCGACCCAAACGCAAGACGCACGCCCCGCTCTTTGAGCGACTGCCAGGCATAAGCGCCCTGCACCCGGTCGGCTCCGAGCCGGTCTTCAGCCCAACCCATATCGCTGGTTGCGTGCATCGGCTGCATGGAGGCGATGATGCCCAGTTCCACGAACCGGCCCATGTCTTCCGGGTCGAGCACCTGGGCGTGCTCAATCCGATGCCGCCCCGGCCCGGTGCCCTGTGCTTCTTGTGCCAATGCATAAGCGTTCAGCACCTCACGGTTGCCGCGGTCGCCGATAGCATGCGTGTTGACCTGGTAGCCACATCTTAGCGCCGTGCGCACATCGTCTTCAAGCCCTTCTGGGGAACGCATTAGCAGGCCGTCGTTGCCGGGATCGTCGCTGTAGTCGTGCAACAACGCCGCTCCCCGGCTTCCAAGTGCACCATCCATGTAGAACTTGACGCTGCGCACGCTCAGGCGCCCCTCGTAGTCGTGGATCAGCCCGTCTGCGCAGTAGTGGTCGAACGTCTCTCCGCGACCATCAACCATAGCATGTACGCGGAGCGGAAAGCGGTCGGCATCGATGAATCGCTGGTAGCGCTCGATGCTGGCCCGGCTGATGCCTGCGTCGTGGACGCCGGTCAGCCCCAGACGTGCCGTCGTAGCAAGGGCTTCGTCGAGCGCGTCGTCGAGCTGGGCGCTCGTGGGAGACGGGATTTCAGCGCGGACCGGCTGCATGGCGGTGTCAATCAGGATGCCGGTAGGCATGCCTTCAGCATCGCGACGGATGGCGCCGCCCTCGGGGTCGTCCATCGCGGCAATTGCGTCGAAGCCCGCGGCCTCCAGCGCAGCGGTGTTCACCCACGCGGCGTGGCCATCAATCCGCACCAGGTAGACCGGACGGTCGGGGAAAGCCTCATCGAGATCCTGGCGGGTCGGGAAGTCGCCCTCGCCCGGCCATTCGTTCTGATCCCACCCACGCCCTTCGAGCCAGGCTCCCTCGGGCAGGTCGTCAGCAAACGCCTCAAGCCGCTCGATCACCTCTGGTACCGAGCCAGCGCTAACGAGATCGGCCTGCAGAAACGTTTCTGCCAGTCCGGTAAGGTGTCCGTGTGCGTCGATGAGTCCAGGCACAATGGCGCGGCCCTCAGCGTCGAGGGTGGGCGCATCGGGGTAGGCGCCCCGCACCTGCTCGTTGGTGCCAACCATGAGCACCCGCTCGCCCCGTATCGCCATAGCTTCGACCGTGGGGTGGGCCGACGTCATCGTGTAGATGGTGGCGTTGTGCACCACCCGGTCGGCCTGTGCCTGTGCGGCAGTAGGAAGAAAGAGGAGCAGGA
Organism: Longimonas sp.; assembly: GCF_040409695.1. Classification (GTDB taxonomy): domain Bacteria; phylum Bacteroidota; class Rhodothermia; order Rhodothermales; family Salinibacteraceae; genus Longimonas. Next base: position 22,554 of record NZ_JARWGJ010000183.1, read on the forward strand.
GCGCCGTGCAGGCAAAGAGGCCCAGGAGCCCACCCGATAGCGCGGAAAGTTTTTTGTGCATAAAACTGTTTGTGCGTAAATGAAAAAGCGCTTTCATGTAAGATAGCAGCCGCCCAGGGCAGATGCGAACGCTGCCCGGAAGCCGAGCCCGTTCGCATCCAAAATGATTCTAATTCTTCAACATTCCTGTACGGATTCGCTGTCGCAACATTGAACCCGGCATTTATCGATTCGTTTGG
>NZ_JARWGJ010000184.1:0-4744 GCF_040409695.1 Longimonas sp.
GCTTGTCGGAGAAAGGTCCATACTGCATTAGCGGATTGGAGTAGATGCGATATGCTCTTTAAACATAGTGATAACACATAATAGAGGCAAGCGAATCGCCTGAAAAGAGCACGGGATGGTCATCTTCTGATGGTCTAACATCATTTCTCCATGGCAAAGGGCAATGCCTATTCTACATGAGTCTACGCAGCACCCTCCTTGGGCGGACATGTGGTGTCCGGGGTTCTGTATCCAAGAGCTACGCGCGCAAGTCAAATGCGTAGGAGTCAACCGTGGTTGACATGGAGCATCCTGACATTGCGCATTTCTTGGTCTGCATTCTCGATATATGTCTCTCCGTTGTAATACCTTACCCCATGAGACATTTCCTGACTCGACTTCTAACTTCTGTATGATGCGTCTTCAAATCAACATTATAATGCTCGTAGCTGCAGTGCTTCTCGTTCTTTCGGGATGTCGTTCAGTTGACCACGTTCCGTATCACTCCACAGCCAGTATCCCATACGAGACTACATCTTCCATAACTCAGATGGAGCTGATCATAGGCGATGAGGATATGGCCTCAGACCGTGACTACGTCGTATTCGCAGCAGTAGACAATATGGAGGTGGGATACGTTCTGGTAGCTCCTCACATGGGACCAGCATCCGCAAGCTATAGCCTTGGTCATGCTGTCATACCACGTGCGGTGCCGATTGCCGATCGGAACGTAGATGCTCTGGTGGATGCAGCGCAGCGCGCAAACGACCACTGGTCTGACGCCGACCAGGAGGGAAAAGGGACGTTCGTGGAGTTTATGCATGCCCCGCAGCAGGACATTCTGCGCATAAGCGAAGATGTGGAAGAATGGCGCCCAGCGCTCCGGTTTACGTTTTCAGCAACACCTGATGGTCCTTCGGCTCGAATCCTACTGGGGGATACTTCCACAAGTGACTTACAATCTGTGGTGCGCTTTACTGATCGCGAACAGATCGAAGATTTTCGGGATGTGTTGGTACGGGCCCAAGACCGTGCCACAGAAATGAGCCGATGAGGGCAGGCGTGTATCTTTGCGTTTGAACCCAACTTTTGAATCTACCCTTAGCTGGAAAACCAGTTCTCGATGTGCACATCCATTGTCAGCGCTGTATACGCTTCAAAATCGGATGTATTGCGCGTGACCAGGATGAGCGACCGGGTGGCGGCTATGGCCGCCGGGCGTGCCGGTTCGGAGACGATATTCGTGTCCAGCAGGTAGCGAATCACAGGCGCACCTCGCGTCCCGGATCATCGCTCCGCAAGCCGCTGAGGTCGCCCTTGGTGAGTGGCGACGGCCCATGCTGCTCTCGAAACCGGCGGTAGGCGGTGCCGAACGAATTGGGCTGCTCAGCCACGGCGCGCTCCAATAGCAGGATGGCTTGCTGGTTGAGGCTGCGACGTTCGGTATCAGCCAATTCCCGAATGCGGTTCATCACGTCCTCCGGGATGCCTTTGAGGGTAAGCGCAGACATAGGTAGGTGGTTTGTTATGGTTGCGTATTGCACCAAAGTATATCCAGGTCGTAGCTCCCAGGTTCGCTCTTGCACGAACAGGGAATCCCATGCCCAATGGGCCCGAACTTTCGTGGCGTGTCGAAAATCACTCGGCGTCCCGCTTCGATTCAAACCCTGCCTTGCCCATGTCCTCAACATACTTCACGGCCTTGAGTACCGCCTCCAGTCCGATCGGGGGCAGCACGTTTTGTTCAGAAGCATCCTGACTGGGCTGATCCTCTTCTGAGGATGTTTGTGAAGACGTCCCGTTGGAGCGGGTCTTAACGCGCCGGACATGCGTGTGGAGGTAGCGCTCCGAGAGGCTATGCAGACCCGCCCGGCGGCACACGAGGTAGGCCACCGACTCCGCTTCAATCTCGCGCTGGGCAAGAGAGAGCGTCCGGCGATCCGGCCAAAGGTCTCAATGCTGTTCCAGCCTTCCGCGCTGCTAAGACCCTATCCGAAAACCGGACAGTGCCGCCAAACGATGAAGGAGCAGGCTAGATGAAGAAACGCGAGAAAGTTGTCGAGTTTCTTCTCCCACCGGATGAGCAGGCGTCGGAATCGGTTCATCCAACTGTGGGTTCGCTCACAGACCCACCGTCGGGCTCGGTATCCAGGCAAGCGCAAATCAGTTTTCTCCTCGCCCCGACTTTTGATGTGGTCGATCATCTGCATGAATCCGATCAAGGATCGAACGTCCGAATAGTCGTAGCCTTTGTCTGCGCAAAAGTGCTGCGGCTGCTCGTCGGTCGGCAGGGGCGCAAGCAGAGGCATGCTCTCAAAAACGGCTTCGACCTGCGTTTTATCGTGGCGGTTCGCTCCCGTTACGACGAGACCGATTGGAAGGCCCGCCGCTTCGGTAAGAAGATGCCGTTTTGTGCCTTTTTTGCCCCGATCTGTGGGATTGGGGCCGGTTTGCTCTCCCCCAAGCGGGGCTTTCAAGGGGTGCTTTCGTGATGCATCCGTCCAGGGATTGCCACTCGAAATCCAGTCCGATGTCGGTGTTGTATTCGAGTAATCCTGTGGTCCAAAGCTCTTGGAAAACGCCGGCCTTCTGCCACGCCTGAAACCGGTCGTGAACCGTCGACCCGGCCCCGAGGCTACGGGGAATCGCCTTCCACTGACAACCGGTGCGCATCAGATAGAACATCGCAAAGAAGGCCGTTCGGTTCGGCATCGGAGGACGTCCGCCTTTCGGGCGAGGCTTCGGTTCGGGAAGAAGAGGCTCGACGGCGAGCCAAAGCGACTCAGGCGGAAGAAAGTCAGGATCAACTCCAAATTCGAGCGTATAGGGATGCATCCGAGGCCTCCGTAGAAGAACGTGAAGGGGGGTAACCAACCCTTTAACTCTCTACGGAGGTTTTCGGATGAGCACTAAGTAGGCCCACAAAAGAATCTTCGAATATGTCATTGCGAGGAGCGCCAGCGACGCGGCGCTGTGAGCGCAGCGAACGAGTGCTCCTGGGGTGCAATCTTGGGCCTTCTAAGCAGAATAAACCGCTCTAACGGGGCCATGGAGATCGCCGCGTCGGTCGCAAGCTCCCTCCTCGCGATGACAAGGTGTACATGTATTTTTGCTGACTTACTTAAGGTAAATAACTTGGTATGAGCATCTCCTTATCCGTCACCGCTCTGCTTGTGGGCCTACTTGGACTGGGGCTTCCAGATGATCCGCATCAACCCGACGCTCAGATCGGGGACGAGCGCATTGGCCTGATTCAAGGCATTGCTGTAGACGAAGAAAGCAGGGTCTATGTAGGCGACTACATCAACATGCAGGTGCACAGATACACTTCAGAAGGATCATACGACGACTCGTTCGGAGGGCGCGGGCAAGGCCCCGGAGAGTTTCAGTCGATCTCTGGTATCGACATGGGGCCGAACGACTCGCTGTTTGTACACGACCGTGCGGCCCGCCGGATTGTCGCATTTCCCACGGGCAACATGAGTCGGAGTACCACCACGTCCATTCCATCGCGCGACGACGGACTCAGCCCCAGCATGATTGGAGGCCCGTTGGTCGGGCTACACGGAATCTGGGTGTTGCCTGACGGGGAAAAAGTGGTTGTATCAGGACGCGGGTTTAGTCCGAGCAATCGAAATGAAGATCGGGCCATCCATGTTCATTTTCTTGGAGAAGAAAATCCCATAGCCACGCTTCCTGATCGAGAGTTTATTGTGTTCGAAAACGGAGGCTTTTCCGTACGTCTCATGCCATTTGGCAAACGTCCCGTCGTTACAGTTGGTCAAGACGGGGACATCCTATATGGGATGAATGAACGGATCGAGATTCAGAGCGTCAGTCCTGTTAATGGAAATACAGCGACTGCAGTAGAAGACAATCACACTTCTATACCCGTTACAGAGGAGTTGTTGGAAACCGAGATACAGCGGATGGGATCTGAGTTTTCTTCAGACCAGGTGGAGCAACTGCGGCGTGAGGCCCCTGATGCCATGCCTGCATTTGAGCACATGGTTGTGGATACGGAAAATCGAATCTGGATTGCCGTGAATGATCCCGATGCGTTCGACGAAGGAAATACCGCGTATCGCGTGTTTGATGAAAGTGGCCAGCAGTTGTCGGAGTTTACGTTAGAAGGAATTGTCTTCCTGCAAGTCGTCAAAGACGGAAAAGCATACGGCATACGCACCAGCTCCTCGGGCGCACAAAAAGTAGATATTTACGACGTCACTAATCTGCTTTGATTGCCTCATAAGTAGGCCCACAAAAGAATCTTCGAATATGTCATTGCGAGGAGCGCCAGCGACGTGGCGCTGTGAGCGCAGCGAGGGAGTGCTCTTGGAGTGCAATCTTGTACCTTGCAAGTGGGATAAACCCCTGCAAGTGACGCATGAGATCGCCGCGTCGGTCGCAAGCTCCCTCCTCGCGATGACAAGGTGTACATGTATTTTTGCTGACTTACTTATAACTTCTGCAGTTTACAGCTAAGCCTTCAGTGCCGAAGCAGCACACTCTTGTACGGCTCCACCTTGAACACGCCCTTCTCGTTCGGCTGGATGCGGTACGCCTCGGGATGCGCCGAAAAGTCGAGGTCGTACGTGCTCATGCGGGATCGGCGTCGGTCGTGCGGTTGGGGGATGCGTTGGCTGCGTCTTCAGGCGGCAGTATATCGCGAACCGCCAGCGGCTTCATATCGGGCAGGGTAGCCAGATCCACCGTTTCAGAGGCGTCGCGTAGCAGACGGAGCGTATAGTCTGTACCCTTCGGC
>NZ_JARWGJ010000185.1:0-4735 GCF_040409695.1 Longimonas sp.
TTTCGGACACGTAATCCTGAACGCTGAACGGGGGTTCTGAACAGGGGCTGATGAGGCGTTGCTACGCCTGCTTCACGGCGATGGGCGCCTGCAGGCAGGCATTGGGGATCGCAAACGCATCGACCAGCGGCTCCGCCATAGGACGCACCTCGCTGCAGAGCGCGTTTACCTCGTGCCGTATCGCTTTGGCCTTACTCCCTTCAATGTAGTTCTGCTCCAGGAACCAGCCGCGGTCCGACTCAATCGCCTCCAGCGCGAAGAGCGTGCAGAGCATGCGGAGCACCTCGCGCACCTCGGCATCGTCGACCTCACGAATGGAGGCGTCGAACCGGTCGAAGACGATCTGTTCGGATTTTGCCTTCGCAAGCGTCACCAGATGGTCTTGCACCTCGATAAACGCGTCGTAGGTATCCATTCCGTCGCCGATACGCTTTTTGAGGCGCCGTGCAGCGGATTGCAACAGCGCTTCGCTGCGATAGCGGAATGCCTTTGCATGAAACTCCGGATCGCGCAGGTGGGCCGAGTCGGTGTTGCGTCGCACCAGCGGGTTCTTCTCGGTAAGCCGCGTGCCAAGATCCGACGCCACAAACTGCACCATATTGAAGACGTTCATATCCCGAAACTCCCGCTGGAAGTCCGATAGCAAGCCCTTCGCGACCTGCAGCAGCAGCACGGTATTGTCGCCCTCAAAGGTCGTATACACGTCGGTATCGGCCTTCAGGTCGGCGATGCGGTTTTCGGCGAGGTAGCCCTTGCCGCCACAGGCTTCGCGGGCGGTCTGTAGCACATCGGTGGTGTGCCAGGTGCTGTAGGCCTTGAGGGCATTGGCGGCCGCCTCCACATCTTCGAGCGAGTCGTCGGGGCCGCGCGCGCCGAACTGTTCCGTCAGGTTCTCCAGTGCAGCATGAATGGCATAGGTTTTCGCGAGGCGGGGCAGCAGGCGGCGCTGATGCGTGCGGTAGTCCAGAATCGGCACCTCAGGCTCGTCTTGTGGGCCAAACTGGCGCCGCCGGTTGCCGTAGCGCACCGCAATGGCGAGGCCCGACTTCGCGGCGCTGCAGGCCGACCGTGCTACGCTAATCCGACCGCCTACAAGCGTGCTCAGCATCGTAAAGAACCGGCGCCCGGCACTGGGAATATCGCTCTCGTAGGTGCCATCAGGATGCACGGTCGCGTAGCGGTCGAGCATGTTTTCGCGGGGGATGCGGACCTGGTCGAACCACACGCGTCCGTTGTCGACGCCGTTAAGCCCCATCTTCTCGCCACAGTCTTCGATGCGTACGCGCGGCTGAGGCGTGCCATTAGACCGGCGGATCGGTACGATGAAGGCATGCACGCCATAGCATTCGCCCTCTGTGTGTAGCTGAGCGAATACAGTGGCAAGGCGTCCATGCTTTGCCGCGTTACCGATCCACTCCTTGCGGGCGCCGTCGTGTGGCGTATTGATGACAAACTCCTCGGTGTCGGGGTCGTAGGTGGCCGTCGTTTCGAGATCGCGCACGTTCGAGCCATGATCAAGCTCGCTCATGGCAAAGCAGCCCGGCAGTTCGAGCGAGCCGATGTCTTCGAGGTATTCCTCGTGGTGCCGCTGGCTTCCGAGTCGGTGAACGCTGCCCCCGAAAAGGCCGAACTGCACGCCGAACTTGACGACGAGGCTCAGGTCATGATACGAGAGCGTCTCGAACGCGGCGATAAACTTTCGGATGTCGCCTTCGCCGCCGTACGCCTTCGGAAACGCGAGTGCGCCGAGCCCTTCGTTGGCAAGCAGTTTACACCAGTAGAGCACGCGCTCGCGATGCGCATCGGTGCCGAGCGACGGGTCGTAGCTGAAGACCGGGTCGGAGAGCAGCGTGCGAATACGGTTACGCAGATCGGCATGCGGTCCGTCAAGGTAGGCCTGCAGGGCGTCGGGCGAGCAGGGCAGCTGCTTCGGGGCGTCGTCTTCGGGCGACGGGCGGTCGGCACGCAGTTCGTCAACGATCTCATCGCCAGCCACGCCGAGGGTGGCCTCCAGGTCGTGCAGCGCCTGTCGCGCCTCGTCGGGCAGGCCCGGGGCGCCGTCGCCGCCCACCGACGCCATCTCGGCGCCCAGCGTAGCCAGCGAGGTGCGGCCGGACTGCGGAAGGTCGGCTGCGGCGCGCCGCAGGGCACGTCGCCACTGGTTGTACTCGGTGGCCGATGGGGGATTGGAAGGGTCGAGCCATGCTTCGATGGTCTCGCGGTGCTCTGGGGCAATCCAATCCAGCTCGTGTAACCGCTTCCGCAGCTCCTTATGCTCGGTCGGCGTAATCATGCCGTCGGCCCAGGCCACGTAGAGCAAGGGGAGCACTGCCAGCACGTCGAATGGAAGCTCATTTATTTTGGTGCGGAGGGGAGACGTTTCCATGGTAGTAAGGGCATTAGGGCAGACGGAAAATCAGCGAATGAGAAAGCAGCAGGCAATCGGCAAGCGATCAGGCAGCACGCATTGTTTCGGAGAGCTCGTGCACCGCGTCAATAAAGACACCGGCATGAGCGGGGTCGTGGTCGGGGTGCATACCGTGCCCGAGGTTGGCAATGTGGTTGTGCGGACCGAAGGCGGCCAGCATATGCTGCACCTGGCGGCGGATATCGTCGGGCGAACCGTAAAGTGCACACGGATCCAGGTTGCCCTGCAGCACAATGTCCGTGGCAACCTCCCCCCGAACCGTTTCAGGCGACATGGTCCAGTCGAGGCTGAGCGCGTCGTATCCCGCTGTAGCCAGTGCAGGCAGCGCGTACGGGGCGCCCTTGGCAAACGCGATGAACGGAACATTGGGATGCGCATCTTTCACCGCGCCGACGATAGATTCGAGGTAGGGAATGCCGAAGGTGCGATACAGTCCGGGGCCAAGCAAGCCAGCCCATGAGTCGAAGATCTGCAGCGCCTGGGCGCCGGCTTCGACCTTGCGAATCAGATAGTCGGCAATGAGCGAGGCGAGCGTATCCAACAGCTCGTGGCTGGCTTCGGGGTGCTCGTAGAGCCAGCGCCGTGCGTTGCGATACGACTTGCTTCCGCCGCCTTCAATCATATACGCCATCAGCGTCCACGGGGCTCCAGCAAACCCGATGAGCGGCACGCGCCCGTTCAGGTCAATGCGCGTCTGTGTAACGGCATCGTACACGGGCTGAAGGACGGTGTCGGCTACCGAGGGGTCGAGGCGGTTCAGCGCGTCCGGGGTTTTGAGGGGGCTCGGGAAATGCGGCCCCTTACCCGACACCATCTGCACCTCCAGTCCAAGAGCCTGCGGAATAACCAGGATGTCGGAGAAGATAATGGCTGCATCCAGCGGAAAGCGGTCGATAGGCTGGATGGTGACCTCGGAGGCGAGCTCGGGCGTGTTCACCACTTCAAAGAAGGGATGGTCGGCACGCACAGACTGGTATTCGGGCAGGTAGCGTCCGGCCTGTCGCATCATCCAGACGGGCGTGCGCTCGGTCACTTCGCCGCGGGCAGCGCGCAAGAACAGATCGTTTTTGAGTTCAGGAAAGTTGGGCATGTAAGAGAGAAAATACAGAAAACAGAGTGCGTAGGGGGGGGCGCCAGGGCTGCATGCGTGCATTAGCGAATGTCAGCGTGCCGCTCACAGGTGCTATTGCTGTATGTTAGGTTGTATGTGGGCGGGATAGCACCGGTAGAAGGTCGGAAAATGACGCTTTAGGGGGAGACCTGTACGCTACTTGCCTGCACGCAGGGTTGAATCCAAAAAAGCAAGCGTGCGCTCCCATGCGTCTTCTGCGGCTTTGGGAGCATAGCGCGACCCAGAGGGACTCGCAAACGCATGGTCGGCCCCCTCGTAGATGCGAATATCAGCGGGCACGTTGCCACGCTCCAGCTGGTCGGCGAACGCTTCTACCGTTGGCACGGGAATGCTCTCATCTGCCCCGCCAAAGATGCCAAGCACCGGCATGTTGAGAGCAGCCACAGCCTCTTCGTCGGCTTCCTCAACGGAGCCGTAGTAGATCACGGTGCCGTCCCAGCTGTCAGGGGCCTCCAGCGCGGCTTGCAGGGCCCAGTGGCCGCCAAAGCACCACCCCATGACAGCCACGCGAGGAGCGTTGCGCGTCTCAGATAGGTATTCGCGGGCGGCTTGCAGGTGGGCATGCAAGACCTCTGGACGATCCATAGCGTTTTGCATCAGCGAGGCGGCCCGTTCCGGGTCACTGGTGATTGCACCTTCGTACAGGTCTACAGCCAGCACCTGGTAGCCCCTGCTCGCGATCTGCTCAGCCATGCGCCGGATGTTTTCGTTGAGTCCCCACCACTCGTGGATGAGCACCACCGCCGGCTTCCAGTGATCATCATCATCTAAGCCCGCATAATGACCGTTCCACACGTCGCCGTCGTCGGTGGTCTTGTACGTAACCGACCCGGAGGAAATAGCAGCTTCAGGCGTGCGCACCAGCGGCGAGGGCTCCGGTGCATCGCCTTCGTGCGCTGCAGCCATATCGTCCACGTAAGACAGGCTCACGGTAGAGGGTTCCTCGGCAGAGGCGGCATCGGGGGCCTCTGACGTAGAGGTCTCTGAGGCAGACTCCCCCCCATCGACATCAGACGCTCCAGCGCATCCTCCTGCCAGCGTAGCAAGCAGCAGCACAACGGCAAAGGCAAGTGGGGAGAGCGTGCGCATGGGTCATGAGACGTTCGATGAGGAGATCGGGATAGTGTAGAAAGACACAGGAAAGCCAGCGTTCCTGCACGCCGTGGTATCCACGG